>DATEPG010000408.1:0-6213 GCA_035273265.1 Polyangiaceae bacterium
GCAATGACCATCAAACACAAAAAAACGCCCGAGGTTTTTGCCCTCGGGCGTCTTTGACTGTCACGCGCTGTTTTGCGGTTTCAGTTCGTGCTGGGTTGTGGAGACGCTTCCTTCTTGGCGACCTCGTCGAGGTACGCCTGAGAGGGCTGGGGCATGCGCTCCAGCGCGGCTTCTAGCACTTCATCGAGCTTGTGTACGAACACGAACTCGAGTTCGTCGCGGACTTCTTTCGGCACTTCATCCAAGTCCGCTTTGTTACGCTCGGGCACAAGCACGCGCTTGATGCCCGCGCGGTGCGCGGCGAGGGTCTTTTCTTTCAATCCGCCGATCGGGAGCACCCGACCGCGCAGTGAAATCTCGCCGGTCATGGCGACATCGTGCCTGATCCGGATGCCCGTGAGCAGGGAAACGATGGCCGTGAACATGGTGATGCCAGCAGAGGGGCCGTCTTTCGGCATGCCACCGGCAGGGATGTGAATGTGTACGTCGCTCTTCTCGAGGAAGTCCTTGGGGATGCCGTATTTTTCGGCGTTGGTGCGCACGTAGCTGAGGGCTGCGTGAGCACTTTCCTTCATCACGTCACCGAGTTGGCCGGTCAGCTGCATCTTGCCCGTGCCGTACATGCGCGTCGCCTCGATGAAGAGGATTTCGCCGCCCACGCTGGTCCAGGCCAGACCGGTTGCCACGCCGGTTTCTTCCGTGCGCTCGGCCACTTCACTCGTGAACTTGATCGCGCCCAAGAACTCGCGAAGATCGTCCTCGCTCTTGATGGTGCGCGGGCTCAGGTCGCCTTCGGCGACTTTGACCGCAACACCGCGGATCACGCTGGCAACCGTGCGCTCGAGGGAGCGAACGCCTGCTTCACGGGTGTAGTGCTCGATCAACTCCTCCACGGCTTCGTCCGTGATGGTGAGCTGATCCGGCTTGAGCCCGTGCTCCTCGAGTTGCTTCGGGATCAAGTGCTGGCGCGCAATCGCCAGCTTTTCACGCCGCGTGTAGCCCGGAATTTCCAGGATTTCCATGCGGTCCCGCAGAGGCGGCGGGATGGGATCGGCGATGTTGGCGGTGGCCACGAACATCACGCTCGACAGATCGTAGGGGATTTCCAGGTAGTGATCGGCGAACGTGTTGTTTTGCTCGGGGTCGAGCACCTCGAGCAAGGCCGCGCTCGGATCACCGCGGAAGTCGTGTCCGATTTTGTCGACCTCATCCATCATGAACACCGGGTTGATCGTCCCGGACTTCTTCATGCCTTGAATGATCTGCCCCGGGAGGGCACCGACGTACGTGCGGCGGTGACCGCGGATCGCCGCTTCGTCGTGGACGCCGCCCAGCGAGACGCGCACGAACTTGCGACCAAGCGCTCGGGCAATGCTCTTGCCGAGGGACGTCTTACCCACGCCAGGCGGGCCGAGCAGGCACAAGATCGGGCCTTTTTTGTCCTTCTTGAGCTTGCGGACGGCCAAGTACTCGACGATGCGCTTCTTGACCTTTTCGAGGCCGTAATGGTCCTCGTCCAGGACTCGACGCACTTCGGCGATGTCCATGTTGTCGTCGGTTTGGTTGGACCACGGCAGATCCAAAATCCAATCCAGGTACGTGCGCACGACGGTGTATTCCGCCGAGCCCACCTGCATCGAACGCAGCCGCTTGAGCTGCTTCTTGGCGACGCTATCCGCCTCGTTCGGCAGGTTGGCCTTGGCGACGCGCTCTTCGAGCCCGTCCAGATCGCCTTGGTCTCCGTCGTCTTCGCCCAGCTCTTCTTTGATGGCTTTGAGCTGTTGGCGGAGCACATACTCGCGCTGGTTCTTGCCCATCTCCTCTTTGATCTGGGAGTTGATGCGCTCACGCATCTTCAAGATCTCGAGTTGCCGGGTGAGCAAACGCAGCACCTTGCGAATGCGCTCCTTGACCTCGACGGTCTCGATCAGCTGGGCTTTCTCTTCGACCGGGGCATCCAGGTTGGCGGCCACGAGATCCGCCAGCGCGCCGGGCGCCTGGATCGAGTCGATGAGTGAGCCCGCTTCACGCGGTAGCTCGGGCATCAGTTGGATCACTTGCTTGGCGACGTCACGCAAGCTCATCGCTAGCGCTTCGGCTTCCACGTCTTCCGTGGCGGGCGTTTCGACGCGGGTTACTTTGGCGCGCAAGAAGGGCGATGACTGCGTGACTGCGTCGAGCCGAATGCGAGTCAGGCCCTGGAGGATCAGCGAGTAGTTGCCCGAGCTGTGCTTGAGCGCCTTGAGCACGCGTGCTGCACAACCGACCGGGTACAAGTCGTCGGCACCCGGATCGTCCGTAGCAGGATCGCGCTGCGCGAAGATCGCGATCACCGGGGTGGAAAGGTTGTGAACGTCTTCGACGAGCGCCACGGACTTCTCGCGCCCAACGTCGAAGGGCGCGACGGCGCCCGGGAAAAGTACGGCGTTCCGGATCGGCAATACCGCTAACTCGTCTCCGAACTTGATCTCGTCTTCGGTCGGAGGCGGAGGCTGCGGAGGCGGCGACGGCTTTTTCTTTTCACTCATGGTCAGTCTCCATCTTGTCACTCGCGACGGGCCGAGCGCACCCCCTATTTTCCTGCCCGCTCGATGCGCGGGGCCGGCTTCAGGGTGGCTCGGTACGGCGCCGTCTCTCTACAATCTCAGAACCTAACCATGGCAATACGACACGCCAGGCCTTTCGGATTACCCACCCCGGCTCCATAACGCCCGATCTCGCTTTCCCCGCTCAAGGCGCCCCGCTCGGGACGGGCCTCGCTGATTCGGCAGTGTAACTTTGCGGGCAGCGAGGCGTTGCCGGATGGTCGGGCCGGTGAGGCGCGACCGGAGCGGTATCTGGTATACCAGCCCGGTGCGCGCCGTTTTTTTTGGGACTCCCGCTATCGCTGTTCCGGCCTTGCGAGCCTTGGCTGAAGTTGCTGAAGTCGTCGGGGTCGTCTGCCAACCGGATCGGCCTGCCGGCCGCGGGCTGAATTTGCAGCCGCCGGCCGTCAAGGTGGCCGCGCTCGAGCTGGGCTTGGAGGTTCACCAACCGCTCAAGGTGAAGACAGGGAACCTAGACGAATGGCTGCGCGAGCGAACCCCCGACGTGGCGCTGGTCATGGCCTACGGCCGCATCTTGCCGCTCGCAGTGCTCGCCGCGCCCACGCGCGGATGCATGAACCTGCACGCCTCGCTGCTGCCGCGTTGGCGGGGCGCAGCGCCGATCAATTGGTCGATCATCCATGGCGATCACGAGACCGGGATCTGCCTGATGCAGATGGATGAGGGTCTCGACACGGGACCGGTCTACGCGCGGCGCGCGATCTCAATCGGCGACGACGAAACCGCCGGCGAACTCGCTGAGCGCCTGGCAGCGACCTCCGTGCAGCTCGTGCGCGAAGAGCTTGTGCGCGCAGTCGCCGGTGAACTCGAGGCCGTGCCGCAGGAGCACGACAAGTCGACGCACGCGCCACCACTCGAGCGCGCTGACGG
The DNA here is from genome assembly GCA_035273265.1 of Polyangiaceae bacterium. Taxonomy (GTDB): domain Bacteria; phylum Myxococcota_A; class Polyangia; order Polyangiales; family Polyangiaceae; genus PMG-095. Next base: position 3,477 of record DATEPG010000408.1, read on the forward strand.
CGCACTGCTGTTTTCGAAACCCGCTCGCGACCTGGTCAATCTGGTGCGCGGCCTCGCTCCACGCCCAGGCGCTCACACGCTGCTCGACGGCAAACCGCTCAAGATCGCCCAAGCTCGACGGAGCGATCGCCCGGCAGCCGGCGAGCCGGGTACGGTCCGCGTCGAGGGCAAGCGAGTCCTAATCAGTACGATAGACGGCTCATTCGAACTCGTCCGCGCGCAACTCGAAGGCCGCAAGGAATTGCCCGCCCTCGACCTGATCAACGGGCGAGCCCTCAAGCCAGGCGACGTGCTCGGCCAATAGGCCTCCTGGCCGATAGCGAACCGCGCTACCCTTGCCCGACGCAGATGGAGCTCACGGGTCGCTTCATCGAAACGATTCGGGCCGAGTTCCCGACGTTTCGGATCGTGCCAAAGTTCGGACATTGGCCGTCGCGGGCGATCGACCTCGCGCTGAAAGCCGTGACTTTGGGCGGGCAGCGCAGCTATCTCACTCGCTACCACACGGTGATCGGCAATACTCTGTACGTACCGCCGACCTGGGACGCGATGGCCGACCTGGAGCGCGTGATTCTGCTGCGCCACGAGCGAGTTCACTTGCGCCAGCGCCGCCGCTACGGTGCTTTCCTGATGACTTGGCTGTACCTGATCCCGTTCTTCCCGCTGGGCCTGGCGTATGGCCGAGCGCGGATCGAGTGGGAGGCGTACGAAGAGACGCTGCGCGCGACCGCCGAGCTCCTGGGTCTCGAAGCGGCGCGCTCACCGAGTCTGCGCTCACACATCGTCCAGCGCTTCACTGGACCCGAGTACGGCTGGATGTGGCCATTCGAGCGCACGGTGCAAGCCTGGTACGACCGTGCGCTCGCTCAGCTCTCAGAGGTCGCTGAATAGAACATGTCCACTGTAATCGGCATCGATCTCGGGACCACGAACACGGTGGTCTCCGTCGTCCGCGACGGTCAGGCGTCCGCCCTGCTCGACGAAGCACAGCAAGTTCTGATCCCGTCCATCGTGTCATTTCACCCGAACGGCACGGTGCTGGTCGGTCGCGCTGCCAAAGAGCGCCGCATCGTGGACGCCTCGAATACGATTTATTCGATCAAGCGCCTGATCGGCCGCAGCTGGGATTCGGACGAAGTCCGCCGTGCGCGTTCGCGCTTCCCGTTCGAGATGCGCGAGGGCCCAGGGCTGGCGTCCTTGGTCGTCGCGCGTGGCGAGACTTACACCTTGCCCGAGATCAGCGCGTTCGTGCTGCGCAAGGCCAAAAGCGTCGCCGAGGCCGCGCTGGGTACGAGCGTGGATCGCGCCGTGATCACGGTGCCGGCAAATTTCAACGATCTGCAGCGCGCGGCGACCAAGGTCGCCGGCCGCGTGGCGGGCCTCGAAGTGATGCGCATTCTGAACGAGCCGACAGCGGCTGCGCTTGCCTACGGCTACGGCCGCGCGAGTTCGGAACGCGTCGCGGTGTACGATTTCGGCGGCGGCACCTTCGACGTCACGCTGCTCGATCTTTCGAACAACGTGTTCGAAGTGCTGGCAACCGCGGGCAACACCTTCCTTGGCGGTGACGATTTGGACCTCGCCATCGCCGAGCGCATGAGTGAGCAGTTGGTCGCTCAACACCGGCTGGATGCGCGAGTCGATCTACAGCTCTTCGAGAGGCTGAGAGCCGCCGCCGAAATCGTCAAACACCGGCTCTCGACCGACAGCGAGGTGCGCATCACGGTCAGTGAGGTCGGGCACGGCCTGGGCGGGCGAAGCCTGGACTTCGATTTTTCGATGACCCGTCCGGAGCTCGAGCGCCTCGCCTTGCCGATCGTCGACCGCACCTTCGACGTCTGCCGTGAAGCGATGGGCATCGCCCGGCTCGCGGCCACCGACTTCGATCAAGTGCTCTTGGTCGGCGGGTCCACACGCATCCCCATGGTGCGAAGCCGCGTGGAGGAGTTTTTCAAGAAGCCGCTGCGCGCCAATATCAATCCGGACGAGGTCGTGGCGATCGGCGCGGCCATTCAGGCGGCCGCCCTGAGCGGCGCGGAGAAGCGCCGAGGCACGATCCCGCCCGCGCCGAGCCCCGCTTCCCGCCAAACCCAACCCAAGTTCAGTGACGCGCAGCTGCCCCAGGCCGCGGCCAGGAAGCAGAGTTCACCGGCTACCAGCGGCGCCCCCCTGCGCGCACGCCTCGAGAGTTCGCCCGCGATCCCCAGCACGCAGCCGTTTTTCGGCCGCCAGCACGTTTCGACCACCCCAGGCATGCAGCCCGGTTCGCGCCCAGCGGGCCCGACCCATGAGTCAACGCTCGGCGCGCTGGGCAAAGCCGCATCCAGCCTACCGAAAACGCTCGGCGGCCTGGCACCACGCCAAGGCGTCAAAACCGGTCCGGGGCTAGGACCCGAGGCCGCACGCGCGGCGGGTGGCCCGACCCTGCTCAGTGCCTCGGACGAAGCGCAAAGCGCTCGAGCGGCATTGGCCGACGCGCTCGGTTTGCCACTGGTCGGCGGGACGCGCGAGGAGAGCCTTGCGTTCACCTTGGGCGACGCCGATTTTCTGGAGCTCGAATCGTCACCCAATCAGCCAAGTGCGCGCGCGCTAAATCCCTTCAGCACACCGGCGTCGCCCGCAACGACCGAACTCGACGACGAAGACGCTCTGCCCTTGCCGGAGCTTCCCGACGAAGAGATCACGCGCGTGACCGCGCCGCCCGAACCGAGCGCCCCGAGCGCCTCGGGCTCGGCGC
>DATEPG010000409.1:0-2342 GCA_035273265.1 Polyangiaceae bacterium
ACTCCTCGGCGCTGCCCCCGCTCCACGCAAGCCAGGAGGTGTCATCCCGCAACCAGCCTGCCTTCAAGGGCACTCCGGCCTGGAGCTGGCTCCAGCCGGCGCTGTAGCTCACGCGCGCGTCGGTTTCTTCGTAACGCTGCACCGTCGCCGCCGGCGGCGCGCTATTGGATACCCTGATGGTGACCGGATCGGAGGAATACTCGAATCCGTTCGCATCGCGCGCAACTGCGGTCAGGGTATGCCAGCCGTCGGTCGCGGCAGCGCTGTTCCACGGCACTGTGTAGGGCGCCGCGGAGTCTTGCGCCCCGAGGTCGGTGCCGTCGAGCTTGAACTGCACCCCGGTGATGCCGGAAGGCCCCGTGGCGCTCGCGCTGGCGCTGACCGCGATGGCTCCGGTCACCCGGGAACCGGAAGGCGGGGAAGTTATGGTCACTACCGTGCCGCCAGGCACGGGCGCGAGCTGCGCCAATGCCGCAGGCGCGAGCATCAATCCCGCGCCGCAGACAACCACCGCCCGAACCAGATTGCCCACTGCGTTCCTCCTTAAGGTCATGACATCGCTGCAGTCCACGGGCAGATATACGCGGGCAACTAGCCGCGAGAAAGGACTCTTAAGAGCTAATTGCCTAGGCCCGTCCGGGCTGGTACAAGCTTCTGTGCGAAGCTGGTCGACAAGCGCTGCCGTCATCACGCTGCTGCTCGCCGCAAGTGCGGCTCTCGCCGAGGAGCACCGCAGGCCTTTTTTCGGTTATCCATTCCCCGTCCCCGGATACCTCGAAGCCGAGAACTTCGATCGCGGCGGCGAAGGCGTGGGCTATCACGACAACACGCCGGCCAATCAAGGCGGCGAATATCGCCCGCACGAGGGCGTCGATCTCTTCGTCTCCCCGGACCCGTTCGGCGGCGGCTCCATCGTGCGGTTTTTCGAGAACGGCGAATGGCTGGCCTACACCATCGAGGTACCGACGAGCGGCGACTACCAGATCGAGCTCAGAGTCGTGACCCATCCCGATTTTCCGGACAGCGCGTTCCACGTGGAGGTGGATGGCGTGGACGTGACCGGCATGGTGGTGTTGCCCTCCACCGGGCCGGTCAACAACTACCAATGGCTCGGCAGGACGACGATTCCTCTTGCCGAAGGCAAGCGCGTCCTCAAGATCGTCTCGGAGCGGCAGTTCTTCGACTTGAACGCGATCCGCATCAGCCACGGCGCGGTCAGCTTTTCCTGCAGCTTCGAGAACGCGCCGGCCGATTGCGGTTTCGTCGAGGAAGCGAAGCAACCCCCGCGACGCGCCAAGCTGAGGCATTTCGCGCGCGACGGCAAAAGCAGCGTGCGCCTCCACACCGAGCCGGGCGACACCGACGTCGCGGGCAGCGGGCCCAGCAGCGAGCGTAACGACCTCGCGCTCCGCTCGATTGCGACCGACTGCTTCGAGGGCCAGGAGCAGTGGTGGGCGCACTCGCTGCTCTTCCCCAACGACTATGTCGCCCCGCCTGCGGGCGGTTTCGGCGTGGTGTTCAATTTCCACCACAACGGGAGCTTCGGACAGGCGAATTTCCACGTCGACGCGACCTTCGACGGCCTGCGCCTGCGCGGTTACGGCGGGGAAAGCGTGAACACCGGTGAGAACTCGGTCGGCGAGTACCTGTCCGAGTGGCTCGGCGCGGTGGAAAAAAACCTCTGGCACGATTTCGTCTACCACGTGAGATGGTCGTCGTCCTCCGACGGCTTCTTCATCGCCTGGCTGAGGAAGGGCTCAGAGCCCGTCGGCCGAAAAGTGCTCGAGCACTACGGGCCGACGCTTTATCGGGGGATGGGCTGCTTCCTCAAGCTTGCCAACTACCACCTCGCGTTCGGCGAGCCCAGCTCGGTGGTCCATGACCGCGTGATCCGCGGCACGACGCCGGAGTCGGTCTCGCTGACCCCGCTCGAAGGGGTTCCATGAATCGGCAGGTGGTTCGCGCATCGGAAGAAAACCGGGCAATGCCGAGCTACGTCTGTCCGGATTGCAAGGCGCCCTTGGAGCGTCTTTATTGCCCACGATGCGGCTGCGAATTTCCTTGCGAGGATGGCGTGCCGCGCTTGTTGTCAAAAGACCCCAAGTTCGAGCGCACGGCAGCCATTGCCGGCGCTTATGACTCCATCTACACAGCGCAATCCAACGTCTGGGAAAGCCAGGGAAGAACCCCGGAATTCATCCGTTATTTCTCCTCCTTGCTGGATCAATTCCCCGCGGCGCGCTTCCTGGAAATCGGCTGCGGCGAGGGTATTCTCCTGGCGACGCGCAGGAACGCGGAAAAATTCGCCGTAGACCTCTCCATCGAGGCGATCCGCAAGGCGA
>DATEPG010000410.1:0-3055 GCA_035273265.1 Polyangiaceae bacterium
CGTATCAGCTTCGTCGAATCCTTGCGGCTAATTCGCAGCGAATGGGAATGGCTAAGCGTTGCAAGCCCAGGCGCTATCCCCAAACGCCTCGCCATGTTGCGCAGCAACGTCAAGCGCTACATCCTGCCCCCGCGCAAGAAACGCAGCTACCCGCGCTTCTCCAAGACAAACTTAAACACTTACAACAGAAAAACTCGGCCCTCAGACGCGCTTAAGTGAACGGCATTGGTGCACGAACTACTTTTCTCGTTCGCGACGCCCACCCGGAGCAGTGGGGATCCCCGACCGAGGGATGGAGTGCCTCCTCGCTGCCTAATGGTGCGAGACGCTGGTTTTCGTGTCGCTCGCATCGGCGCGATGAACTCGCATCGGCGCGATGAGCTCGCATCGGCGCGATGAGCGGATGAGAGTTCGACGTCGACGCCGAACTCCTTGCTCACGCTGCGCTCAGAACGTCGCCTTCAAGCCCGCCATCGCGCCGTCCGAACGCGGCGTAATACCGGCTTGCACCGACGGGCCTCCGCCGCGGCTCGCGAAGTAGATGGCTGCCGCGCCCGCCACGCTCGCGATACCCACGCCGAGCGACACGTACGAATAAGTGAACTTCTGGCGAATCGGGTCTACGTCAGCCGGGTTGCAATACGGGCTGCAGCTCTCGTTGAGAGCGTTGTAGTCATTGACGCCGGTGATTCGGAAGTAAGCGAAGCCACCGAGCGCGACCACCCCGAGCCCCCCGAGCACGTAAGTCATCGTCGGAACACCACCACGCGGGCTCGCGGGAGCAGCTCCGCCAGTGGTGCCCGGTTTCGCCAACGGATCAGCGAACGTCACCTCGAGCACGCGAGCTTTGTCGCCCACGCGGGCGGTCTCGCTCAGCCGCAAGAGTCCGCGCTTCGGATGAATGAACACGAAATTATGCGGGCCCGGATCGGTCGCGAACGGGCGCCCCGTGATCTGCTCGGCGACCACCTTGCCGTCCATCTCGACACGCACATCCGTGAGCTCACCGCCCTCCGCCTTGCGCGCCGAAAATACGAGCGTGGGCGTTTCTGCCTCGAGCGCACCGTAAAAGCGCACGCACTCTTGGACGATCGCCGAATTGCATTGCAGCTGGGAGCACTCCAGCGCCGCCGCTGCCGCCGCTACGTAGTGCCCGGCAAGCTTCTCTGTCTGCGTGCGCTCGTAGGCCGCGCCGCATAGCTCACTGGCTGATTTGGGCGCTTCGGCATCTTGCGGTTTTGGGCTTTCGCCGGTGGGCGCAGTAGCACTCGGACTCGGAGTCGGAGTCGTTGCCGGTGTCGCTGCCGGAGCCGGAGCCGGCGCTGCGGGTGTCGCGGGGCCTTTCGCGGACGCGATGCCCGACGGCAAGAGCCCTGCGACGATCAGTAGCGCAGATGCCGAACGACAGTGTTTGTTCATGGTCTTCATGATTCTCGTCGATAGGTTAGTTCACGAAGGCGATATCATCTAAATACACTTCGTACGCCTGGCCCGGTGCGAACCTGAATTGAACCGAAATCAGGGCGCCCGGCTTGAACATCGTTGGCTCCGGGATGGTCCCGGTTTCGAGCACCAGCGCGCTGAACTTGATGGTGTAACGCTGCCAAGCCGGGGTGATCGACACGCCTGTGTTGTAGTGATGATCGCAGGACGTGCAGAGTTTGCCGCCCGGATCGGTATCCACGTCGGGGAACACGACGGTCACCGTCTGCGTAGCCTCGGTGGTTTCGGCACGCGCCCAGAACGTGATGCCGGTGTAGGCGCCAGCGTTATAGGGTGCCTTGCCCGGTGCCATGTCGACGCCTACGCCGGAGCCCCAGGTCTTGTACTCCTTACCCTTGGTAATGAACCCTTTGAGGCTTTGCCCTCGGGTGATGCCAACGACGTCGAAGCTGGCCGTGCCCGTTCCGTCACTGAACGGGTACCAGTTCCCGACGCGCATGCCGAGCGCAGGGTCCGCGGGCAGGTAGGTATTCCCGTCCTCGAAGTCGTCGAGCACGTTTTCCGGGGCGACCAGGATGTCTGCCACGCATTTGCCGGCCTTGGAGCAAATCCAGCTCTCGCAATCGGCCTCGCTGTTGCAGCGCGCATTGACCGGGCACGCCTTGCCCTTACCCGAACAAGCACCGCCGCAATCCAGGTCGCTCTCGTCTTGGTTCAGGACCTCGTCACTGCAGGTGGGAACCGAACACTTTTGGTTGGAGCACACCAGGCTCTGGCAGTCGTCGGCCGCTGAGCATTTCAGGGTATCTGCACACTTCTCGCAGGTTGCGCCGCCGCAGTCCTTGTCCGTCTCGTCGGACTCTTTCACGCCGCTGGTGCAGTGATCGGCGCACTTGTCGTCGACGCAGTACTGACCGTCGCAATCGTCGTTGTCCGTACATTTGGCGCCGATATCGCAGGGCTTGCAGCTACCGCCGCAGTCGATCTCCGTCTCGTCTTGGTTGCGAACGCCGTCGGTGCAGGTCGGCTCCGTACAAAACTTGTTCTTGCAATACTGGGTACCGCAATCGCTGTTGGTCGTGCATTTGGCGTTCGTCGCGCAACGGTCGCACTTGCTAGAACCGCCGCAATCCACGTCGGATTCGTTGCTGTCCTTGGCCTTGTTCTCGCAGGAGTTGACCACCGGCGCTCCGCCCTCGCCGGTGTTGCCCATGCCGCCCTCGGCGGGCCCGAAGCCGGAGCTGCCGGCATTGGAATGCTCGGCTGAAAGCGAGTCTAGATCGGGCACGCAGGCGGCCGCGAAGTAGAGGGCTAGTGCACAGGGGACTAGTAGTTTTAAGCCGGAGGACATCGAGGTTGTGAGTCTGGTCGGAGGTACGAATCACGAACACGCCATGACGCCCGAGCCTGACGATCTGCGAGTCTAGCAGACCTGCGATCGTTTACTCGATAGCGAACTTGGAGCTCTCTCAATCATGTGCGTGCGTGTGATCCAAACGGACGCGCATGACATGACCTACGGCACAGCGAAGGAAATGCCTAACGGCACTCCGGACGAACTCGACGAATCCCGTCCTTATCTAGGAAGATGGGTGAGTCGCAGTTCGGCTTG
>DATEPG010000411.1:0-24298 GCA_035273265.1 Polyangiaceae bacterium
CGCGCTACGGCCAGCGCTGCCTCTTTGGCGGTACAGCCCAGCGCGTCGCCCTTTGCATAAGCGTGCAGATGCAGATTTTTTCGGAAGAACGAGCCGCGGTAGCGCGCAGGCGAACGCATCCCGAGCTGCTGCACGATGTCGGCCGTGACTTGAGGCGTGGCCGTGGCGGTCAAGGCCAGCACCGGCACCTGTGGGAAACGCTCTTTCATCCCGGAAAGGTTGCGATAGGCCGGCCGAAAATCGTGGCCCCAATGGCTAATGCAGTGTGCCTCGTCGACCGCGATCAAGCTCAGCTTGACCTCGTTGAGCACGCGCCCCACGGACGCCTCGAGGCCTTCCGGAGCGCAGTACAAGAGCTCGTAGCGACCGGCGCGAAGTTCGGAGACGCGCGCCTTTCGCTCGTCGATCGAGAGCGATGAATTCAGGTACGTCGCCCGGACACCGACCTCCGTCATCGCATCGACCTGATCTTTCATCAGGGCGATCAGGGGCGAGACGACCAGCGTGAGGCCGCCCAAGATCCGGGCAGGGATCTGGTAAGTGATCGACTTTCCTGCGCCGGTGGGCATGACGCCGATGCAATCGCGCCCGCTCAAGACGGTATCGATGATCGCCCGTTGACCGGGCCGGAACGTGTCGTAACCGAAGCACTCTTTCAAGACGAGCGCCGGATCGCTGCCTTTGTGCGCGATTGCCCCTGCGGCCAGCGAACTGGCAATTCTCTTCAACATCTCCAGTAGGTCGGACGAGAACGCGCTCGGGTTGCGCTTCCAAGCCAAACGGAGTTCCGAAAGTTCGGCTTCGCAAGCGCGCTGCTCGCCAACCGAGAGCGTTTGCCCCGCCACCTTCTGGGCCAACTCTTGGGCCGCCGCCTGCACCGATTCGTCGTTCATCGCACTGAGAAGGGGGGACCAGGCATCGGCGTGCGCATTCTGCGCCGGAACCCTGGCTTCCGCCAATGCTGAAGCCGGTTTTAGCCGCTCCCGACGCTGGCACGAACGATCGCGAGCCGAATCGCGGGTTTGCTGAAGCATGACGCGTTGTCCAGGAGGGGGGCGAGCGCGGGCCAGCGCCGCAGCTCGCTGCCCGAGTCGTTCTCGTCCCACGCCGCCGAAGGCAGGGACGGCCGCGGAGTAGCGCGTGACCATCAACCCAGATCCCCACCCGTCAGATCCCCGAAGCGGACGGGCGTCACCTGTCCAGCTGTTCGTGTTCGACCGTCGCGTCCACGCGGACTCGGCGCGCGCCTCGAGCTTCGCTCGCCGCGCGTTGCACTTGTGTCGCGAACGAATTTGAATCCAAGCGAGCAGCGAGTCGGAGTTGACGTCGAGTGCAAGCCGCCTAGCATGAAGCGAGATGCAACGCTCGATCTCTTGGCGTTTCGAAGGTCGGCTGATGGTCGTGGTTCAGGGCGCCGAGGATCCGAGCAACCTCGAGTGGCAGAGAATGCTCACGGACGAAGCGGGGCGCGCTCTGCCTAGCCAGAGCCGCACGCTGATCGTGTCGTACGGCGGCAAGCCCGACGGGCGTCAGCGTGAGCTATTGGGCAAACAAATCGCGCGCAGGCCGGCTCCGACGTGCATCATGACCAAGAGCGCCCTGGTGCGTGCGATCGCGACCGCGCTGTTGTTTTTCAACCGGAACATGAAGGTGTTCGGCCTCGAAGAACGCGACCGCGCCTACGAGTTCCTCGGCTTCTCCGCACAGGAACGCGATACCGCCAATCGCCTGCGCAAAGAGCTCGAGGCGGAGCTCGGGCTGACGAACCTGCACGCCGACGGCCTCTGATTCATCCGCGAGCCAAGTCGCCCCGTGGCAGTTTCGCTCGCTGCTCGTGCTTTCAAAGGGGGCTAAGGAACACGCGGCCAGAAGCCAAGCCAGAAGCCAAGCCAGAAGCCAAGCCAGAGCGCTGCGTGTAGGTCTGAGCGTCCCCTCGATTTTCGAGGTTCGATTTGCTAGTGTTCTAGGTTGCCTCTCCTCCGGAACCTTGCCTTGAAGCCCAGCCGTCTCAGCTACTGGTTGCGTGTCAGCATGATGCTCGCGCTGTGTTCGTTCACCGCCTACGCGTGCGGCGGAGCGAAATTTACTGCGCACGGCGGCAGCGGAGGTTCCCGTGCGGCCGGCGCTGCGGGGAACGCCAGCGGAGGAGCAGAAGGCAAGTCCAGGATCGCCTGCCAGGGGCCAGAAGACTGCGACGACTCCAATCCCTGTACCGTCGACCAATGCGGTGCGGACGGTGCCTGCGCGTCTGCGCCCTTGTGCGGTGCCACCGAAAAGTGCTGTGACGGCTCGTGCGGTCAATGTTGCGATGGCAATGATTGCGATGACGGCGTGAAGTGTACGGACGACCAGTGCTTCGCCGGTGGCTGTACGCACTCACCCAACAACCGCAACTGCAGCGCTGATCAATACTGCTCCGCCAGCGCCGATTGCCGGCGCAAGGAGACCTGCGTCGACGACGCGAGCTGCGATGACGGCGATGCTTGCACGAACGACACTTGCGCCGCAGCGACTTCGCTCTGTGACCACACTGCCAGCGTGTGCGCCGACCCTCAGGCCTCCCTGTGCTGTGCCGGCGTCGGCTGCGCGCAGTGCTGCGAGGACTCGCAATGCAACGACAATGATCCTTGCACGAAGGATTCCTGCTCCGGCAATGAGTGCAGCCATGCCCCCTTCTGCGCGGACGGGCAGAAGTGCTGCCCGAAGGCCGACGGTGCATCGGCAACTTGCGGCACGACTTGTTGCTCGGCCAGCGACTGCGATGACGACGTAGGGTGTACGAAGGACTCGTGCACGCAAGGCACCTGCAGTCACACGGATAATCTCTCTTGCCCGGTTGGTTCGCTGTGCAACCTGAGCACGGGCTGCGCGAAAGCCGCGGACTGCGTCAACGACGGCGAATGCACGAGCGCCGATGCCTGTCAGACGAACGGTGTCTGCGCGAACGGCAGCTGCACTTTCTCCGGCTGCGGCCCTGGTAGCAAGTGCTGCGGGAGTGAGGGCTGCCAAGCTTGCTGCACGGATACGGATTGCAATGACGGGCTCGGCTGCACCAGAGACACTTGTCGCGGCGGGATTTGCTCGTTCCAACCAGATAGCGGACTGTGCCCGGCAGGCAGTCCCACCTGCGATCCCAAGCTCGGCTGCATCGCTTGCACCAGCGCTGCCGAGTGCGACGACAAAGTCCCCTGCACGACCGACACTTGTGAAAATCACAAATGCGTCAACACCAAGCTGTGCAACGCGAAGTGCTGCTGCACTGACGTGGACTGTCAGGGAGGCATCACTCCGCTGGCCTTGCCGATCGGCATGAAGTGCACCTACAGCGTGTGCGGAGCGGCCGGCATGTGCACGCCGAAGACGACGACTTGCAGCGTTGGCGGCTGCTGCAAGTATGGCTGCTGCGGGATCACCACGCAGTGAGCGTGGCTACGCCGGGGCCGGGCAAATCCTTCCCGCTCTTCGGCATCGGGCAGGAGTGCGACTAGTTCTGGGAAATTTCAGAATCGTCCAGCAACTGAGAACTTTTCGACCCGTGCGGCGTCACAACACGCATGCTCGTCGCCCATTCATCGCGCTCGGCCCGCCTTTTGCTCAATCGCAGCGTTCTCGGCCGCGCCAGCGTCTTGTCGTTCGTGCTCGCCAGCGGCTGCTCGCAGACCCCGCCGGCGCATGAACAGGCCAAGCCACCGACGATCGGCACGCCAGCTGATCAGGCGGCCCGCACCAAGCCGGAAACGCCCGCTGACCCGCTGAAAGGGCAGCATCCCGAGCCGGTTTCTGCCCTGCCAGCAGGCCCCGCAGCGACGGGCACCGGGCCAAGCGCTGCCAAAGCGGTCGCGCCGTCGGCGGCTTCCGCTGCCTCCCGCCCCGAGCCGGCGAAGCAAGCGCAAAACTCAGGCACGATCGGGCTGAGCGGGATCGGATCGGGTGGTGGTGGACTCGGGATCGCGACCGGTCAAGGGATTGGCGCCGGCCACGGTCGTCTCGGCGGATCGCATCGAACCAGCGCGCCCGCGCGACGGGCGATGCCGCGGCCGGCCGAGTTCAACACCGAGAACTACGCGCACATCGCCGAAAATGCCTTTTTGAACGTGGCCGATCAGCCGCTGTCCACCTTTTCGGTCGACGTCGACACCGCTTCGTACAGCAACGCGCGGCGTTTTCTAAACGACGGTGCGTTGCCTCCGAAGGACGCGATTCGGGTCGAGGAATGGCTCAACTATTTTAGCTACGGCTATCCGGAGCCGATCGCTCAAGAACCGTTCTCGGTCACCAGTGAAGTCTCTGGCTGCCCTTGGAATGGCGCGCATCGCTTGCTGCGCTTGGGTCTGAAGAGCCAGCACATCTCGCAAGCCGAAACTCCCGCGCGAAACCTGGTGTTCTTGCTCGACGTTTCAGGGTCGATGATGCAAGAAAATAAGCTGCCGCTGATGAAGCGCGGACTAGCGCTGTTGGCTGAAAATCTGCGGGCAAAGGACACGATATCAATCGTGGTTTACGCCGGCGCGTCGGGGCTGGCGTTGCCTGCGACGAACGGCGCGGAGCGCGCGCGCGTGCTCGATGCGCTCGGTCGACTCGAGGCAGGCGGCTCCACCAACGGCGGGGACGGCATCCGTCTGGCCTACGCAACTGCGCGTCAGCAGTTCGTGAAAGGCGGCATCAATCGCGTGCTGTTGGCCACCGACGGAGATTTCAACGTCGGCACCTCGAGCGAGGGCGAGCTTCAGCGCTTGATCGAGGCCGAGCGGAAATCGGGAGTGTTCTTGACGGTGCTCGGTTTCGGTGATGGCAACGTCAAGGACAGCACGATGGAGATGTTGGCCGACAAGGGCAACGGCAACTACGCCTACATCGACTCGATCGCCGAAGCGCGCAAGGTGCTAGTGCGCGAGGCGGGCTCGACCCTGATTACGATCGCCAAAGACGTCAAGCTGCAGGTCGAGTTCAACCCCACTCAGGTCCAAAGCTACAAGCTCATCGGCTACGAGAACCGCCTGCTGGCCAAGGAAGACTTCAACGACGACAAGAAGGATGCCGGCGAGATCGGCGCCGGGCACGCCGTTACTGCGCTGTATGAGCTAGTGCCCAAGGGCCAAAAAGCCGTGCCAGCGCCGGCGAGCGTCGACCCGCTGAAGTATCAGACCGCCCCGACGGTGGCCGCTGCGGCCGCCAGCAACGAGCTGCTCACGGTCAATATTCGCTACAAGCAGCCCTCGTCGGACGTCAGCCGTAAATTCTCGCGAGTGGTGGTCGACGCCGGACTGTCGCTCGAGCAGGCCTCGGCCGACTTTCGCTTCAGTGCTGCGGTGGCTGAAGCCGCGCTGGTGCTGCGCGGCGCTCCAGGTCTGTCCGGCGCTTCACTCGAGGCAGCGCGCAGCTTGGCGCAAGGGGCGCTCGGCTCGGACGTCAGCGGCGACCGTCACGAATTCGTCTCGCTGCTCGCCAAAGCGCGCGCCCTCGCTCCAACGGCTGCGCGCGTCGCGACCAGCGCGAAATGACGCTCGTAGTTCTGGCCAGCAGCGTTAGAGCTTGGGTTTGAAGAGCAAGCTCCGGTAATGCGAAAGCTCGGCGATCGAGTTCTTGATGTCGACCAAGGCGTCGTGCTCGCCTTGCGTGGGCTTGGAGAAAACACCGGCGTCGCCGTACCAGAGCTTGGCCAAAATTTTGATCGAAGTGACGTCCACCGTGCGATAGCTCAGGTAGCCACTCAATCCGGGCAGCCAGCGGTCGACGAAGCGTTTGTCTTGACCGATGCTGTTTCCGCACAAAACAGCGCCGAAGCCGCACCAACCGGTGACGCGCTCCATCAGCTTGCGCTCGGCGGCTCCGAGGTCGAGTTTGGACGCGCGGACGCGCCGGGTGAGCCCCGTGGTTTCGTGCATGTCGCGCACGAACGGCACCATTTTGGCTAGGGCCTCGTCCGGCTGCCAGATGTCACACACGAACTCCTCGAGCGGCGTCAGATCCGAATTGGTGATGATCAGCGCCGCCTGCAAGATCACGTCGTTGTGCGCGTCGAGGCCCGTCATCTCCAGATCGAGCCAGGCCAGGTTGCCGTCTTTTTGTGTGCGCACGATGCGTTCGCCCATGATGTTACTTGCTCGCTTTCGCGGTCTTGCTTGGCTTCGCGCCGGCCTTGGGTAACACGATCACAGGGTCTTTCTTGCGGGCTCGGTACACGACCAACGTTTTTCCGATGACCTGCGCGACGCTCGAGCGCGTGCCTGCCTCGACTTCCAGCGCCAGCTCCGCGGCCGAGGCATCTTCCTTGCCGGTGATGCGTACCTTGATCAGCTCGTGGATCGATAATGCGCCGTCGATTGCCGCAAGCACCGCGTCCGTCAAGCCGCCATGACCGATTTGCACGATCGGCTTGAGTGGGTGCGCGAGCGCGCGCAAGAAGCTTCGTTGTTTGCCCGTCAGCGGGGCCGGGCTGGCCGTCACTTTCTGAATCACCCGCGCATCCTACTCCAAGGCGCTGGAAACTGCGGCTAGCGTGACAGCGGCTGGCTTTTTGCGGTCAATTGCCAGGATTTGGCCGCCGCCACGTTGCTGCCCTGGCTGTGGCATGCTCCGCCTCGGAGTAATCAGCAGTGCGAATTCTGTACGGAGTCGTCGGTGAAGGAATGGGGCATGCCACGCGCAGTCGCGTCGTGATCGAGCACTTGCTCCGTGCCGGGCACGAGCTGCGGGTGGTCGTGTCGGGGCGCGCGCATCGCTTCCTGACCGAGCGGCTCAGCGGTCATCAGAACCTGAGCATCCAAGAAATTCACGGCCTCAGCCTGAGCTATTTCGGCAACTCGTTGGATCGCTCGAAGAGCTTGTTCGAGAATTTGCGCAACGCGCCCAAGGGCATCAAGAAGAACGTCGCCGTTTATCGCGACGTCGCCGAGAGCGGCTTCGTACCCGAGCTGGTGATCAGTGACTTCGAGTCGTGGGCTGCACTGTACGGCCTCAACCATCGCGTCCCGGTGGTCAGTATCGACAACATGCAGGTGATCAACCGCTGCCGGCACGACCCCAGCGTGACTCAGGGCAAGGGCTTCGACTTCGATCTCGCGCGCCTGGCGGTGAAGATCAAAATGCCGGGCGCCTACCACTACCTGGCGACGAGCTTCTTTTTTCCGGAAGTGCGCAAGAAGTACACCACGCTCGTCCCGCCGATTTTGCGGCCAGAGGTGATCCTCGCCAAGCGTGAACCCGGCGCGCACGTGCTCGTCTACCAAACCTCGCCCACCAACCAGAGCCTGATCCCCACGCTCAAGAAGCTGCCCTATCGCTTTCGCGTGTACGGCATGGGTCGCGAGGGTCAGGAGGGCAACGTCACCTTGTGCGGCTTCTCCGAGCTCGGTTTTCTCGACGATCTACGGACCGCGCGCGCTGCGGTCGCGGGCGGTGGATTTAGCCTGCTGAGCGAGGCCGTGAGCTTGAAAGTACCGCTTTTGTCGATCCCGGTCGCGCACCAGTACGAGCAAGAATTGAACGCGCGCTACCTGGAGAAGCTCGGCTACGGCGCTTGGGCACGGAAGTTGGAGCTCGAACCGTTGCTCCAATTTTTGGACAAGGTCGATATCTACCAAGACACCCTGCAAAGCTACCCGTCGCAGGACAACTCGCAGCTCTTTGCGTGCGTCGACGAGCTGGTGCGGCGCGTGCAAAATGGCGAGTCGCGACCCGTGGTCTTGGACGCCGAAGCGTCGGGCAAGTACTCGGACGACGACTGAGCTCAGCTCAGCTCAGATCGTGCGCGGCCGCTTGGGCCGCGTTGTAGCCGCACATTCCGTGTACGCCAGCGCCAGGGTGCGTGTAACTCGAGCACAAATACAAACCGGCGATCGGCGTTCGATAGCGAAAATACGGAAAGACTGGGCGAAATAGCAGCTGCTGGTGCCAGGCGTTGCCGCCGCCACCCAGATCGCCGTCGATCAAGTTGGCGTTGGCTGCCTCGAGATCGGGCGGCGCACTGACGTGCCGACCGAGCACTAGTGCGGAGAAGCCAGGCGCCAGTCCTTCGAGCCGTTCGCTGATGCGGTCGGCAAACGCTTCACTCTGATTCGTCCAGCCGCCTTCTGTGAGCGGGGGCACGTGCGTGTAGCAATAGAGCGTGTGCTGAGCGCTCGGCGCGCGAAAGGGATCGGCCAAGCTCTGCTGACCGACCACCAGGTAAGGCAGCTCGGGAATTTTTCCCATCCTCAGCTCGCGTGTGAAGCGCGACAGATCGGCCAGGCTTTCGCTCACCTGCACGACCGAACTCTGGCGCGCTTGCTCGTTCGACCAAGGTACGGCCGAAGACAGCGCAAAATCGACCTTGAAGGTGGCAAAACCCTGCCGAAATTGGCGCATCCGGCGGATCAGCCAATTGGGCACGTGCGCTCGCTCGAGCAGCTTCAGATACAGCGTGGGCGCCGCGGTGTCGGCGATCACGCCCAAGCGAGCGCGCAACTCTTCGCCATTCTCGAGTCGCACGGCGGCGGCGCGCCCGTCGGCCACGATGATCTTCGTGACTCGCGCAGCCAGGCGTAGTCGCCCGCCGTAACTCTCCAGCAACGTCACCAGCGCGTTGGTGATGGTTTGTGCTCCGCCCGCGGGCACCGCGTAACCGCCAGTGGCTGCGGTCATGCCCACCAGGTAGCCCATCGCGGAGCCGAACCAATCCTCCGGACCCACGTCGACGTGCAGCCCGAAGCTCGGCAGTACGCGCCGCGCGGCTTCGCTGCGAAACAGCGAGCGCGAGAGATTTCCGCCGCTCCGCGCGAAGCGCCACAATATTTTGCTCAGATTGCCGAGGCCCAGTTTCAGCGCGGGCGCGAGCGCCGGAAAGGGTCCGAGCAAGAGCTGCAGCAGCGCGGGTTCCATGCGCGCGTGGGAAGCCGCGAGCTTCTGCCAGGCCTGTCCGTCGCGCGGCGAACCGAAGTGGGCGGCAGCGAGCTGCGCGTCGCGCGCAATGCACGCGTAACTACCATCCAGAGCCGGGTGGCAACTCTCGAACGGCAAGTGCAGCCATTTGACGCCTGCTCGACTCAGGTCGAGCTCGCGAAAGGCCGGGCTACTCTTGGCAAATGGGAAGAAGGCGGCCCCCACGTCGTGCACGAAGCCCGGGAGAGTCAGCTCTTCCGAGCCCAGGGCGCCGCCTGGGCGACGCGGGTTCGCTTCCAGCACCAGCACTCGAAAGCCTCGGCGTGACATGATGTTGGCGGCCACCAGCCCATTCGGGCCCGAGCCCACCACGATCACGTCCGGGTCGCGCACGGAGCTCAGCCTACACCCAACGCCGGCCGGGCCGCTTTCCATTCGAGCGCAGACGCGCTATGTGGAGATCGTGCTCGCACTCGGCGTGGATCCCGGTACGCTTCACCTCGGCTGGGGTGTCGTTTCGCGCGAAGGCAACCGTCTGTGCCATGTCGCGCACGGCGTGATTCACTTGGACGGTAAGAGTGCCATCGCCGACCGCCTCGCGCGCATCGAGATCGAGCTAGGTGCGGTGATCGAACGGCATCGGCCCGAAGTGGGCTCGGTCGAAAATTTGTTCTTCCACAAGGACGCCCAAGCGGCCTCCAAGCTCGGCCACGCGCGCGGTGTCGTGCTGCTTCTGCTGGCCCGTGCAGGCGTCGAAATTGCCGAGTATCCGCCGGCTCGGGTGAAGAAGACGATCGCTGGCTCGGGTCAAGCAGACAAATCCCAAGTGGCGATGATGGTGCGCGCGATGCTCGCGCTGGACCGGCTGCCGCCCGCGGACGCCGCAGACGCGCTGGCGCTGGCCATCACGCATTTACGCATCGGCAGCCTGATTCAGGCGTTGCGCCCGAAAACTGGCCTAACGGACGCAAAAATCAGCGAAAGCGGCCTGCGAGCGCTGCTCGGCAAGAAGCGCGCAACCCGCGCGACCCGGCCGAAGCTGCCCAAGCTCTCGCGGATCCGCTAGCCAATCCCGCAGCCACTGAGGGCAAGGCGCCCGAGCGGACCGGTGCTTACAGTCTCCATGGAAAGATGGCCGGGGGCCTGGATCGAAGTGAAGAAAGCTTCGTAGGCTCGAAAGCGTATGGACGTCTGAAGGATTGCAAGGCTCGCACTTCGGAAGCAAGGTCCATCCGTGATGATTCGCCGTTCAGTTCTGCTTGGTTTCTTCGGTCTTTTGGCGTTGCCAGTCAGCGCTGCGTTTGCGGACAGCGCGCCCGAAAAAGCGCCCGTACCCGCCAAGCCCGCGGCCCCCGCGCTGACCGCCGAGCAGATCGCCGAGCGTGTGCAAGGCTTTTACGATCGCTCACATACCTTTCGCGCTGGCTTCAAGCAGCAGTACAAGGTGAAAGCGTACGACAAGACCATCAACAGCCAAGGCTCGGTCGTTTTCGAGAAGCCCGGCAAGATGAGCTGGCGCTACACGAACAACGGCAATCGCGTCGTTTCCGACGGCAAGTTGGTCAAGGTCTACGAAAAAGAGAACAAGCAGATGTACGAGCAACCGCTCGACAAGAGCCAGTACCCCGCGGCGCTCTCGTTCTTGGTCGGCGGCGGTAACTTGAAGACCTCGTTCAAGTTCAGCAAGCGCGACTCCAAGCAAATGGGCTTCGAAGGTGGCTACGTGATCGTCGGCGATCCGCTCGAGGCCTCACCCTCGTACCAGTCGATCATCCTGTACGTCGACGCCAACACCTACCAAGTGCGTCGCGTGCTCCTGCTCGATTCCCAAGGCAATCGCAATCGCTTCGATTTCCTGAACCCCGAGATCAACACCAAAACCGCGGGCGGGGAATTCAGCTTCACTCCTCCTCCAGGCACGCAAGTCATTCGTCCCTAGGGCCTAGTCGAAGGCGAGCTACATGCGTTCGACGCGAGGCAGCCCGGTCTCGTCGACTCGGACGTAGGGGCGGCCGTGCTGCGAATAGCCGAACGAGCCTGAATTGGCGTAGCCGTTCCCTTCATCCACTTGGTGCGTGTGGCCGAAGATGACATTCTCGGCGCCGGTGAGTTCGCGTACGCGCGCGGCGGCAGCGCTCAAGCGCTCGACGGGCAGATCTTCGTAGCGGTTGCCGGTCCGCTGCACGGACTGAATCAAGTACAGGCCCGCGAGGAGGCCCGCGATGCCTGCTGCGCGGCTCTTCCAGGCCAGGTAGGCGGCGCCACTCAGGAGTAGGCCCATGCTGGCGAAGACGCGGTCGAAGTACAGGCGCATGAACGTTTTCTGAAAGTTGCGGTGCGTGGGCACGGCGCCGCCATCCAGTAGCTTGCGCAAAACGTCCGGGTCGAGCTCGACCAAGCGCGCGAATTCCGAGAGCGCGGCTTCGCCCGCGCTGCGCTCGGCGTCGAAGCGACCGGTACGGCGGGTTTCCAGGCAAAGCTTTCCGGCAACCCGAAACCAATCCGAGATGATCAGCGGTGTGCGCGCGCCATACACGCGGAAGGCCTTGGCAATGCCGGCCAGCGGCGTCGTATCGTGCGCGTGTAAGAAATGATGCGCAGCGCTCGGGCGCACGAAACGGCGGGTAATGGCGATGCCCAGCGGCTCGGTTTCCGGGCCCCACTCGGCGAGCGGATGGGCGGGCGCGTTGTCCGGGTCGTAGAAATGGCCGTGCTCGATGTGTACGGCGCCCCGGCGCACGAACCAAGGCGCGATCTCCAGGCCGGCACCGAGGGACAGCTCGAGCTTGTGAAGCAGCGCGTCACGAATCTCTGCCGAGATTAGCCCGGCGTCGTGGTTTCCGGCTAATAGGGTGAGCGGTGCGCCAGCCGTCAGTTGCCCGCGCATTGCACTTGCCAGCTCGGGATGTGCCGACAGCAGGGCCAGCACCGCGTCCACCGCCGAGCGACCGGGCGCTTCCCAGGACAAATTGAACACGTCACCTGCCAGGATGAACTCGTGTCCCGGATTGGCTCGCATCAGCCCCGCCAGATCGCGCACGGTGGCGGCGGCGGAGGTATCGCCCGACAAGTGCAAATCACTGGTAACGATGATGGGTTTCATTGACGCAGCGTGGACAGGGCAACCTACGCAATCCCGCCCAGCCTAGCATCGTCTCAGGCACGGCCCGAGCGCTTAGCGCTGCCCGGCGCGCAGAGCCGTCCGCGGAGCCGCGTGCGTGACAATTTGCCCTTGAAAACCGGCAATCGGCGAGCCAACGAAATTCAAAAGCCTCTTGGTCGAGGGCTTGGTGCGTGTATGCTGTGGGCTATCATGCAGAAGGCTTTGGAACGCATTACCCTCGAGACCGAGAAGCTCGTCGGCAAAGCCGTCAATCGTGTCTGGCCGTTGTATCAGAAGTACAACGAGCGCTTTCCCGGTGGTCGCTTGCAGCCCAAGTGGGCGCCCGCGCCGCTGTTGCGAAAAAAGGAACGGACGGCACCCCAACTCGGCTGGCCACGTCGCACGGATTCGCTGTGTCCCCGTTGCGTGAAAGAAGTGCGCGATGCGGTGCTCTCCGGCGCGGAAGATCTGCGCGAGTTCGTGGAGGGCAATCCCGGCGAAATCAAAGCGGATATCGTGGAGCGAGACGGCCAGGTCGTGATGCTCAAGACCTGCCCCAAACACGGTGATTTCGCGGACGTGATGAGCGTCGATCCGGCCTTCATGGCGCGCATCGAGGGTCTATTCCCGGGCCGTGATTTCGAAGCGCCCAAGAGCAAGCTGCGCAACCACGGCAGCTCGACCATCAAGTACGGCCGCGGCTCGGTGCTCACGGTCGATCTGACCAACCGCTGCAACATGATG
Organism: Polyangiaceae bacterium; assembly: GCA_035273265.1. Classification (GTDB taxonomy): domain Bacteria; phylum Myxococcota_A; class Polyangia; order Polyangiales; family Polyangiaceae; genus PMG-095. The sequence continues at coordinate 12,707 of DATEPG010000411.1, forward strand.
TGCGATCCGTGCTTCATGGACGCCAATCAGGTCGGGTTCGTGCACGAACTCGAATGGTCCGACATCAAGCAGATCCTGGACGACAGCTTGAACATCAAGCCGCGTCGCCAGCTGAGCGTGCAATTTTCCGGCGGCGAACCCACGCTGAGTCCGTTTTTTCTGGAGTCGATCAAGTACGCCCGGGATGTCGGCTACTTCTGCGTGCAGTGCGCCAGCAACGGCGTCATGTTCGCGCAAGATCCGGAATTTTGCCACGCCGCCAAGCGCGCGGGCCTGCGGCTTTGCTACCTGCAATTCGATGGCGTCACCAACGAAGCCAACAGCCATCGCAAAGTCGGCAACCTGTTCGACGTGAAGCTGCGTGCGATCGAGAATTTGGCTGCCGCGGGCATCGATGTCGTGCTGGTGGTGACCGTGGTGAACGGCATCAACAACGAGCAGGTCGGGCCAATCGTCGAGTTCGCGATCGACAACGCCGACAAGGTGACGGTCGTCTCGTTCCAGCCGGTCAGCTTTACCGGTCGCGATGAAGAGATCGACGACGCGCGCCGAAAGCGCGAGCGGTACACGCTCAGTCACCTGGTGCATGATCTGCACGAGCAACTGGGCGTGACCGAGCCGATGCGGGATTGGTTTCCGCTCTCGGCCATGAACCCGTTCAGTGACGTGGTAGACTTGCTGCTCGGCCAAAGCGCTGAGTTTGGCGCGCTCAAGTGCGGCTGCCACCCGAACTGCGGGATCGGCACGGCGCTACTGGTGAACAAGCGCACCAAGCAAATGGTGCCGGTGTCTCAGTTTCTGAACCTGGACCAGGTGCTGCTCGACCTGCAGGGCATCGCCGACGCCGGCCAAACCAAGACCCAAACCATCACCGGCATCGCGCTTTCTCTGCTGCGCAACTTCAATCCCGAGAAGGCCCCGCCCGGCTATAGCTTCACCGAGTTTGCTCGCCAATTTTTGAGCCAAATCGGCGCCAACGGCTCGAAGGTGGGCGAGAGCGAAGGGGACGCGCACAAGTTCGAGTGGCGCTTCCTGTTCGTGGCCGGCATGTGGTTTCAGGATCTGTTCAACTACGACTTCCGGCGCACCGAGATGTGCATCATTCCGTACGGCACGCAGATGGGGGAGATCTCCTTTTGCGCGTACAACACCGGCGTGGGCTTCCGGCAGATCATCGAGAAGATGAAGAAAACCGCTACGGTCGCCGAGTGGTACAAAACCCGTGGTCGCCACCCGGTCTACGCAAAGAACCAGCATCTGCCGCTTCCCGAGGGAGCGCTGTCGGTCGTGACGCGTGAGCAAGGCGGCCCGTCCTCGTCGCCCTTCAACGACGGACGAAAGCGGCTTCGGCTCGTGTCGTAGCTGGACTTCGGGTCGGCCTCTCGGGCAAAGCAGCCCCAGTGCAACGGCGATCGGGCTTTGGTAGGCTTTGTGACCGTAACCCGGCCGGATTCGTTGCTCGGCGATTTGGCACGGGTCGACCCGTTTTCCCCATTCGGCAGCACGTGCTAAGGGTCATCGCAATTCAGCCGATGTTCACGTCGAGAATCGCCCTCCTAGCGCTCGCTGCTGCGCTTTTGCTCCTGTCCAAGCCGGTGCGAGCGCAGGCACCTGCGTCGCCCTTCGCCGACTCCGTTCCGGAGCTGCGTGAACTCGTGAAGCTCGCCCGCGAGCGAGCGCCGGAAGTGTCGCTCGGGCGTTCGGCCCTTACCGCCAGTCGTTCCAGCTACGTGAACGCGCGCCTAGCGCCGATCGGCAATCCTTTCCTCGAAGTGAGGGTCCAGGGTGCGACCAAAGACGTCGTCAAGGACGTGAACGTCGAGAGTGCGCTCTGGCTACCGATCGAGATCTCGGGTCAAAAGTCACGTCGCGGTCGCGAGGCGGACGACTACGTGCAGATGCATACGGCCATGCTCGAGCAGGCGCGTGCCTTGGCGGCCAGTCGCACGGTGCGCGCGTACGGGGCGTTGATCGTGGGAGCCACGCGTTTTCGTGTGCTCACCGAGCTTGCTGCCAATGCCGACGCGGAGGCTCGCTACCACGCCGAGCGCATGGCCATGGGCGACGCTACCGAACGGGACGCAGCGTTGTCAGCCGTGGAAGCCGCCCGTCATCGATTGGCGCTTAGTGAAACCAAGGGCGACCTGCTACGCGTGGTCGCCGATCTGCTGGATCTGACGGGGCGCAAGCTGAACGTGGACAGCGTCGTCGAAGCGTTTCCGCCTGGCTTCTTCGGCACTGCTTTGGCAGCGCCTCACGTGGAGCGCGCGCCGCTCTTTCACGTGCTCTCGGCTCAGGCAAAGTACTACGAATCCGCGCGCGAACGCCTGTCGGCCGAGGGTCGGAGTGCGCTCAACCTGGGGCTGTTGTTCGGCCGCGGCGACTACGGCGAGACTCGTTTCGGCGCCGGCTTGGGCTACGCATTTCCGGTGCGCGTGAACCAGGGCGAGCGCGCACGCGCCGACGCCGAGCGCGTGCGCGCGCTCGATGAACTCGCGCTGCGACGTGAGCTCTTGGCGCGCCGAGCCGCGCTGATCACCGGTGAACTCACCGAGCTGAGCCGCGGCTTCGAGATCGTGACGCACAGCGCCATGCCCGCAGCCCAGCGCGCGGTGGCCGCGGCCACCGAAACCTATCGCGCCGGCAAAGGAGATTTTTACTTGGTGCTGCTGAGCCAGCGCGATTTTTCGGCGATGTCCCTGCGCCGGCTGGAGATCCTCGACAAGAGTTGGCTCTTGCTCGGGGATTTAGTCGAGATAACCGGAGAGCTGCCATGAGTTCAGAAGCATCGAATCCGCGCCATCCGCCGGCCATGACGCCGTCAGCCTCGGCGCCCGCGCCCGCGCCCGCGGCCGGGCCACTTGCCACGAAGAGGCGACGTCTGATCGCGCTGGCCGTGGGCGTCGGCGTGCTCGGGGCCGGTGCGCTGTGGATCGCCCGAAGCTCGGGCCGTCAGCAGGCTGCTCACACGCCGCGTCCGGTGACCGAGATGCCGCGCGTCGACGGCCAGCGCATCATCTTTTCGCGAGCGTTCGTCGAGCGATCCGGGGTCAAGTTCGTGTCCGTTTCGCAATCTTCGCTGGTGCCGGTCGTCACCGCGGTCGGTACGGTCGCTTTCAATCCCGCGCACGTGGCGGCTGTAGGCGCGCGCCTGCGCGGTCTGGTCAGCCGTGTCACGAAATTCGAGGGCGATACGGTCGATTCGGGCACCGTGCTCGCGGTGATCGATAGTGGGGAACTCGGTGAGGCGCAGGCTTCGGTCAGCATGCTCGAAGCCGAGAAGCGCGCATCCGACGTGAACTATCAGCGCGAAACGGCGCTGGCGCAGAAGAACCTGACTACGCAGCGCGAAGCCGAAATGGCGGCGGTACAGGCGGAACGCTCTCGACTGATGCTCGGGGCCGCCAAGCAAAAAGTGGCAGCGCTCACGGGTGGCGTTGGCAGTCGCTCGTCCGGCCCTCGCCTCGGTGCACACGAGCTGCGCTCGCCCATGAAGGGCATGATCGTCGAGCGCCTGATCGCGCCTGGCCAGACGGTGGAGGGGCAGATGGTTGCCTTTCGCATCGCCAATGTCGACCACCTGTGGGTCGAACTGGACGTATTCGAGCGCAGTTTATCCAAGATCCGCGTGGGCGATCGCGTCGAGCTGAGCCCACTCGCGGCGCCAAAAGACGTCTTCGAGGGTCGTGTGGCGCTGGTTGGCGCGGTCATCGACCCAGAGACGCGCAGCGCGCCGATCCGCATCGAGGTGGACAATCGCGATCGCCGGCTGCGCGCTGGTCAGGCCGTGAACTCGCGCATCCACGCCACCGGCGGTGGGGAGCAAGTGAGCACGATTGTACCCACGAGCGCGATCACCCTGGTCGATGGTCGGCCGACCCTGTTCGTGAAGAGCGGCGAAAATGCCGTGCGAATCGTCAAGGTGGAGCTCGGTGTCAGCGACGCTGACGAGACGGAAGTGCTGGGCGGCGTGAAGCCCGGCGAAGAAGTGGTGAGCGAAGGCGTGTTTGCGTTGAAGAGCGAGCTGTTCCGCTAGCCATCGCCTCGTTGGCTCAGCTCGCCGCGCTGAGCGGCTAGGCGTCCCGAAGGTCCACTGGACCGTCGAACGGCGGTCGCTGCATCTCTCCGAAGCGGCAAAGGCGCGCGCCGGGCAAGGCTCGGCGCAGCGCTTGGCGCGTCGTAGGCGTGCCGGCAAAGGCGCAGCTCGTGAGCAGCGGGCGGTACGGGGTCAGCGTCGCGAGCGGATCGGGAGTCACGAGAACGTGGATGTTTCTGCCCGTCGGCGGCAAAAGCCAGCTGCCGGCGCGCGCCGCCTGTCCCAAACTGACGAAGCCCAGGCCGGCCTCGAAGACTTCACCGGTGAAGTGCGCGGTATCGCGATACCTGGCGATCTCACTCAGCTCCGTTGCCGTGAGCTGCCCGCGCGGGATGCGCTGCTCCAGTTCGCCGAGCTCGAGCGCGAGTTCACGAGCGACCTCGCCGGCCACGTTCGGTTCTGCGTTGACCAATACGACTCGCGGACTGAGGCAGCCGCGCTGATCGAACAGCGCGATGTCTTCGGCCAGCGCGCCCAGCAATGCACGCCGCTCCGACTCGGAGTGCGGACCTTCCAGCACCGCCACCCCAAAGCCAGAGCCGTGCGCGTGGAAAGCGACTCCGGCCGGGAGCGTGGCCGCCACCTCGTTCATCGTTTCGTCACTGCCGTAGGCCCACAGGCGATCACCCGCGCGGGGCGACAAATCCGCCACGAGCTCGAACGAGCCTGGGGCGCCGGCCAAGAGCAGCTCCGCCATCTCCGGTTCGCGGCGCGACGCGCGCACGCGCACGTGCTCGGAGGCCGAAAGGGCGATGGCGATCGCGCGGTGCGCGGCCACGAACACGTTGGCCGAAAGCAGCACGTGAGCGACTTGGGCGCTGGGCGTTCCGCGAATCAACGACGCGATTTCCGCTTCATCGGGCGCGATCTCGAGACAGCGCGAAAGCGCGAAATCGACGCCTCGTGCTGAAAGCCCGCTGGAAGCCGCGAGCCGCTCGCGCGCGCGTTGCCCGTGTTGGGTACGCGCGTCGGCGAGTGAACGCGCGGATTCGAACAATGGCTCCAGTCGAGCTCTGCGAGCTTCGAACGCGAAATCACTCACCCGACGCCTCCAGCCAAAAATTCTTCGATCGCCAAAGAACAACCTCGGGGCGGCGCGCCTTCGGCTCGTCCGAGCAGCGCGATGCCGCCCGCCACCCGGCGCACGCGATCTTGCGTCTGGATGGCGACCGCCGAGTCGACATTGCCGAGATCGACGATGCGGGCGATGCCCACTTCGCCGCTCGGCACCGGCTCGAGGGTCGTCGGGTCGACAGGCACGACTCGCAACCAAGGCGGCTCTGCGTACACGCCGGGCGCGCCGTGGCGCTCGCCCGCGAGCGCCGAGCCGGGCACGGTGGCTTCGTACAATTGGCTGGTCAGCTCGGTCATTCCGTACTCGCTGACGATTTGCGTTTCGCTGATGGCGAACGTGCGGGCGATTGCGCGGCGCAGCTCCGCCGGCTCGATCTCCCGGGTTTTGCCTTTGAACCCGCCGGTTTGCATGACCACCGTTCCCGCCGGCAGCGGCAGCACGCGATCCGCGAGCGCGTCCAGCAGGCCCACCAACGCAAAGGACGTGGCGAGCACGAGCAGCGTTTGACCGCGCTCGGTGGCGTGCTCAGCCGCCAGCGCGAGCCCCGACGGATTCACGCCTCGATCATCGATCAGCCAACGCTCCGGTGTCCGCACATCGAACGAGCCACGCTGTTCGAAGTCGACCATGAACATGGCCATCATGTGGCCCAGTGAGGAGCTAGGCGGATCTTCCGGCACAGGAGCGAGGGCGACGACGTGGTGCGCTCGCTGGTTGGAGAGCAACGCTGAGCGACCGAAATTCAGCGCGAGCTCCTGGTACGTTTCTGTCACGCGCATGGCGTGCAACCCGCGTGCGCCGCTGGTCGTGCCGCTGGTCGAAAAGCGCAGGCGATCTTCGTCTTCTGGATGGAGTGCAACGCGGGCCAAGCGAAAGGCATCGCAAGGCACCCCGGGGATCTCGTCGGCGCTTTCGATTGGCGCGCGCCGGCTAGCCCACAACCTCGCGAACCCGGGCGAAAACTCACGCTGAAATGCTGCTATCTCTAGCGCCAATTCCAGGAATCTGCGAGTCCGGTCACCGGCAGCGAAGCGCCGAACGGCCCGATGCAGGTGGTCTGAGCGGGCGTTGCGGGTCATGCGTCGAGCGACCCCAGACTGAGCTCCACAGCAGCCACGAAGCCGCCGAGCAACGGTTCTGCGAGTGTCAGGGGGGGCGTCAGCACCAATACTTCACGGCGGCCCCCTCCGGTCGACGTGATGTAGCCGCGCTCCAGTAGGCGAGTGGCCAGTTGCGTGGCGCGGCCCGGGCGATCGCCGAGATCGATCGCAATCATCAGGCCCGAGCCGCGTACGGTCGCCTTCGAAAACCGCGCCAGGCGCGTTTGCAAGGTCGTGAGCAGCTGTGTGCCAACGGCTAGGGCACGCTCCGGCAGGCGTTCACGCGAAATCACGTCCAATGTGGCGAGGGCTGCGCCGCAAGCGAGCGCGTTGCCCGCGAAGGTCGAAGTGTGCACGACCTCTGCGTCGCGGCGCCAAGCTTCGAGCACCGCACCGCGGCCGACTACGGCGCTGATCGGCACACCGCCGCCCAAGCCTTTGCCCAGGCACAGCAAGTCCGGAGTGAACTCAGAACTCAATGAATACAGCATTTTCCCCGAGCGCCCGAGCCCGGTCCAAATTTCGTCCGCGATGCACAGCGCGCCGAACTCGCGCGCCAATTTGCCGAGCTCGGGTAGGAACTCGGGTGGCGGCACGACCACGCCACCGCGGCCCAAGATGGGCTCGACCAAGATCGCGCCGACCGCGCTGTTCGCAAGCGCGGTTCGAGCTTGCGTGAGTGCTCGGTCCAAATCCTGTACCTGCGCCGGGTAGTCGGCAAACTGAACGTGCGGGTTGAGCTGCGCTGCAAAGGGCGCTCGGTAGCTCTCGCGCAAGCCACACGCGGCCAGCGGCGCGTGACCGAGGCCATGGTAGGCGCCGCCGAACGCCAGCACGCCGGGCTTGCCGGTGAACAACAGCGCACTCTTCAGCGCCGCGGTCACTGCGTCCGCTCCCGACTGAGCAAGGATGACGCGCGCGTCGGGGTCGGGGTGCAACGCTGCTAGGCGCTCCAGCAGCGCGATCTTGGCGTCCGCGGGAAAAACGTCGCCCAGCGCCATCAGCAGTCGATGCGACTGAAAGTCGAGCATGCGTAGCACGCTCGGGTGGCCATGGCCGAGCAGCATGGCCCCAAAGCCCGCGGCCATGTCCACGTAGCGATTGGAATCCACGTCGACCACGTTCGAACCCTTGGCGTTCGCGTACACGATACCCGCCGGCGGGGCGCGCAGATCCCCCGGCCTGTGCCGCGGGGTGGGGCCCATGGGCGCCGCGCGGTGCGCGTGGCGCACGAGCCAACTGCGTGAGGACGGCCCCGGTGGACGGCTCAGGAGCTTGGGTTCGTCCTGGCCGGGTTCGTCCTCGATCGGTGGGGGGATTTCGCTGAAGCTCATGCGCGCTTCCGCGGACTACCACGAAAATTGCTCCGGCTCAGGTGCATGACCGTGCAGGCTGCAGTTTCGCGCGTGGGCTGCTGCGTGCGCCGCGATCGCCCCCAACGATTCGTCAGGAACAGACGCGGTTACGTCCGCTGCGCTTTGCTTGGTAGAGCTTCTCGTCCGCGCGCTGGATCAGATCCGTCGCCGCCTTGTCGTCTTGGAGCAGGGCGCAGCCGATGCTGATCGTGACTGGGATTTGCTCACCCTGGAAGCTGAAGCCATGGCTACCGACGCGCGCGCGTAGATTTTCAGCCAACGCGACGGCTCCTGCGAGCGACGTTTCCGGCAGTACAATCACGAACTCTTCTCCGCCGTAGCGGGCGAATACTTCATCGCGGCGAATGCGATCTTGAACGATGCGCGCGAGCTCGCGCAACACGTGATCACCTGCCAAGTGCCCATATTGATCGTTGATGCGCTTGAAGAAATCGATGTCGAACATCAATACGCTGAGATCACGCTCGTAACGCCGCGCGCGAATCAGTTCTTTCTCCAGCGCCTCGAACAAGTAGCGCTTGTTGTGGATCTGCGTCAGGCCATCCACGATCGTCATGCGATAGATTTCTTCGTGGTACTTGGCCTCCGCGTCCGCGCCGGACAAGAACTTCAGAATCGACGGGCCGACCTTGATCCGGTCACCATTGGTGAGCAGCGCCTCACGCGCGATCTGCTCTTCGTTCAGGTAGGTGCCGTTGGTCGAGCCGTCGTCTACCGCGTACCAAGCGGTCGTTCGGCGTTCGAAATGCGCGTGCCGACGAGACACCGAGTCCCCCTCGAGCACGATGTGATTGTCGGCGCCACGCCCGACACGAAGCGGGCTGCGGTCGAGCACGAAGCGCTTTCCCAGGAGGCCAGGCTCGGCCGTATAGATCACCACCAAGCAGTCGTTACTGGGCGCGTCGTCAGGCGGAGGTGCCTGAACTACCTGGGTGACTCTGGTTTTTTCGTCGTATTCGCTCACGAACGCGGCCTCTCGCGCGCAACTTCAGCAGAGTCGGAATCCTAGCCGGTTGGGCCACTGCAGGGGGCCCACCAGCCTCGTACATTGCTTGAGCGCGGGCAGCTATCGGAAGTGATTTCCATGTAATTCCCGAACACTCCAAGTTAGCTTGGGGCAGAAGTTTCCGTCAAGCCAGCCTGGTAACCGGGCCGGCTTTTGTGGGGCATATTGAGCGCTGCTGTCGGTCCACCGGTACGGTAGTGCGACCGGCCGCCTGCCAACACGATCCGCTGTCTCGTCGTTGTTCCGCCTGTCCCGCCGAATAGCCTGCATGGAGCTCCGCCCCGCGCTCGAGCTGGGCGCGAGCCTACCGGTATTGTACATCCGGGGTCATAGTTGTGTAGTTTTTTTCTCCAACTGATTCGCGGTTTTGCCCTCTTGCGACCGTTGCCGATTGGCTGCAGCGGGGCCAATGGACTCGCTGCGGGGGCGCGAGCCCGCATGGCCTCGTCTTGAGACGCACCGTTCCGCAGCCGAGCAAATGAAGCATGGCGCGAATCAGGGGGGCGGCTTTCCACCGCTCGTCGAACTCAGCGCTCTCGCTCGATGTACGCTCAGCCAGTGTCGGACATTGGCGGAGCGGCAACAGGCCAGCGATGAATCGAGGCGATGTTTTCTGGATTGAAGCGGATGAAAGCCGAGGTTCGATTCCAGGCCAAGCTCACCCCCACGTGCTGATTCAGGATGACTTATTCAACCGCTCTCGGATCCATACGGTCGTCGTCTGCGCGCTGACGACGAATCTGAACCGGGCGACCGAGCCCGGCAACGTATTGCTGGATTTGGGTGAAGGCAATTTACCCAAGCGGAGCGTCGTAATCGTATCCCAGATATCTTCGGTCGACAAAAGCAAGCTCGGCGAACCGATCGGAAGGCTGTCTGCGGAGCGAGTGGATCAGATCTTGGACGGGCTGCGATTCCAACAAGCGTCCTTCTTCGGTCGCCGCTAGTAGGCGAGGCCTACTGCGGCCCGTTGGCGATCAGCGCCATCATTTCAGGGTAGTGATAGGTCCCGCTCGTGGCGGGGTGGTGCTTCGCCGTTGCGACCATCGCCTTCGCGATTTGTTCGACGCTGATCGACCGGTACTTGGCTGGCGTGATGAACGAGAACAACGGCAGCGCCTTTTCGAGCAGCCACGGTGTGTGCTGAGAGCCGATGATCATCGCAGGACGGAACACGCTCACGAACGCAGGGCCGCTGGCGCGCACGGCTTCTTCAGCCTCGCCTTTCACGCGGTTGTAGCGCGACATGCCGGCGGCACCGCCGCCGCTGGCCTTTGCAGTCGGGTCCGCCGCCACGGCGCTCATGAAGGCGAGGTGCCGGACTTTGCCTGAATCGCGCAGCCCGCGCGCGAACGCTTCATTCAGCGCGACGTCGACCGCGCGATGTTCCTCGAGCGTGAGCTTGGACGTGCCAGCCCCGACGCCGAGCACGCTGAACCCTTCCAGCTCGCCGCCGAGCTCTGCCGCGACTTCGATTGTCGCGGCGCTGAGTGGCGCGGGCGTCATCTCGGGAACGAGTTTTTCCAGCAGTTTGCGGCCGGTGGTGCGAGCCATCGCCACGGCCTGGGGCAGTGAGCGGCGCGATAGTGTGATGATGGCCTCGAAGCCATCGTCGTGAAACAACTCGCGGAGCAGTGCGGTTCCGACCGACCCGGAGCCGCCCAGGACGATCGCGGTGCGTTTGCTAGTCATGGCGGCGCGATCATACGCCGGAGTTGGCGCAAAGACTGCTGCTCAGAATCACGCGGCTGCAGAAGGCGAGTTTCAGCCAGCTGCAAGCGGTGGCTACGCTCACGCGAGCGGTACGTCGAGCCCGATGCGACGCATCAGACGCAGTGCATTGCCGGCTTGGACCGGACCGGGGTGCGCCTTGTAGTCGAAGCTCATCTCGTTGTCCTTCACGCTTTCGCGGAAGTGAATCAGCGTGACTCGGCTCATCAGCGAGGGCTCGAGTTCGGCGAGGCCCATGTCGTGGGTGGAGACCGCGCCCAGAGCACCGCGCTTGATCAGTTCGCCGATCACCCAGCGGGCACCGATTTGGCGTTCGAGTGAGTTCGTGCCGTGTAGAATTTCGTCGAGCAGGAAGAACACCGGCTTGCTGCCGGCAGTGCCGTCGACGACCGCCTTCAACTTGTTGAGTTCGGCGTAGAAGTGGCTGACGCCGCTGGAGAGCGAATCGCTGATGCGGATGCTGGTGATCAGCGCGAACTCGGCGAGTACCAGTTTTTGGGCGCAGACAGGGCCGCCAGCGAAGGCCAGCACGTTGGCTAAGCCCATCGAGCGCAACATCGTGCTCTTGCCCGACATGTTGGAGCCGGTGACGAGCAGCGCGGTGCCCGCCTCGGGCAGCGAGATGCCGTTGGTCACGCGCACTTTGCCGTCGATCAGCACGTGGCCGAGTCCTTCGGCGATGAAGCAGGGGCGATCGCTGAACTCCGGGAAGCAGAAGCTGGGCTCGTCGTGGGCGAGGCCGGCCAGTGACGATAGGGCCTCGGCCTCTCCTACGACATCGAGCCACTCACGCACGAAGCGGCCGGCGCGCTCTTGCCAGGCCTCGAGCGCGAGCACGCAGTGCACGTCCCAGAGCAAGAACAGATTCACCACGGGGTAAATCATGCCGTTGTGCTTGAGCTCGAAGAAGCCGACCACGCGCTCGAAGCGGCGCATTTCTTCGGACGGCCTTTTGCCACTCTGGTTGAGGCGGGCTTGAGCCGCGCGGATCAGGGGCGCGTCGATCTCGAGCGACTCGAGTTCGCCGAGCAAGGTGCCATAGCGGAGGAAGGCGCCTTGCGTTTCCGAGACTGCGTGAAACACGCGCGAGGTGATGGCGTTGGCGAGCGACAGCGTGAACAGCGAGAGCACCGCCGGGATCGTGAAGTACAGCCAGGAACGGCCAAAGCTCGACCAGAGCACCATGCCGCCCACGGTGAAGAACGGCA
>DATEPG010000412.1:0-17506 GCA_035273265.1 Polyangiaceae bacterium
CGGAGCGATCGCGGCATACGCCGCTACCATCCCGTCGAACTCGAAACGGGTCGTGGAAGCGACGGTGCACCAGAGCCGTCCAGCCGCGCCCACGCCCCGGGCTGCTGAACTCGATGCACTCGCTCCCGGGGGTTCAGTAGCTCCGCGATCGGCAGGGCTTTCCGCAGCGCCTCCCGGCTCAGCGCCGCCGAGCGCGAGCAAGCCCCCATCCCCCCCGAGCAGAAAGCCCCCGAAGGCTTTCAGCACAACGCCCGCGGCGACCGCAGCGACCGCAGCGACCGCAGCGACCGCAGCGACTGACACCGCGACAGCGCACCCCAGCTCAGCGCCAACTCCGCCAGCTCTAGCTGTACCCCAACCAGCGCGAATTCGTACTTGGGAGAATCCGTTCGACGCTGGCGCTTTGCCGCTCACTCAGCCAGAAACGGACCGCGGCTCGTAGACAGCCAGCGGTCCTCAGTGGTGAGCCAAACTGTGTTGGATCAGCCGGTGCACGACCGCGCCGCGTCCCGAAACACCCAGTTTCCGAAAGACCGTCGCCAGTTGATTGGCAACCGTGCGGGGCGAGGTCGATCGTAAACTCGAAATCTGGGCGTGACTCCGACCGGCTACCAGTTCTCGCACGACCGCGGCCTCTGCATGGGAAAGAGACACAGGAAAACTCAGATCTGGCCTGACGACGCTCACCACCCAATAACCTTCGCCGTCGATCTCCACACGGGTCAACCGGCCGAGGGTCGGCGAACTTTCCGGACAGTGAGCCGCGTATGCAGCCATTGTCAACAGGACGGAAGCCTGGGACAACCGCCCGGGGATTCCCATGCCGAGCAAGCAGTCTTGAATCGCGGCCGCCACCGAAGACAGCCCCATTCGAAGCTCGATCGCGACTGCCTTCGGTGCTTCCCCCAGCAAGACCCGTTTCAGGACACTCAGCTTGCAAGCCTTGAGTGGTTGCGGAAATCGGACGGACGGTTCTTCGATGAGAGCAATGTATCGATTCTCGGTCGGGAAGGTGTCGCGAAAGCGCCAAGTCCCACGGCACAGTTCGAGCCAGAGCCGGGTTAGGTCGAAATTTTGGCTGAGCGCGGCATCGCGTTCGGCCGCCAACAGCCGAAACGATGCCAGTGAATTTCCGGACAAGTCGCTTGCGCTTGTGCGTCCGTTCAGCGGAAAATCAGCGCTGCTTGCAGCGTCAGAATCAGGATCGAAGTGGATTGCCTGGTGGTCAGTCATCGGTTCTTCTCTCTCTGCGTGCTCTGCGTGCTCTGCGTGCTCTGCGTGCTCCGTGTGCTCTGCGAGGATTGACGCTCCACCAGCGATCAAGTCGCACACGATTTCGAAACCGCCGACACTTGACCTATTCGCTGAACGACCGGAGTGGTACTCGATGGCAAACGTGAAGCGAGCCTGGCGAGTGCTGCGCACGGCGCCCATCTGGGTGTCGTTTTTATTGTCGAGCGCACACGTGCTCGCCGATCCCCCCGCTTCGAACCGGGGGCCAGCAACGAAAACGGCTGCCGACTCGGGCGCGCAGCCGGACCCGGCGAGCCCGATTGCGCCATCTCGAGCTGGTTCGGAACAAGCGGCGGCTGTCGCCTACGAGAGAGCCCTGGCAAGCTATTCGAAAGGCGATGTAGCGGCTGCCTTGGACAGCATGCGCCAGTCCTACCAGCTCTCGAAGCGAGCGGAATTACTATACAACTTGGCGCAGCTCGAGGAAGAGCTGAAGGCCTGCGGCGATGCGCGCGATGACTACCGCCGGTATCTGGAGCTCGTGCCCCACGGCCGCTATCGCGAGGCAGCCGAGCGCGCGAAGGAGCGACTCGAACTCGAATGTCCCTCGTCGAGCACGGTGACAGGGCCAGTCGCCATTGCCATGCCCCAGCCCGCAACGACGGACGACAAACCGAAAGAACCGCCCACGGAGCCTGTGCGGGCCTCGTATTGGACCACTCCGCGCGTGATCGGCTGGTCGGCGATCGCGGCTGGCACGCTGGCAGGGGCTGGCGCGTTGTATTTCGAGCTGGCAGCAATCCAAGCCAAGCAGGAATACAAGCAGAGCGTGGAGGCCGAGGAGAATGGCGGGCCGACCAGCGATTCGACGCTGCAAGATCGCCAGCACCGCAACGAAGACCTGGCGCTAGCGCTCGGAATCACGGGCGGCGCATTGGTTGCGGGCGGCGCGCTGGTCTTGCTGCTCGATCCAGGGAAGCGCGAACCAGGGAAGCGCGAACGCTCGGCCAGTGCGTCCGTGTACGCGCTGCCCGGCCTGGTCGGTGCCTGCTACGCGCAGCAGTTCTGAAGCTCGCTGGCGTAGTCAAAATTCCCGAGCCCTTGTCGGGGCTCGCATCACAGGCGCATGCTTCGGCACGAACTCGCACACGGTTTGCGACATCGAGCCCCGAATGCCGTCATCAATCGTCAAATGATCAAGCGCACCGTCTCGTCCAGGCGTTCAGCTTCGAAGCGAAGCGCCGCACAGCGCACGGCTTGGCCGCGACCGCTGGCATTGGCGCTGCTTGCGCTCAGTGCTGCGCCGGTCGCGTGCCTGTCAGACGTGGTGGTGCCCGAGTGCGTCAAGCACCACACCTGTGGCGAGGCCGGCGCGAGTGGCATGAGTGGCATGAGTGGCATGAGCGGTTCCGAGCCGAGCGCTGCGGGCGACGCCGGCAGCGGTGACGTGGGCGGCAGCGCTGAGCGCGCGGGCGGCAGCGGAACCGCGTCCGGGGGGAAGAGTGGAGGGCCCGGCCCGAGCCTGTCAGCAGGTGGTGCCGGGGTACCAACAGCGGGCGCTGGAGGAGCGCTGGGCGGCAACCTCAGTCCCGTGGACTTGCCGGCGCCGTGTCTCGCCCGCCACTATTCGACCGAGCTTCGAGTCGAAGGAGGCAGCGCGCCCTACAGTTGGCAACTCACTCCAAAACTCGCGGGCTGGGAGGTCGAGCTGAACCTATCTGATACCTCACACGCGCGACTGACCAGCGAGCGCCCCGTTGCATCCGAGATCACCGTCGCCGTCACCGACACGACGGGCAAGCTGATCGTCGAGCACACCTATGCCGTGACACCGCGAACTGCTTGTTGGTTTGCGTACACCATGCGCAAACCCGCTGACGGCCCGAAGCTGGTGGTGGTCGATCCCATCCTGCAAACGCCCCCACCGGTCACTCTCGCACACGACGTCGGCGTCTACGACTTCGCCTTTTCGCCGAACGGGAAATACCTGAGCTATCGATTCGGCGCCGATGCTGACCACCCAAAGGGCAAGAACCTGGCCGTCGTCGAGCTATCGAACTGGACCGAGTGGCAGCCAGCTCTCAGTGACGACCCCGAGAGCGCGAGCGAGAGCGTGACCGCCTTTGCCTGGTCTCCCGACTCGTCCACGCTGGCAATCTCCTTCGACCAGGGCCAAAAGCGATACCTGGGCGGGACTCGCTTCTCCGCCGAGGGACAGCTGACCAAGCTGACGCCGCAGGAAACGTCCGTGGACTCGGCGCTGTACTGGATCGGCTCGAGCCATGTCGCCTTCTACGCGAACGGCGTGTTCGATCCGGTGCACCCGGATCAACTCGAGCCGATCGACGGATATGCGACCGCTTTCTACAGCCAGCTCGGCGCGGTCGGCTTTCAGCCCCGAACGCTCGGCACCGACGATCCCTACATGTTGCCGGTTTTCGTGAAGCCGACGGCTGACGGCTATTACGTCGGCAGTCCGAGCTTCCCGCTCCTGCAATTCAACTGGATCCACGCAGGCGGACCCTCCGCCGTCGACCACACCGGCGACCGACCGACGGAGTATCCCGGGAGAATCGTATCGCCGGACGGGCGCCTCACTGCAGATACGCCCAAAGGTCCTCTCAACCTCTATCGCGCCGAGAGTCGCAACCCAATATTGACGAGCGCAAACGCGCCGGACCGTGATTGTCCCAAACTTTTGACCTGGGCAGAGGGCAGGCAACGCATCGCCTGCGTGCGAGACGTTTCGGCGAATGCCCAAGGAAAGAAACACAGTGAACTGCGCATCTTCGATCTCGGCGCCGACGACGCTCTGACGGTCGCGAAAGTCAAAGGCGCCTGCCTGAAGGACGCGCAATCGTCGCCCGCGACGAGCCCCTGCGGCGCCTTGGAATATGACTATGCGCTCGCTGACGCCTACCTCAATCCCAGGTCTTTTTCCAAGTCGGGGGACTGGCTCGCCTTTTCGACGTCAGAGTCCAAGGGGAGCTATCTCTACCTTGCCGACCTCCGACCGGACCGCTTCACCCTGACCTTCAGGGCGGCGCCCATCACTGCTCCTTCGGGAGCAACGTCTCCGACGAGATTTGCATTTTCACCGAATGAAAAGTTCATCCTGAGACAGGTCGGCGGAGCGCTGACGGCGTATTCGGTCACGGGCTTTCATCAACAACTTCCGTCCTTCGATGTGAACGCTCCGGACAGCAACCCGACGTGTTCGGAGGATTCTGCCAGCCATCCGGATAGCTGGTGTGGAAGCGCAAACCGGGAAGCCCCCTTCAGGTGGTCTCCAACATCCAAGTATGCCGCTTACCGAAGCAAGGACGAGCAAGGTGCGGAGACGCTCACGATCGTCGACTTTGCTCGATTCCCCATCAGTCTCACTCCGTACTCATTCATTGCGCCCCGCTGCGAAACGAGCTGCAGCGGACAATTTGCCTTCCAGCCTGACCCCTAAACCGTCACTGACCAGAACACCGAACAACTAGCTCAGAAGCAAAGGGAACTCACATGGCAACTACGATTGAGATGATGTTAGTAACGACGCCAGCTCCACCCATCCCGCTGAACCTAATTACGTTTACGATCACGACCCCCAGCGCTCCGCTCTTCTTGGGCACACTCCACATCAACGCGCTGCCTCCGGCCGCAGGTGGAGTGATTGGTCGAGTCAATCCGGGCGGCGCCAACGCAACGGCGCCTGCCACGCACGCCCTGCGGATGGGAGCCAAATTCCAGGAGATACGGCAATTCCTGATGAGCAACCAAGGGCCGCTCGCGATCCAACTCACTTACGATACCATCAGCTTCTTGGCGACAGACCTGAATCCGATCGCGATGCTCAAGGTTGCGAACGGTTGAGTCACTCGTTCGTGGCACGCTGAGCGCTGCCCACTCGGGCCGCTCGGGTGGAAGTTCGGTGCTGGGGATGACCGACGTAACGGCGCGCTGGCCGCGCTGGACGGTCGGATTGCGTCCCCAGCACGCCGTCTACTCGCAGAGTCCTGCGCAGCCAACGGGCCGCACCCGCCCACGCACCTACACTTCGCCCAACATTCATGACTCTCGCGAACCCGGAAATCCGAGGCGCGCCCCCATTGGGCTGGATCCTGCCGGGTAGGGGCCCTATCATTTTCGGATCATGTTGAAGTTCAGCCAGGACGGGCCGACCGCGGACAAGCAAATGCGTGCGGTCATTTTCTACCTGACCACGTTCGGATACATCGACGGGGATTTCGACGATGCGGAGAAGGAATTCGTCCGCAGCTACGTTCGAAGGCTGATCGAGCACCGCGTACACGACGCCGTGCCAGAGTCGGACCAGAAGCTGCGTGCCGAGCTGATCGGCAAGTTCACCAGTCACTTTCACGAAGTCTTCGAGGGTATCAACCGACAGGTCAAAGAGCTATTTACGGAGGCGGTGGCCGAAGGCGAGGCCCAAGACACCTTCGTGCACTCCAAGCTCAAGCTGCGCTGCTTCGAGATCTTCAAGGGCTTCGACACGACGAACCAGGAGCAGCTGATGAGCACGATCGACGAGCTCATTCATGCTGATGGCCAAGTCCACCCAGCAGAGCTGAAGTTTCGTGGCGAGCTCGCCACCTTGCTCGAGGCGGATCTGGGCGTCGAGCTGCTGGAAGACGAAGGCAATCATCGAACCAGCGCAGTCGGTAAGAACGAAAAGCTGGTGCCGAGCCTTGAAAACCACCCATTTTTTCAGCAGTTCGAATATCACTACACGACCGATCCAAAGCGGCTCGGGCAGCAGATCGAATCGGATCGCAAGCTCATCGATCGCGTGATCGCTCAGCTCGACAAGCAGCGCGCGGCCGGAGCTGGCAAGCTCACGGGCAAGCGCACCGTCGCGGAGTTTCAGGGCAGCGAACCGTTCCTCGACGGGCACGTGCACTTGCTCTGTCCCAAGCCGGGGCGCGAGTACGAGCTGATCGTCGTGGGCGATTTGCACGGTTGCTACAGCTGCTTGAAGGCCGTGCTGATGCAGTCGAATTTTTTCGCCAAAGTGAACCAGTTCGTGGCCGATCCCGAGCACCACCCGGAGCCCAAGCTGGTGCTGCTCGGGGACTACATCGACCGCGGCATGTTCAGCTACCAAGGCGTACTTCGCTCGGCGATGCAGCTCTTTCTGCGCGCGCCCGAGCACGTGTATTTGCTGCGGGGCAACCACGAATACTACATCGAACACCAAGGCCGCGTGCTCGGCGCCGTGCGCCCGAGTGAGGCAATGAACACGCTCAAGCCACACCTCTCGCAAGAGGTGTTCGCACACTACATGCAGCTGTTCGACGCTCTACCCAATATGCTGTTTTTCGAGCGTTTGTTGTTCGTCCACGGCGGGATCGCGCGCGATCTGCTGCTGAAAGAGAAATACAAGGATCTGTCGAGCCTCAACGATTGGGACATTCGTTTCCAGATGATGTGGAGCGATCCCAGCTCGGCGGACGTGATCCCCGCGGCACTCCAGGAGCAATCATCGCGTTTTCCGTTTGGCCGACTGCAGAGCCAAGCGTTCCTGCAACGCGTGGGCTGCCACACTTTGGTGCGCGGTCACGAGAAGGTCAACGAGGGCTTCCGACGCGTGTACGACGACCAGAACCAGCTGTTGATCACGCTGTTCTCGGCCGGCGGCAGCGACAACAAAGACATCCCCGCCGACAGCAGCTACCGCTCGGTCACGCCGATGGCCATGACCGTGAAATACAAAGACCACAAGAGCCAGATCATCCCCTGGGCGATCGATTATCCGCGTTACAATTCGGCAGACAACAACAAGTTCTTCGAATCACGACCGGAGATTGAGCACTTGCCGGGCTGACGGCTGGGCGGGCCACGCGCGGGCGCGGGCAGCGCTCAAATTGCCTTGCCCGGATTGAGGATCCCACGCGGGTCGAAGGCGGCCTTGATCCGCGCCAAAAGCGCCCGTTCGGCCTCGCCCAGCATGGCAGCGAGGTACTCGCGCTTCAGGGAACCGACGCCATGTTCGCCGCTGATCGTGCCACCGAGTTCAATCGCGCTTTGCACGATCGAGTCGAAGGCGGCCAGCGCAGTTTCCTGCTGGCCCGGTTGAAAGACGATCGTCGGGTGCAGATTGCCATCACCGGCGTGGCCGAAGGTACCAATGGTGAGACCCGATTGCTCGGCCACGTTCGTGATGCGACGGATCATTTCTGGAATGGCGGGCTGGGGCACCGCTATGTCGTCCAGCAAGGTCGTGCCCAGGCGTTCGAGAGCGGGCAGCGCCATGCGCCGCGCAGCGAGTAGCATTCGGCCTTCCTCTACGTCGTCCGTGCTCGTGACACTGCGGGCGCCGTGTTCAGCACACAGCTTAGCGCAATGGGCGATGGCCTCTCGTGCGTCGGCGGCGTCGCTCTGCGCGATCAGCAGCGCGGCAGCGGTCGTGTCGAGCTCCATGTGCACGAGTTTCTCGACCGCCGTCAGCGTGGCGCGATCCATGAGCTCCAGGAGCGATAAATCAGTGCTCGAGTCCATGGCCGCGATCGCGGCAGCGGCGGAAGTCAGGGTCCCGAAGAAGGCCATCAGCGTGGAAGCCGGGCGCGGAGCCCGGAGCAGCCGTACAGTCGCCTCCACGGTCACGGCCAGGGTGCCCTCCGAGCCCACGAGAAGCCGGGTCAAATCCAAGCCGGCCACGTTCTTGGCGCTGATCCCGCCTGTGCGGAGCAGTGTTCCGTCAGGCAAAACGACCTTGAGCGCCGCCACGTGGTCCCCGGTCACGCCATACTTCAGACAGCAGGCGCCGCCAGCGTTGGTTGCAATATTGCCACCGATGGTCGAGATCTCACGGCTCGCGGGATCGGGGGCGTAGAACAGACCGCGCTCCGCGGCAGCGGCGGCGAGAACGCCATTCAGTACACCGGGCTCCACGACCGCGGTGCGGGTCGCCCGATCGATGCTCAAGATCTGGTTCAAGTTCAGCACCGAGAGCAAGATACAGCCGTCCGTGGCGTTCGCCCCGCCCGCGAGACCGGTACCTGCGGCGCGCGTCACCACCGGAATGCGATGTTCGTAAGCGAAGCGCAGCGTGGCGATCACATCCGCCGTGGAACGCGCACGGACCAGCGCGGAGGCGGATCCAGCAGGGGCCAAGGGCGCTTGATCTCGCGAGAACGAAGCCAAGATATCGGGATCAGTCTCCACTGGGCAGGGCAGGATCGCGGCCCTGAGCGCTTCGACCCAGGCTGCCCGTTCCGGAGGCAGCTCGCCTGCGCCTGCGTTCTGTTCACTAGCCGCGTTGCGATCCATCTCGATTCCTGGCTCTCGAGTAGGCCGCTGGAATCAGGGCAATGCAAGCGGCCCGAGCGTCAGCGGCCAGCTAGCGTCCCGCGGCCCCTAGCCACGGCGATGACTCGGCTGCCGACTAGCGCGCTCAGCGCGATCAATACCAGCAGCGGCAATACGTGCCCGAGCAGCAAATGAGGCACATACCCGACTGGGCACCACAGATCGACGAGCAGCCAGGCTCCCGCGCCCACGCCGGCGCCCACTGCGGCGGCGGTCAGACGTGGCTGCACCGGATCGCTGCCTCGACGCAGCCAAAGCAAACCCAGTAGCGGAGCCAGCGCTAAAATCAAACTCAGCGACAAGCAGCGGAACCCGGGCCGATCGAGCCATCGATTCATCATATTGGGATAGCCCGCGCTGGTCAGTACGCGCCATCCGAACAGCAGTACCGGCGTGAGCAGCACCTGCGTCACCAGCCAAGCCCGCGGCCGCCCAAGCATGGATCGACCACGGCCAATGCCCACGATCGCTACACCAGCGGCCAAAACCGCGGAGCCTAGCGCAGTCTCCAGCACGAGTCGCTCAGGCCGTGGCCCCACGCGAATTCCTCCCCAGCCGATGAATACGAGCAGCGGCACGAGCATCGCAATGCACAGTACGAGGCGGTGCTTTCGGGAGAGCTGAGCGCGCGTGGGCGAAGGCTCGCGCGTGGTGAGGTCGATCACGCGCGCGCGCAGCTGCGCCACAGCCAAGCCCGTGCGGACTTCCGAGGTCGGGGGTTTGGAGGTGGACATTTGCGTCTCCCGCTGTGCAAGGCTCACGCTTCGCGGCGCGCCTTGAGCGAGGGCTCCAGCGGATGGCCGAGCACCGAACGAATCGCAGAATAGGCGCGGAACGCCCGAAGTTTGACGGCGCTCACGGTCGTTCCAAGCATCTGCGCGGCCTCCTGGTGCGAAAGGCCGTCGACTTTGAGCAACTCGAACGCAACGCGCTGGTTGCCGGGCATGCGAGCCAGCTCGGCCTGGACCAGCCGCGCGGCTTCGCGAGAGGCGACTTCATCCTCGGGCAAGGCCCACGCTTGACGATCGTCTTCAGCCACGTCGCGAGCGCTCCACAATGCGTCCGTCTTGCGCCGCCGACATTCGTCGATGTAGAGGCGGCGCGCGATGGCGAAGGCCCACGGCAATACGGGCAGTCCCGCCGCGTACGTGCCGCGCTTGCGGTGCATCTGCAGCAGTGTTTGCTGCAAGAGATCGTCCGCCACCGCGCCGTCGCGCGTCTGCCGAATCAGGTAAGCGTGGACGCGCGGGGCCACCGAATCATAGACGCTTGCAAAGGCGGATTCGTCGCCTTGCGCGTAGCGCTCCATCGCCGCAGTTGCCTGATCACTGGCGCCGGCGGGCGCGGGGCGACCAACCACGCGCTCGGACGGGGGAGCCGAACTGCCCCCCAAATCCTGCCTCAATTTGCCGATGATTGTGGCCATCCCAGCGTGTGTCTCCGCGCACTGCTCAGGCAATACGCCTGCACTGCCCGGCGGTTTCGTCGGGCCTCGGAAATAAACCGAAAAGCGGGCGCCGAAAACAGGCGTTTGGATTGGCTCCGGGGCCGGCGAAACGCACTGCAGATCGCGCCGTAGTGCTGGACGGCACAGGGAGCTCTCGACAGCCGTCGCGACGCAAGCGCCGAAGGGACTCTTCTAGTTGGGTCCAATCACTGCCCTGTCGATACGGCAGGTCTTGGAGAAATTTGCATGTTCAAAGTCCATGGTGTGATCTCGATCTTGGCTGCTACTTGGCTCTTCGCTTGCTCGGCGGCGGACACGAGCGAGGGCGACAGCGCAGACCTGGGATCTGTCGGCGCTCAAAGCGAGCAGCTCAAAACCTTCCCGCCGCTAGCGGACCCGAGCCTGGCAGCTCCTGACGATGGTCGTCTAGCGTTCTACTACGACGCGATCGGCGTACAAATCTACGCCTGCCAAGCAACGGCCATGGGTCACGCCTGGACGTTTCAAGCGCCCGAGGCAAAGCTTTTCGATCGCCGCGGGCGCTTGGTGGTGAAGCACTTTGGCGGACCGAGCTGGGAAAGCGTGCGCGATCGAAGCAAGGTCGTAGCCAAGAAGCTCAAAGAGTTCACGGCTAACAAAAACGCGATCCCGGAGCTGTTGCTGGAAGCCACGCTGCACGACGGCAAAGGGCAGCTGGATGACGTGAACTACATCCAGCGCCTGGATACGGTGGGAGGTCTGGCACCGACCAGTGGCTGTGACGCCGCTCACCTAGGAGCGATAGCCCGTGTCGACTACACCGCTAGCTACCTTTTCTATCGCCCCAAGTCTCGTTGCGAGTAGCCCCTGCGGGTGGGCCGGCCACGACGTTTCATCCAGTTCGGAAAGCAGGGTGCTTTCACTCGCTGGCGTGCGCCTCGACCAACTCACTCACTTGCAGGAAGGCCGGACCCCATTCTGGGCTGCTGGGATTCATCGCGTCCAGCGCTGCCATGGCTTCCGCCAGATCGCTCGGCTCGTCGTCCTCTACGGCAGAGTCGTCGGTATGTAGGATTTGCCTCAGCGCTGCGTGGAGTTCGGCCATTTCTTCGCGCTGTTGCCACAAGCGGTTGACGCTCGGCTCGAGCGCCTGTCTCACGTGATCGTCCGAGCGCATTCCGAGCCGCTTGACCAAGGCGAACACCTCCCCGTGCACCTCGAGGAGGTGTCTGAACCCAGTGTTGAGCGCGTTCGCTACTGCCTCGCGAGGCTGTGACGTCGCTCGTTCACTCACGTTCGTCATTTCGACCTCCATCTGCCTCCGTCGCCGTAAGAGCAAGGTTCGTGCCCCTCTCTCGGTAGCCGGCTGCGCGCGCCGACTTGCGCTGCAGGCACAAACTGCTCGATGACTCTCGGGCGGCAGCGCCGCAGCGCTGCACTTTGCCCCACTGTGACATACGTACCCCCGAGACGGACGCGCTCCGCTCGAACGGCACCCGGTCGGCTTCTGGCCCTGCCTATTGTGTGAGTCGCTGAACGCCGTACTGCCCAGACCTGAATGCTATCGGGCAACCAAGCTCTCCGCTGCAGGCTTTGCTGCGATCGCCCGGACTACCGGAAAGGGTCACGACGGGCGCGGTGGATTCGACGCCCTCGGAAGCGCCCGCGCTTGCTGGGTTGCCACCGATCGAGACTCTGCCGACTCTTTCCGTCGGGATACGACCGCATGATGTTCAAGGTGCCCAGCCTGCGCAACATCGCCAAGGCCGCGCCCTACTTCCATGATGGCTCGGTGCCGACGCTCGATGTCGCAGTGCGCCGTATGGGTCGCCACCAACTCGGACTTGCGCTGTCCGAGCAGGAAGTAGCTGCCACCGTCACCTGGCTCGACGCGCTCACCGGTGAAATTCCGGCGGACTACATCAAGCCGCCCGTGCTGCCGGCCAGCACCGCCGACACGCCGAATGCCGACCCCACTTAGGGCCGTCAATCGTTGCGACTTTGCTTTGCATACTCACGATCATGATCCGAGCATCATAGTCCGACTTAAGACGAGCCCCACAACGGCCGCTCGCTCCGTTCGACATCGATTCGCGTTCACTCGCGTCACGCCAACCTGACCCAGTCGCTCAACCGCACAAGCTAGGCATCCCGTGAACAGTATCTCCCCGATCAACAAGCCAGACTTCGAGCTCATGGACCGTCATTTGAGGACCGTGGCGATCGAACTGTTTGCGGCCTACGAGATGGTAGTCGAGCACTGCCCCTCGATCGCCAGAGAGGGTCTGGGGCAAGAGACCTACTGCATGGCCTCCATCGGCTATGTCGGCCAAGGCGTGAAGGGCGTGCTGATCCTGGCCGCCACGCGCGCCGCCGCGGAAGCTTGGACGAGTGCGGCCGGTGGCATGGAGAGCGATCTCGTCGACACGGTGGGCGAGTTCTCGAACATGCTCCTTGGGCGGCTGAAGGGACGATTGCTGCGCGAGGGCATTCCGATCTCGCTGGCAACCCCCATGACGGTCGTGGGCGCCGGACTTCGTTTCTCCATGGCGCCGGACCAATCGAGCTGGCACTTCTTCGAGGGTCCGGGCTGGCATCTGGGCGCGCGCTTGGACGCTGCGTTCGAACCGGAGTTTCAACGCAATAAAGCTCGTGCCGAGCCTGCAGAAGCCGGCGACGCAATCCTGTTTTGATCTACGAGGAGACGATAATGACGCATGTGATGGTGATCGATGATTCGATGCTAGTGCGGCGCCAGGTCAGCGCCGCGCTGAAAGCGCCTGGCTACCTGGTCACCGAGGCCATCGATGGCGTAGACGCGCTGGAGAAGCTCTCCGGGCTGTCCGATATGAAGCTCATCGTGTGTGACGTCAACATGCCTCGCATGAACGGCATCGAGCTCTTGGAGCGGCTCAGCGCTCAAGGCTCGAAAGTGCCGGTCGTGATGCTCACCACCGAAGGGCAACCGGAGCTGATCCAGCGGGCACGCTCGCTCGGGGCGAAGGGCTGGATCGTGAAACCCTTCAAGCCCGAATTTTTGGTCGCGACAGCAGCCAAACTCGCGCCACTCCGGGCATAGCGGAAGCTCGGCGGCGAGTGAGGGTCATTGTACTCAACGATCGGCGTGCAGAGCGCGACGCGATGGTTCGCGCGTTGCCGCAGAGCAGCTATCGAGTAGAAGCCATTGCCGACGAGGCATCGGCGCTCGCGGCAATTGCGCGCGAGGCGCCCCAGGTCGTAGTCTTCAGCGTCCCAGCCACGGGCGGGCAGGATTTGGCACGCCGGCTGCGGGGCGGCGAAAACGCAGCAGAAGCGTACCTCTTGGCGGTCCTAGAGGCCGCGCCCGCGAACAATCAAATTTCCAACCTGATCACCGCCGGCGTGCACGACTTCATGCGCCGCCCGTTCGCGGACGTGGAGCTGCTAGAACGGGTGAAGGCACCCGAGCGACTACTCCGCTGGTCGCGGTCGGTCTCGAAGCCGTGCGCGTTCGACTTCTCGGCTGGGCTCGACGTGGCCAGCCTCAGATCATGGCGCGCTCTCGGTCCGCTGGTGGCCGAGGATTTGAGCGGAATGGCAGAGCACCCGTTTTCGGTCACACCCGGCTGGCCTGCACATCTCAGTCCGGAGTCGCCGAGCGCCACGATTGCGATGTCATTGGCCGGCGATCAACTGGAGCTGCGTCTCTCGATCGTCGCTGACGCGCCAGCGATGGCTTGGATCCGCGGAACCCTCTTGGGGGATCCGGCGGCTCTCGACGATGCCGCTCGTGACGCGCTGCGCGAACTCGTAAATACCGCCGGCGGAGCC
Source organism: Polyangiaceae bacterium (assembly GCA_035273265.1). GTDB lineage: Bacteria > Myxococcota_A > Polyangia > Polyangiales > Polyangiaceae > PMG-095. The sequence goes on from DATEPG010000412.1 coordinate 13,787, forward strand.
TTAAAACGCGCCGCGCTGACGGAGAGCATCACGCTCACCACGGGTCTGCCCTGCGACGATTCAGCGAATCGCTTTCCGGGCAAGCATCCGTGTTGGAGCCTCAAACTCGAAGGCGACGCCGGTTGCTTGGCGCTCGTCGGCGAAATCCGCAGTCGCAGCAACGAGCACGTCTCGGCGGCTCTACTCACCGAGGGCATGATCTTGGCACAGGACATTCGCAACGAGAGCGGCGTGCTGCTCGTTCCAGCCGGTTCACGCCTCACGGCCACGAGTGCCAACCGCCTGGCCGCGATGCTCGGACCGCACTTCTTCGTCGAAGTCGCGCCTGCCGGCTAGAGCCGCTCCAGGCGGCAACGCTGACATTTCGCCGCGCTAGAGGCCCATGGGGCCGAGCTCGTGCTTGACGATCGCTTGTTCGCCCAGCCTGGGCGCGGCCAACGAGCGCAATGCTCCGTCCTTCCAAATCAACAACGAGATCGTAGGATCGTCGAGCGAGCGATCGAATGACACCGAGAAACGCTTAGGCCGCCCGGCGCTCTCCTCGAGGATCTGCACGGTCCAGCCGCCCAGGGGCAAGCGGTCACCGACGTGCAACGGCGCGCTTGGCGGCCGAAACAATGACTCGAGCGCCCCTTCCAGAAGCGCGCCGTCCAAGACGGTAATTTCCAGGCTTCGGTCGCCTGTTCGTCGCAAGCGATGATCGTGCGCCGAAGTCGAGAGCAATTGCACGGCGACCGGTCGCGGCTCGGGGCGTGGCGCAATGAACAAGCTGGCGGGCAGGTACATACCGACCAGCGGATCGGCGAGGCCAATCCCGGCCACCATCACGCCCGGTCGCACGGGGATCTCGGCCTTCGCCGCGGCTTCCAGCGCCGCATGAGACGAGCTGGCCAGCTGCCAGGCCCCAAACGCGAACAACACTGGCGCCAAGAGCCCATGAACCAGCCCGAACAGCGCGCTGCCCGTGCGCGCGAGCCCGGAAGCAATCGCTGGCTTGGGACTGCGGCCGGCGTGCAGAAACACTACCGACAAAGCTGCACTCACGCCCAGGTTCGACAGGAACAGCACTCGGTCACCGGGCATGCTGGCCGCGCCAGGCAGAACCGCCAAGAACGCGCCGATCAAGAGCCAGACGAGCGTGCGTCTCAGCTCAGCGTCGACAGCCCGCATGGCTCGACGCAACAAGGGCGTGAACGCGAGCCCAGCAACGACCCCGAGTATCGCCAGGATCGTGCCGAATTTCGGCGCGACCATCGACAGCTCAGAGGGAATACACAAGAGCGACGCTTCCAGATAAATCGCGAGACGGGTAGGCAAGAGCGCGAGGTAGGTGCTCGTTTGCGCCATCGGATCCACGTAGCCGCCAGCACCGCGCACACCGAAGCCGAACCCTTTGTAGATCGCCGCGTAGGCGAGCAGCAGCGCGCCCCAAGGAGCCAGCGCGCGAAGGCGAAGTGCCAGCCGTTCACGGCGCGCGGTCATTTCATAGGCCGCGATGTAGCCAAACAGCCCCAGTGCCGTCTCACCGCCACACAGTGCGAGCGCCGCGCACCCCAGAGCCGTTAGTGACAGCCAGCGGGAGCGCCGGCCACTCTGCTCGCGAGCCTCGAGGTGAAGTAGGAGTGCGATGAAGGCGAGCGCACCCGAGATCGCCACGTGTCTGGCCGAAGGCCACGCGACGAGCATCCAGTGTGCAGGCGAGACCGCGAACAGCAAAGCAGCTAGAGCCGCTTGCCGCTCCGGCAAGAGCCGCCGGAAGAGCAGCGCCGCCGCGAGCACCGAAAGCAGGTACCAAGCGATCGAATGCACGTGATAGAGCAAGGGGTGTCGCCCTGCGAGGGCATGATCCAGCACCCAGAGCGCGCTCGACAGCGGGCGAAAGAACGACAGCCGGATGCCATCCACGGACCACCAGGGCAACGCGCTCTGCTGAACCAGCCAGTCGCGTTCACCGGGCGCCCCGGTCATGAACGAATACAAGTGAAACGGCCCAGGGATGGGGGCGGGTGCGACGCCTTCGATCGTCAACACCATGGCTTGATCGTCGGCGTAGAAGTCCGCGAACAGCGACGGCAACGCCAACAATACGGAGAGCAACCCGACCGCCCAGAGCACCCGTGGAAACCGAAGCACGGCTCATGAAACCACATTTGCGTGCTATTCAAAACGCTCGCAGTGCCGCCAGCGATCGAAGTACGCACGGAGCCCGCGCTCGAGCCTGGTGATTGATGGTCATGAGTTCCGCCTGATGACGACCCAGCCTTCGGCGTCCTAGCGCGGCAACCACGGGCGGCCGAGGGGTGCGTCGCTGGATCGCGATCGCCCCTTCGCTTGCACCGTCACTTGGACTTGCGCGTCGGAGCTTTCTTGGCCGGAGCTTTCTTGGCCGGAGCTTTCTTGGCCGGAGCTTTCTTGGCCGGAGCTTTCTTAGTTGTCGCAACCTTCTCCGGAGCTTTCTTGGCCGGAGCTTTCTTGGGTGGCGCAACCTTCGCGGGCTTGGAGGTCATGGCGCCGCCGATGGCCTTCGCGGCAGCCTGAAGTTGTTGGGCGAAGTCCTTGCTGGAAGGCAGTTCTTCGACCTCACTCACGTCCACGAATTTGGGCATCATTCCGGTCCACACCCCGACCTTCACGTGCTTCTTGAACGCCGCCATGCTGGCCAGAATTTTTTCGCCCAATAAGAAGAAGGGCACATTCCATTTGATCGTCTCTTCCGCGCTGGGGCAGGCCTGGCTGACTCGGCTGCGAGCCTCCTGCAAGATGGGCTGGGCGAACGGCGGGGCCTGGGCGATGTACGCATCCACGCGCGGGTCGGTCTTCATGGCTGCGGAAATTACCGCGCTCGGCCGCAGCTGTCGCCATTTCTATGCTGAATTTCCAGAAGGGTTTGTTCCGCGCGCGAGCCGTAGCAGCATCCGCCGAGTTCATGCCCGTCGAGTTCGCACTTCGTCCGCGCATCCGTTTGCGCGAGGCTCCCGCGCCCGCCCCTCGCGCGCGGCCGCGGCTGCCGAAGTTCGCCTTGCCGGCACTCGGGTATTGGCTCGTGATCGGAGGACTGGTCTACGCATTCGTTCGTCAGCACGACGCCAGCGCCCCAGCCTATCAAGCCGACGCCGCACGCACGCCGCTCAGCCCTTCGCCCCCCACAGTCCGCGAATGGTGGCGCCCAATTTCGGCCCCCGTCCCCCTCCCAACCGCGCCCGCAACCGCTGCACCCGAACAGCTCGAACAGCTCGAACAGCTCGAACAGCTCCAAGCAACCGAACGGCTCCAAGCAACCGAACAGCCCGAACAGCTCGAAGCAGCCGAACAGCTCGCGTCCAAGTCCACAGCGTCGCTGATACCAGAACCTCCCCTCCCGACGGCCGCAGCTCGGACAGCGCCAACATCCAGAACTCCCCACTCCGTTCCTGCCTCGAAGCCCGTGCCCGTGCCCGTGCCCGTGCCCGTGCCCGTGCCCGCGCTCGCTCTCCCTCCCCTTCCCCGCCCCGCCTCCATCCCAGCTCCCGCTCTCGCTCTTCTTCCCGCTCCAAGCCCGATCCCCGCGCCCGCTCGTCCCGTCGCGGGCGGGCTTCCGTCCTGCGAAGTCGCCCTCGCCTCCGCGAGCCAGGACGTCGACTTCGCCGACGGCAACCGTGCCGCTGATCTGCCGACCCAAGCAATCGCGGCAGTTCTCGAAAATGGCGCGTGGCTCAGCAGCTGCGGCGTGCCCGAGCAGAC
>DATEPG010000413.1:0-7295 GCA_035273265.1 Polyangiaceae bacterium
CAGCGCCGCGCTCGCGCCCAGCGCGAGCGCAGCGGCTGCGGCGAGCAGTCGGCCTGCGCGCGTCCGGCACTGAGGCGCGCGCGGATTTTGCGGCCTGCGCGCTGGGCGTGCGGCCTTGACCTACTCGCGCTAAGCTCTGACGGTGCGAGTTGCCACGCCGACATCGCTTCAGATCCGCCAGCGACTGAGCGCTGATGATCCTTTCATCGGCCGGCTCGCGGCGCAAGCGTTCGCCGAGTACGATGGTCATCCCGCGCTGACCGTGCGGCGACTCGTTCAGAGCGGGACCACTTGGGTCGCCTGGCGCGCGGATGCCCTACTCGGATTTGCGGTCGTTCACCCGCTGGATCGAGACAGCGCCGATTTGTGCGCGATCGCCGTCGAGGAAGAGGCGCGTGGTTTGGGCATTGGTCGAGCGTTGCTGACGCATGTCGAGCGCGCGGTGGTCAGCGCTGGCATGAGAGAAATCAGACTCCACACTGCGCAGTCGAACCTCGCCGCGTTGGAGCTCTTTCTCAAGTGCGGCTTTCGTTTGCAACAACGCATGCCGCGCTTTTACCGCGGGATGTACGACGCTTGCGCCTTGTCCAAGCTCGTGGGCACAGCTCGCTCGACCAAATAGTCGTTTCTACGGCCATTTACGCGAGAGCCCGGGCTAAGTTGGTCCGACACGCACGCCGAACCGGACTTTCGAGTTCATTCCGAGTAAGCTGAGCTATGAAATCAGCACAGCAGGGTATCTTTCCGAAAGAAGCGCGCACGCACGACTGGGCACTGCAAGAAGGTGCGGTCGGTTCGTTCAGCGCTTACAAGTGTACCAAGTGCGGTACCAAAGCCAGCGGTCGTGGCAAGACGATCATGACCGCAGCCGGCTCTCAATCTTGCGACCAGACGATCGCAGCCGCTGGGCAGAGCTGAGAGCGACCAGCAGGCCCGCTCGACCGCTCGCTGAAAGTGAGAGTACGGTCGAGCGTCCAGCTGAGCGCATGGAAGCGGCAAATTACCAGTAAATGACCAGCTGTTCGACGCGCTTCAGAACCAGCAGCGGTTCGGGCGTCGTCTCACGTGCAGTGATCCTGAACACGCCCGCTGCGTCCGAGTAAACGATATCCTCGTTGGCTGCGACATCGAAGGCGAGTACGCCCTGGGCCACCAGTTGCGAACCTTTGGACGTGATGCGAACCAGCTCGTGACCATGTACGGCGCGCTGCTCGAACGCGCCGGCGCTGCTCGAAAAAATGCCGCGAAAGGCGCTAGAAAGCCGTGATAACGGCGATCTCGGCAGAGTGCGGTCGTAGCTACGGCGCAGCGCGTAGAGCAAGCTCTCGGAGACGGACACCACCGCCACGTAGTCGTACTGCGCGTCCGTCATCAACACCTCGACGCTGTTGTCGCTGAAGCGCAGCCGGTGCAGCGCGAATGGTGAACGACCCACCGCTCTGCCCGTTTTCGTGCGCCCAATGCCCGCCGAAGCGTACACGATCTCTTCGCGTCCCCCGGGTACCCAGCGGGGCGCGCGATCGATCACGTCTCCCTCGGTCACCGTTCGCAGGCCTCGACCATCGTCGCGGAGCACGCCGATTGCGCTCGTGCCGCGCTCGCCCGAGACGGTGCAGGCCAGCGCCTCGTCGGCAACGCTGAAGTCGAGTTCGCTCAACTGCGTGCCCGGGCCATGAAAGAGTTGCTGTTCGCGGCCGCTACCCGGGACCTGCGCAAACACGTCTGATGCACTTGGACTGCTGAGCGCGTAACACAGCTCACCGCTGGTTCGGCCTCGAGTAACGCTGACGATTCGCGTGTCTGCCTGCCCCGCGCGGCTCGCCGCGCGCTGCTCTTGAGACGGGCTTCGCAAACGCTGGCTGCCCTGGCCGTGGCTCAAGACCTCGACCTTTCCTTGGTGCAGGCAAGCGACCATCTCTGCCATCGGCCACGAGATTAGCGCAAAAAAAAAGCGCTCGGCCACGTCGGCCTTCGACGGCTCCGCCGCGCAGGATCGCGTCGCGCTTCGGACTACCGTCTCCCCGCCGTCCAGCAGCAGCGCGCTTGCTCGCCGGCCGATCGCGATTCCCCTCTATTTTGGCGCTATTTGCGAAGATCCTTCGTGCGCTGCGCGAGCTTTGTCGCGCGTGGAAAACGTCCGGGTGCGTGATTCGAGCCTGCGCTTCGGGCGAGCGAGGAGCGTGTGTGGCTCGTCGAGCTCGGGACTCAAAGCAGCGCGTTCGCGGTTTAGCGCTGGATTTTACGGTCTATCGGTGCTCTCTGTCGGTCCTTATTCCTCGAACAGGAGATTTCTAGATGGCAAAGCCGAAAACAAAAGCGACGAAACAACTCACCAAGAGCGCCCTGCTGCTGGCCGTGGTCGACAGCGTTGGCGAAGGCACGACCCGCAAAGACGTCAAAGGCGTGCTCGACGCTCTGGTCGAGATTGGCCACAAAGAGCTGAAGAAGAACGGCGTATTCGTGCTGCCCGGCTTCGCCAAGTTCGTGGTCGTGAAGAAGCCCGCCCGTCCCGCGCGCAAGGGCATCAACCCGTTCACCAAAGAGCCGACGACGTTCGCGGCCAAGCCGGCCAGCAAAGCCGTCAAGGCGCGCGCCACGAAAGCCATCAAGGACGCGATCGCGTGATCGCGCTTCGACCGGAGCGGCCGGCTCCCTGAGTTCACTCAGGTTGTCGGTCGGCTCCGTCGGCGACGTCGCGAAGTGAGCGCGTCGCCGTGTGCTGGCAGAAAAGAAGCGACGAGCTCGAGCCCGACTACCGTTCGAGCTCTGTCAGGCCGCGCGAGGCTGCGCCAGTTGGCGAGCTTCTCGACTCAAGGCAAGCGCGAAGGGCTCGGGATCGTGCCGCCGGCCCGTACGTAGCGGATGATCTCGTCCATGAAGGCCCGATCATACACTTCACAGTCCTTGGTCACTTCACCGATGCTGAAGCCGTGGCAGGCTTTTCGCCGGGCGGCTTGAGCCTTGGAGATACCAGGCTGCTCTTCCAGGGCCTTGCGCAAGTCCAGGCCCAGGCGCCGCCATTCGATCCTGGAATGGACGATTTCGCGTGGAGGGGTGCGCGAGAAGTCGCCATCGTGAATGGTCGCGCAGGCGCCGTTCCAGCGCAGCACGTCGTAGCCGGCGTTGTCTCCGACCTGCATCTCGCCGTTGTTCTCGCGGCGCTTGAGGGCAATGACCTCTTCGCCGCGTTCCAGCTTATCGCCCAACAAGGAGGCGCCGCCCGAGGCGTTGAACGGCTCGGCTCGTGCCAACATGTAGAGCCGCTTCCAGCGCGTGCCCGGTTTGAACATGTTCAGCGCGACGTCCGGGTAGACGTCTTCACAGAGGCGCTGGACCCAACCGGGCGGTGGCACGCATTCGCGCTTGCCGTGCGCGCAATGGTCGGGCAGCGCGCGACGCTTGCTAGCGGCCGGCGAAGCCGACGGATCAATCGATGCGACTTCGGGGTGCCCGGCTGCCGGCGTACCGCTCGAACCGCAACTGACACAGAGCAAAAGAAAGATAGTCGTGATTGCGCGCATGGTCTTCAGCGCCCTCATTTCGCCCCGTCAATTAGCGCTGTCTCGTCGGGCGCACAAGGTGAAGTCCAGGACACCCCGGTGCCATCGTAAAATTGAAGTCTGACCGCCAGCCGGGACGCTCGAAGGTAGTGTCTTGGCTGTTGGCTGCCTCGAGCGAGCGGCCAACGGGAATTTTTTCATGTCGACAAAAGTTGCCGAACGTGGGCCCGCGAACATCGACCAGCCGCGAGCGAAGCCACTCCCAAGACCCATCCAGCCCTTTCCGTCGTGGTCTGGATGGCACTTGGCGTTGGCGTTGGCGTTGCTTGCGCTGACGGGCTGACTCAGTCGCTGAGTGGCAATTGCTTGCGTGGCGCCGTCACGGTTTGGTGGTGGCGCCACTCATCGCCCAGGCGCGCTGAACTCCGACCATTGATTTTCGAGCGCGCTGCGGCCCCGCTTGCCCGCGAGGGATTGCTCGCTCATTCGGCTCGTGAGAGATTGCGCGCGCGGGGTCCGCTCAATTTCCCTCGGAAACACGGAGTACACATGCCCAATCCATTCGCCCACGTCGAGCTCAGTACGGATGATCTCAAGAAGGCCAAGAAGTTCTATTCCGCGGTCTTCGCTTGGAAGCTCAATGACTTGCCCGCCATGCCCTACACGATGATCGATGTCAGTGGCGGTGTGGGTGGTGGCCTGCAAAAAAAGCAGACACCAGAGCAGCCGACCGCGTGGCTCCCTTACGTGCAGGTGGACGACGTGAAGGCGACGATGGCCAAGGTGTTGAAGGCAGGTGGCCAGGCGATGCTCGAGTACCAAGACATCGGTGACATGGGATCAATTGGGATCTTCGTGGATCCGCAAGGAGCCACGCTCGGTGTTTGGGCAGTCAAGGCCGCTGCCGCCCCGCCGCCCCCAGCCCCCGCCAAGAAAGCGTCCGCAAAGGCCGCTTCTGCAAAAGCCTCTCCTGCAAAGGCTGCTCCTGTAAAAGCCGCTGCCCCGGCCAAGAAGGTCGCTGCCCCGGCGAAGAAGGCCGCCGCTCCCGCGAAGAAAGCAGCGAAGAAGGCCGCACCTGCTGCTCCGACGGCCGCTCCCGCGAAGAAGGCATCGAACAAGAGCGCGCCGCTTCCGCCAGTCACGCCTCCGTCCTCGAAAAAAGCTGCCCAAAAAAAGCGCTGAACTCTCGGTCGTTTCGCCAGGTTGCTGGTGTGACACAGGTGGGTAAGGGGGCACGGTTGTACGCCGCGTCTCATCGCGAAAAGCCTCGGCGCGGCCGTAACCCTGGCGCAGCGAGCGGCATACCACGAGCAAGTGATCGTGGACTGCGCCGAGATTCGCCAAGGATTCATGACCGGAGGAGTGCCCTCTGGTTCGTCCGTGGACGAGCACCGGCATGGTTGTGCCCATTGCAACGAACTGTTTGGCAACGCTGCGGAGCTCGGTCGCCATTTAGCGGACGTGGCGTCGTGCGTCCCCCACGCTGCGCTCACGAAACAACTCCGGGCCACCGAATCGCTGCTCGCGGACGAGCGTGGAATACGTGCCTTCTTGCGCAGTCGGTCGACACGGGTGCGTTGGGTATCGAGCCTCATCTTGCCGGCGCTGCTACTCGTCCGCGAGCTACTGCAGCAACGCGTTTCCCTGAGCGAACTCGGCGCCACTCGAGTGCTCGCTGGGCTGCTGCTACTCGGCTTGCTCGGAGTCTTTGCTTACAGCGCGCTTCGGCCTTTGCCGATCGAGCCGCGCGCCGCTCGCCTTCGTTCGGTCCTGGCGCTGATCGCCTGGTCCTTGCCATGCGTGCTTTGGTTTGCGCCCGACGCCCCAGTCAGCGCTGACCACCTCGCGAATAGCGGCCTGGGGACGCGTGCGTTGACCTGCTTTGGCTACGGCAGCGCCTTGTCGGCGCCGTCGTTCGTATTGCTGTGGGCATTTGACCGCGGCGAGCGAGTTCCGTTCCGGGTGTGGTTGCTGGGCGCCGGACTGGTTGCAGTTCTTTCCAACCTGATCCTCTTGCTCCATTGTTCGAGCACGCAGAAAGCGCACTTGATCGCCGGCCATTTCAGCATTGGACTGGCCTGGTTCGCGGCACTGTCGCTCGGGGCTTGCTGGGGCAGCCGCCTGCGCTAGGCGCTTCGACGATGGCAGCCTTCGTCTGCGCGGCCGGATCGCCAATTGTTCGCGAGCAGTGAAGCTGGATCGCATTTTTACCGCGCAGACTGCGGATAAGCCAACTGCTCGGGTTGAAGATCGCACTCACATCCCCTAGCGTGAGTGCCATGCGTAGCGCTCTCTTGATCGTGCCGCTGATGCTCGTGGCTTGCGGGAACGAGGAGGAAATCAAAAAGAAAGTCGCGGCTGTCCAGCAGCAGGCCGATGACCAAGCAAGCAAGGCGAAGCAGGCCGCTCAGCAAAAATTGGACGAGCTGCAGAAGCAGTTCGACCAGGCCAAGACCGAGGTGGCTGAAGCAAAAACCAAGCTCGATGAATGCACCAGCAAGGCGCAGGCCAGCGCAGACGAGCAAGGAAAGACCGCAGAGGCAGCACTCACGGTCGCGCGGCAGGCTTTCAAGTCTGCGGCCAAGCTCGAACACGCCGAGGTCAACAAGGCCATCAATGAGCTCGGCCCCAAGTCAGCCAAGGCCAACGCCAAGCAGAAGGCCGCCTTTCAGAAAGCTTTGCAGCCGGTAGCCGCCCAGCAGAAGGCGATTGCCGCCGATTTGGCCGCGTTCGACAGTGCCACCCTCGACACCTTCAAAACGGTGAAGGCCAAGTTCGAGCGCGATCTGGCGCTGCTCAAGAACACGAAGAACATCGCAAAATCCAAGCTGCCGCCCTGAGTCAGCCTCGCTCAGTCGGGGTCGGGATCCGCGCCTGCTTCGCCAGCGAACGGCGCAGGCGCTACCTTGAGCGACTTGTAGCGTGCGATTTGCACCTGACCTGCCGGCGCACCGCGTGCTTTCTTCACGTCACCAGCACGGCATACGTGCACTTCGACGCGGGCCGCGTTGCGCGCTTTGGAGTACCAGGCCGCGAGCGCGGCCGCACAACGAGTCACCTCTTCGGGTACCGCGCCTTTGTCCGGGTTGCGGATCACCACGTGACTGCCCGGTGTGCCCCCGGCGACGTGTAGCCACAGATCATGCGGCTCGGCGACGTTGAACGTCAGGTGATCGTTGTCGCTGGCGGCCTTGCCAACCAGAATCTCGAAGCCAGCGTGGCTGAAGCTTCGATAGGGACGGCCTTTGCTGCTCACGTTCGGCGCGTATGTGTCACACGCGCCCCCCGTCCGCAACGGAAGCGTCCGAGGCGCTTCGGGAGGCGGAATAAACCGGGCTTAGCGTCGGCTTATCAGTGCGAAACCGCGTCCAAAAAGGTGGCGCGACCGCCCTTTCGAAGCACACAGGCCACGCATTTGAAGTACGCGCGCACCCCGAATAACCGCATGATTAACGGTGCGTGAGTGACCAAGTGACGGGTAGTGATGACGCCGCGCATTCAGTTTGTTTCCGGGAGACGGCTTCAGTAAGCACATCTCGGGCCAACCCGATTACCAACACTTAGCGGTGTTCTAAGTCCGAAACATTTCAGAAATGCAATTGAGGCCTTCGCTTCTGAAGGCCAGAAGTCTGCGCGCCGGCTGACCGAATGGCAAAAATTGCGGCAAACTGCTGCTCGAGCAGCAGCGGCCGGGTGTGGTCAGGGGTGGTTATCCGGATCGGCGGCGGTCTCGTCCGGAGGCCCCACATGTTCACCCGGGTGAGGCATTTTAGCCGATGCGCTGGGCACCGCAGC
>DATEPG010000414.1:0-7383 GCA_035273265.1 Polyangiaceae bacterium
TGGCCCTGCGCATCGTCGAGTCCGGCGCCTGCGCGGTCACCATCATCGATCTGCTAGGCGTGCCCGGTCAGGCCTTGTCGGTCAACCTCACGGCCTGGCTGCGCGTGGTTCGGCGTCTGGCCATGGGGGTGGATGGCACGCCGAACAGCGTGATCTTACTGACTGACGCCGCTGAACAACGTCCCTTGCCGTTGCCTGTCGCGCAGCGCATCGAGCTCGAGCGCCCCACTGAGGGCAAGCTCAGCGTGCGCGTGGTGAAGGACAAGCATGGCCGCATCTCCTCGCCGCGCTCCATCGCCTGGGCCCGCACCGGCCCAGCTTGGAAGAATGAAGTGAATCAAGGGGCTCAAAACCCAGTCAGGGAGCTGACCAATGTCCGCCGCCTCGCCTGAACCCGTGTTGTGGGTCCCGCCCCATTCGCCCCATTCGCCCCATTCGCCCCATTCGCCCAGCTCGCCCAGCTCGCCCAGCTCGCCCAGCTCGTCAGAGCGGCGCGTACTGGCGCTCGTCCTGCCCGAGCTCCTGTGTGAGTTGGCTGAAAAGCGCCTGCTGTGTGGACTATCGCGGGCGAAGGCCAAGCCGCCCTTGGGCGTCGTGCTGGTCACGGGCGAATCCAAGCCGGGCAACGAGTCCAAGCCGGGCAACGAGTCCAAGCCGGGCGGACAAAAGCCGATCGATGCCACCGCCAAGCTGAGCGCCGTGAACGAGAGCGCCAAGCGCTACGGCGTGCGTGAAGGGCAAACCATTGCCGAGGCCTGCGCACTCGTCGCCAGCCTCGTCGTGCGTGAAGTCACGCAGGCTGAGGTGCTGGAGACTTTGGGCAGCATTGCCGAGGTCGGGCTCAGTTTGGGCAGCACGGTCTCGGTAGAAGCGCCGGACACCGTGTGCGTCGATATTACGGGTTCGGCCCATTTGCAGGGTGGAGAGCTGGCGCTGGGGTCTGAGTTTGCCAATCGCGTGCGTGCCATGGGCCATTCGGTGCGCGTCGCGATCTCTGACGGGCCGCGCTTGGCCCGCGCTTTCGCGCATTGGTTCACGCCCAGCGCCGCCGATCCGGAAGATCGCGGCGTGTGCGTGGTGCCTTCGGAGCACACGGTGCCCGCGTTTGCCGCTTTGCCGATCAATGCCTTGCCGCTCTCGGAGGATACCGCGGGTTGGTTCGTGCGTCTGGGCGTGTTCACGATCGGTGAGCTGAGCGCCTTGCCTCGTCAAGCCTTGGGCAGCCGCCTGGGTGAAGCCGCCGCCAGCGTGACCGAGCTGTGTGCCGGCCGCGATCGCGCGCCGCTCGTCGCCTTCGCGCCCGAACGCACCATCACCGAGAGCAGCACTTGGGATGAACCGGTCACGGGTAATGAGCCGCTCTCGTTCGTGCTCGGTGGGCTCGTCTCACGCGTCAGCGCGCGCTTGACCGGCCGCGGTGAGGCCGCCCAATCGCTCTTGCTCACGATTGTGCATGATCCCGCCATCGCCCGCTTTCGTGGCGAAAAGACCGAAGTCGTCCTGCGCTTCAAGCTGGCCGCGCCGCTCCACCGGGTTGATGAGCTACGGCGCGTATTGAGCGCGCGTTTGGCTCGCACTAAACTCGGCGCGCCGTCGCTCGGCATGCGCTTGTCGGTGCCAAAACTGGTGCCTGCCGTCGCGCGCCAGTTGGAGCTTTCACAGGTGCTCGCAGGCAGCACCGTCAGCGTCGCCGCTGACGACGAGATCCCCGTGCTGATCGCCGAACTCTCGGCCGAGCTCGGCGAAGACAAAGTCGGCACGCTCAAGCTCTGTGATTCACATCGTCCCGAAGCCAAGAGCAAACTCAGCCCGGCTCGTCTCGACCATCCCCCCCGCGGAAGCTCGAAAAAAGCTCGCCTGCGCAAAGCCGAGCCCTCGTTTGCGGAGTTACCCGGCGCACCCACTCGCCTCTTGCCGGAGCCTTGTGAGTTGCACGGCCCGCTCCGGGTCGGCGTCAGCATCGCCATCGATCGCAGCCTGTACACCATCGATCACCTCCGCTTCGAACAACGGCTCGATGCGGTGGAGTGGTGGGGTCATGCGCCGGTGACTCGTGATTACGTGCGGCTCTGGTTGCAAGGCGCATCCGGCGGCTTCGAAGCCGTCGCTTATGTCGATCGCAGTACGGGTCGACGCTATTTGCAGGCATTGGCGGATTGAAACCAAGCGGCTGCCCGCAATAGCGCATGCGTACGGATCGAGCGGAGCGAAAGTATTTTGATGGTCATTGATCGCATCGCGTCGCACTCAGCCTTCGGCGTCTGAGCGCGGGAACACCGCGTGTCGCGAGCTGCGCTGCGGCATCGCGATCGCCCCCAATGAATCGGCGATCTTGTCCGGCTAAGTGGGCTGGTCGTTAGTAACGGCCCTGGCGGATAACCGGACAACGCTTCGCAGCCTTGGGCGGAGGACGGGCAGAGGGACGTCGGACTGCGAGTCGGTCCGCGCCTTTGCGGATAAGTGAAGGATTTCCAGGGCCTGAACGCGGCCCTCGACGGCTAGCGCGTGCTGAATATACGTTCAGTGTTCGATGTTCGCCGAGTTGCTCGCCACCACTTGTTACTCGTTTCTGCGTGGTGCCTCGCAGCCCGAGGAGTTCGTGTTGCAGGCAACGAGCTTGGGCCTGCAAGGCCTGGCGATTTGCGATCGCGATGGACTGTATGGGGTGGTGAAGGCCTTCAATCAGGCCAAGATTTCGGGGCAACGCTTCATTACCGGCGCCGAGCTGACTTTCGCGCCTGAAGCGTCTGAAGCGCCAGCGTTCAGGAAGAAAAAGCGGGCGGCAGCGGGGCGCGATTTACCCACGCTCGCGCTCTTGTGTGAAAACCATCAGGGTTATCAGAACCTGTGCCGGCTGCTCACGCTGTCGCACGCGGATCAACCGAAGGGCGAGAGCGCGCTCGGGCTAGAATGGCTCGCGCCGAACGCTGCCGGGCTGTGGGCGCTGATCCCAGCTCCGCGCTGTCCAGGAGATCCGAGCACGCCGAGTCCACGCGCGCTCGCTGCCGTGCGCGACGCTTTCGGCGATCGCGCGGCGATCGCCATGTATCGTCACTTGGACGGTTTCGACGATCTGCGCTGCGTGTGGGTGCAGAAGACGGCCGCGCGTTACGGGCTTCGAATCGTTGCCAGCGCGCGCCCGTTGTTTCATCACCCAGCGCGTAAGCAGCTGTGCGACGTCGTGAACGCGATTCGTCTAGGCACGACGCTCGATCACGCGGGTACCCAGCTGGCTGGCAATGCCGAGGCTTATCTGCGCTCCGAAGCGCAGATGCGCAAAATATTTTCCGACCACCCCGAGTGGGTGGACGCTGCTGGCGAATGGGCAGCGCGGCTAGATTTTCAGCTCGATCAGCTCAATTACAAGTTCCCCTGTGCGCTGGAGATCGGGGAAAGCGCCGATCAAAAGTTGGCGCGTTTGACCTGGGCTGGGCTTAGCGAGCGGTACCCGAAAGGCGCACCGGCGAGTGTGCACGCGCAGGTGGAAAAAGAGCTGGCCTTGATTGGTCAGATGGAGGTCGCGACCTACTTTCTCAGTACCTGGGAGGTCGTGCAGATCGCGCGCGAGAAGCGCATTTTGTGTCAGGGGCGGGGTAGCGCGGCCAACAGCGCCGTGTGTTATGCGCTCGGCATCACCGCGGTCGATCCCGAGCGTTCGAACCTGTTGTTCGAGCGCTTTTTGAGCATCGAGCGCAACGAACCGCCGGACATCGATATCGATTTCGAGCACGAGCGGCGCGAAGAAGTGATTCAAGCCATTTACGAGCGCCATGGTCGAGATCGCGCGGCCATGGTCTCCGAGGTGATTTGCTATCGAGGCAAGAGCGCGCTGCGCGAAGTGGGCAAAGTGTTCGGCTTGTCTTTGGAGCAAATCGATCGTTTGAGCGGGACGATCACGCACTGGGATACGGCCGAGGTGAGCCAGCAGCGCTTGCGCGAAATGGGCTTCGATGAACGCTCTCCGCGCATTCGACGGATCTTGGCGCTCGCTCATGAATTGTCGGGGTTTCCTCGGCATTTGTCGATTCACGTGGGCGGCTTCGTGCTCTCGGCCACGCCTTTGTCCGAGATCGCGCCGGTCGAGCCGGGGCGCATGAAAGATCGCACCGTGGTGCCCTGGGACAAGGACGACATCGAGACGCTCAAGTTCTTCAAGATCGACGTGCTCGGCCTCGGCATGTTGACAGCAATTCGCAAGGCGCTGGCGAGCATTCACGCCGAGGGCGAGCTGGCTCTGGATGCCGCGGAAGAATTCGATCCGATCGACGTTTTGGCGCGCGTGCCGAAGGAAGATGCAGCGGTTTACGAGATGCTCACGCGCGCAGACACCGTGGGCGTGTTTCAGATCGAGAGCCGCGCGCAGATGGCGATGCTGCCCCGCCTAAAACCGAAGAAGTTTTATGATCTGGTGATTGAAGTCGCGATCGTTCGGCCCGGGCCGATTCAAGGCGGCATGGTGCACCCGTATTTGCGGCGTAGAGACGGTAAAGAGCTGCCCCGCTCACCGCACCCATGTCTGACACCGATTTTGGAACGGACGCTCGGAGTGCCGCTGTTTCAAGAACAAGTGATGCAGATCGCCATCGACGGTGCCGGCTATTCGGGCGGCGAAGCCGACCAGTTGCGCCGCGACATGGCCGCCTGGAAGAAGACCGGCAAACTCGAGCGTCACCGCGAGCGTTTGCTGGCCGGGTTCGACCGAACGGGCATCAGTCGCCAGTTTGGCGAAGCCTTGTTCGAACAGATCAAAGGCTTTGGTGATTACGGTTTTCCGGAATCGCACGCGGCTTCGTTTGCTCTGCTGGTGTATACCTCGTCCTGGCAAAAGCGGCATTATCCCGCGCATTTTGCGTGCGCGCTGCTCAACTCGCAGCCCATGGGTTTCTATTCCGCGGCGACCCTTTTACACGACGCGGAGCGCCACGGCGTAGAGGTGCGTGACGTGGACGTGACGCAGAGCGAGTGGGATTCGACGCTCGAGCCCGTGCGCGCGCTTTCGGAAGACGCGGAGACCCAGCGCTGTCCACGCGCGATCCGCGTCGGCTTCCGCCAAGTCAAAGGCTTGTCCGAAAGAGCGGCGCGGCAGTTGGTCGCCGCGCGGCTCGAGCGACCCTTTGCCTCGCTCGAAGACGTAATTCGGCGCGCCCAGCTACGAGACGACGAAGTGGAGCGGTTGGCAGAAGCCGGCGCCTTCGAGAGCTTGCTGCCTGGGCGCAGGCAAGCCCTGTGGCAGGCGCGGGCGCCGCGGGTTTCTGGGCTTTTCGAAGGAAAAACAGCGTTCGAACCCGAGGTGCACTTGCCCGCATTGCACGCGGCCGAAGCTCTGCTCATGGACTACCAACACAAGAGTTTGTCGGTCGGCGATCACCCGATGCGTCACTTGCGCAATCAGCTGACCGGGCAAGGCGTGCTCAGGTCGTCCGAATTGCGTGAGCGCAGGAAAGGAGAGGGGGTCAGCGTGGCGGGTGTGGTGATCTGCCGGCAGCAGCCGGGTACTGCCAGCGGCGTGGTCTTCATTACGCTGGAGGATGAAGACGGGTTCGCGAACCTGATCCTGTGGCGTGCCGTGTACGAGCAATTCCGGCTACCTGCGCGGCACTCGTCGATCTTGCTCGCTCGCGGCGTCGTCGAACGACAAGTCCGTGCGGATGGCTCGAATCTGCCAGGCGGCGGTGACTCAGCCGTGATCCACCTGATTGTGCACTCGCTGTCGCGGCTGGACGTCCCGGGTCAGGATATTCGCGCTGTGTCGCGTGATTTTCACTGAGCTCGCGAGTTGCTCAGCAACTCGGCCGGCGGCGGACCGACTGGCTGTCATGAGCAAAGAGTCAGCTTTTCACCGTCACTTGTTCCTGGTTGCGCTCGGTGTCGGGCTCGCCGCGTGCAGTCTCGATTCGGGCCTGCCCAATCGAAATGGCAACGCCGCACCGCTAGGTAGCGCCGTCACCTTGAGCGGCGTCGGCGCGCAAGACGACGATGCGGGTGTTGGCTCTCGGGACACAACGCGCATCAGTGACATCACCGGTAGCAGCGCTGGCAGCGCTGGCAACCGGGCTTCCGCGGACGGCATGACCGGGGGGACCGACAGTGGGGGGGGCTTCGGCGAAGGCGCTGAGCAGATCGGCGGCGCCGCTTCGATTAGAGGTGGCGCCGCCGGTGCTGGCGGTGATGCGGGCAGCGGCGAAAGTGGTGCTTCGGTAAGCAGCAGCGCAAAAGAGCCGCCAGTGCTCTGGCTCAGCGAGTACGTCGAAGGCTCGTCGTCCAACAAAGCTCTCGAGATCACCAGCTCCAAGCGAGCCACACTCGACGGCTGCAAGGTCGGTACCCATTTCAACGGCAAGCTCGAAGCCACCGTCGTCGCTACCTTGAGCGGCGTGCTCGAAGCCGGCCAAGTGCTCACGCTCTGCACCAGCACGCTCAAAGAGAAGCTAGGCGCCGCCTGCAATCAAATCGGAAACTTGACCTTCAACGGCGACGATGTCGTCACGCTCAGCTGTGACGGAATCATCTTGGACGTGATTGGGCAAATCGGTGTCGATCCCGGAGCTGCTTGGGGCAGTGACGGGAGCGCCACCGCCGAGCACACGTTGCGTCGCCTCTGCAGCGTCTCGAGCGGCGACCCCTTAGGCTCGGATCCCTTCGATCCGAGCCTACAGTGGCAAGCATTTCCGGTCGACACCTTCGACGGCTTGGGCGCGCTCGGCTGCCAGTGATTTCGAAACGGCGGCGCTGGCCCGAGGTCGCTAGGCGACTTCGACGTTCTGAGCGGCGGGCTCCGATTGACCGTTCAGCTCGCGATTGGCCTGCTGCACGGTGGTCGACAAGGTCTCGCTGCGCGCAACGGCGTTGTCGTTGACCTTCACACTGACGATGCGGGACACGCCCGGCTCGCCCATGGTCACGCCGTACAAGACGTCCACGCTTTGCATGGTCTTCTTGATGTGCGTGATCAGGATGAACTGCGAGCTCGCTGTCATCGAGCGGATGCTCTCGTTGTAGCGCGCCACGTTGGCTTCATCGAGCGGCGCGTCGACCTCATCCAAGATACAGAAGGGCGAGGGGCGGTGCTGGAAGATGGCGAAGATCAAGGAGACGGCCGTGAGTGCCTTCTCGCCACCGCTCATCAACTCGATATTGCCGAGCTTCTTGCCTGGCGGCTGAGCCACGATTTCTACGCCGCTGTTCAGCAGATCGTCCGGGTTCGTGAGCAAGAGCTCTGCTCGACCCCCTCGGAAGTGACGCGCGAAGGTCTTCTTGAACAAGGAGTTGACCTCCTCGAAGGTCTCCTTGAAGCGGCGACGCGACTCTTTGTTCATGTGCCGAATCGCGTGATCGAGCTCTTCGAGTGCCTTCTCGATGTCGACCTTCTGCGAGTTGAGATAG
>DATEPG010000415.1:0-4446 GCA_035273265.1 Polyangiaceae bacterium
CTCGAGGCGGGGGACTGCCCGTTCGGCAAATACATGAAGCGGATTTCGGCGAGCGAACGCCAGCCGGAGCCGAGATCGGCAGCCGCGTACAAGTTCAACTTACCGACCGCAAAGGAGGAGTAGGGTGAAGCGAGGTCGAAGTTGCCGAGCTGGGTGGAGTAAGTGAAGTCAGTGAAGCCGTACAGGTTGAGCTTGACTTCATCCGCCTCGTCGGCTGTCCCCTTCGACGAGGCCGCCGCGCTTGCCGCCGCCGCCGCCGCTTCGGCTTCGGCTTCGGCGTCCGCCTTCGCGCCTGCGGAGGTGGCATCCTTCTTAGTCGCGGGAACAGTCTCCGGAACGGCCGCGGGAGCCGCCGCGGGAGCGGGGGTGGCTTCGGGCACCGGAGCGGCTGCGGCTGGAGCTGCGGGCTCGCTACCCACTTCCGGGGGCGGCGCATCGGGCGCAGCTTGCGCCTGAGCGAGCGCCGGAAAGAGCGCCAGAACCAAGGTAACGGGCGCGATCGCGCCTAGACGAGTCAATCGCAACGGGCTCATGTGGTGCAAGCTCCCTGGGGGATACAGAGCGGCTGGGGTACGCCGAAACTCGAGAGATCACAGCATTCCCAACCGACGAAACAGTTGTCGGGCGTCAGGCTGCAACCTTGAACCAAGCAACTATGCGACTGAAAGGTGTCGCAATAGGTGGCTTCGGTCCCCGCGCAGTCGACGTCCGCGGTACAGCTCATTCCGAGTCCCGCGGGCGGCCGGCGACACACGCTCGGCGTTACCGAAGCATCGCAGGCGTATCCGTCTTTGCATTCCTCGGGGCTCGCACAGCCAGTCTTGGTGCAGTATCCCTTGCCGTCAGCGCCCGCTTCACAGTAGTTGAATTCGGGATCACCGCAGGGGGTACTGGCATCGCAAGCCGCGCCGAGTCCCACTACGGCTGGTTCGCAGACGCCCGCCGCATTCATGGTGCTGGTCGCGTCGCAGACGCAGCGCAAGTCTTCGTACATTACCTGATGCGGGCCACAGCGATCTTTCGAGTCGTACACACACGCGCTCGGCAAAGCGCCGAGAAGCGCGAACAATGCGGCCGCGTGGCGATACTTCCATCGCGGCGGCACCACTCCAACCTGGGGTAAGTTCATGCAATCTCCAACGCTGCTGATATGACCCGCTCGATGCGAATCGGGATGCCTCAACATAACGGCGCGGCTATTCCCGACTTCAGTGCGCAATCGTCACGTTTGACGAAATCGGCCAGTCAGTTCGTCGCGAGCAACGTGGCTTCGACGCGCGCCTTGACGCGCCCGAACTCGTAGCCGAGTTGCACGAGCAGCTCCGCTCGATTCGGCGGATTGGCTTCGAGTTGCACGCAAACGCTCGCCATGCGTGGCACGCCGATCGCCAGACAACCGCCCTTCAAGCGATGCGCCGCGTGTTTGAGGGCCTGCGAGTCGTCAGCAGTGATGGCAGCCTCGATGGATTGGATATCACGCGGCACGCTGTCGAGAAAAATGCGCACAACACGGTCGCTGCGTTTGATGGTCGGATCCAGAGCGGACCCGCCCCCACCCTTCACGACTTCGACCTTGGACGGCGAAGGCGGAGGCAAAGGCGGCGCTGCCGCTGGCTGCACCAGCGACGGATCATCCGGCCACCACTGCTCCAGGAGCTCGGCGAGCACCTCCTGCACGATCGGCTTGGAGGTGTAGTCGTCCATGCCGATAGCCAGCACTTTCGCCCGCTCTTCGGGGAGCGCGTGCGCAGTGACGGCAATGATTGGCACGTGCTCGCCTGGTGCCTCCTGTTGGCGGATTAGCGTCGTCGTCTGATAGCCATCGAGCACAGGCATCTGACAATCCATCAAAATCAGCGGATAGGAGCGTTTTTCGAGCATATCGAGTGCGATCTGACCGTTCTCGGCGACGTCCGCCGTGTAGCCGAGTTCGCGCAAGATCTCGATCATCACTTCTTGGTTGATGGAGTTGTCTTCCACTACCAGCAAGCGTCGCTCTTCACCGCTGGGACGACTACTCTTGGGCTTGAGCTTGCGCTTGCTGCTGATCTTCGTTGGTGGCTGGCTGTTCAGCACGCGCCTGAGGCAGGCGGCGAGATCGTTCGCGCGCACCGGCTTTTGCATGAAGCCGTCGATGAACAGCTCGGTCCCCGCGGGCAAGCTGTCCTCATTCTGGGACGTGAGCAGGATGATGGCCGGCTTCGGTCCCTTGCCGTTCTCCAACACTTGGCGGGCCAGGCTCAGGCCATCCACGTCGGGCATGTTCATGTCGGTGATCATCAGCCCGAACGGCCGCTCGCCGATTTGCCGAGCCTGAACCAGAGCCAGCGCCTCCGTGGCATCGGGCGCACTTTCGTGCTCGATTCCCCAGCTCGTGAGCAGCTCCTCCAGTACGAAGCGGTTCGTGGCGTTGTCGTCCACGATCAACGTGCGAACGACGGTCGTCGGCTGCAGGTTGTCGTGATCGTCGACATGCGCTTCGACCAGAGGGATCCAAAACGAAAAGGTACTGCCTACGCCTGGCGTGCTCTCGACGCCGATTTCGCCGCCCATCAGGCTCACCAGCTGGCGAGAGATGGCGAGCCCGAGCCCAGTGCCGCCGTAGCGGCGCGTGAGCGAACCATCCACCTGCGAGAAGGCCCCAAACAAGTGCGCCTTTGCCTGTTCCGAAATGCCGATGCCGGTATCTTGGATGTCGAAGACAATCACGCTCTTGCCCTGCCGCCGCTCGGAATTCGCGCGCAGCGTCACCTGGCCGCGATCCGTGAATTTGACGGCATTGCCGGCCAGATTCGACAGGATTTGTTTCAACCGATCGCGATCCACCTGCACGTGCTGCGGCAGATTTCTGTCCGTGTGACAGACGATCTCGATGCGCTTCAAGTGCGCGCGCGCGGCGAACAGCTCGCCCACCTCCTCGAGCACATCGCGCATTTTGCAGGGGGCGGGGTGCAACGCTAGCTTTCCCGCCTCGATCTTGGAGAAGTCGAGGATGTCGTTGAGCACCGTCATCAGGCCATTTGCGGAGGCCTTCAACGTCTGCGCGTAGCGCCGCTGCTTGTCGTTCAGCTGCGTGCCGTGGATCAGCTCGATCATGCCCAGCACGCCGTTCATCGGCGTGCGGATCTCATGGCTCATGTTGGCCAAAAATTCACTCTTGATGCGGGCGGCCTCGAGCGCAGCGGCCGTCGTCTTCTTGAGCTTCTCGAAGGCGGTCTCGGTGATGCTCAAAATCGGCGTGATGTAGTAGCGCACGAAGCCCAACGCCGAGAGAAAGGCCAGGAATGACCCGATGCCCGCCGCAAGCAGAATATTGCGTTCGAGCCGACTCCCGGCCTGCACCCGCGCGGTGGAAACGGCGACGCCAACGCGCCCCACGGTCGTGCCTTCGATGACGACGTCATCCCATGCACCGTACCAGTCCTTTTCTCTGCGCAGCTGCTGGGGGCGACCGCGAAATATCTCGGCGGGCGTCCCCGGCAGAGTGCCGTACACCCTGAGGATCTTACCGTCAGTGTCCGCCGCTACCAACGCGAGTATGTCCGGATCGCGCGCGTAAATCCGAAATTGCTTGTCGATTTGCGCGGTATCCGCGAGCAAAATCCCGACATCGGTCGTGCGCGAGAGCTCGCTCGCGCCACGCTCGGCCTTCCACTCCAAATCTGCGCGAATGGACGGCGTGAGCTGCCCAAAGATATGCGAGACCAACGCGAAAATCAGCCCCGTCAGGATCGCCAACACCAACACGGTGAAGCCGGTAAATGCGATCCGAAGGCGTGACCCAGACAGTAGATGGCGCTGGTTCCTGACGGCTTCCAGCTCGGCGGCCGCGGCCGCTTCTGCACTCACAGGTAAGGAATTCAAGGGTAAGGGGCGTGGGACGTTGGACGACTCCAGCACGAACCATCGCTACGTCCCGAGCCAAAGACACTTAATAGGGCCAATCGAACTTGGCGGCTTTGGACTCCGCCATTTGGAGGTGGCTTGGACCCAATCGGAGCCAGGTGTGGGCGCCTCACGGTCGCAGGGCAAGCTTGAGGCAACTCGAAGTCGCGAACGCGAACGCGATATTAAGTCGCATTCTGCAGCGGACGTTCAACGCCTGAACGGAAGAGCCCGATCCGCCTCGACGGCAGGGAAACGCTTCACCTTCATTTGGACTTGCAAGAGCGCAATAATGGTTAATGAGCGATCGCTCGCCCCCCTCGTGTTAGTCGTCGATGACAGCGAAATTGCGCGGGAGGCAGTCAGGGACACGCTGGAGTCCTCCGGACTTCGCGTGATAACGCTGGAGAGTGCCTTCGGCTTCATTCGCACCTTGCGCGAGAAGGAACCGGCCCTGATCTTGCTCGACGTGGGCTTGGCCTCGATGAATGGTACCAAGTTGGTTCAGCTGGGGCGCGACCACGCGCCCCAGGGGGCAAAGGTGGTGCTCTATTCCGGGCG
>DATEPG010000416.1:0-8994 GCA_035273265.1 Polyangiaceae bacterium
GCTATTCTTGTTCGGGAACGCGATGTTGTTGCGCATGATGTGGGCCAAAGCTCCGGACAGGTGCACGCCGTCCGTCCGGATACCCTTGCCGTTAGGCTCGCTCCAGGTACTCGCTAACAGGTTGAACTGAGTGCCATTCTGAAAGCCGGTATTGTTGTACCAGGTGTTCCCGCCCGAAGAGTGGTTGGCATAGAAGCCTGCTGCTCGGTTTCCCCACGCGACGTTGTTCTGCACGAGGTGCCGAATGCCGGTCTTGCTGCTGCCGATTTTGAAGCCATTGCCATTTCCTTCACCTGGGCGGGACGTTCCGTAGTTGGTGTATCCGTTGCCGAAGGCCGAAGAATTCTCGATCGTAACCGGAACTTCCTGGTTGATGAAGTCGTAGCCGTCGTCGGAGTTCCACCACGCGCGGCAGCCGCGAATCACGGTCGAGGTGCCATCGCCAGCGGCTTGGTAGTGTACGCCGAAGCCGTCGGCGTTCTGCCCGTCACCCTGCCTGCCGTTCTGATCATAGTTGTCGTGCGAATCGCAGTTGAGCAGCAGATGCCCGCCCTTGCCGTGGCTGATGAAGATCCCGCTGCCCCCGCCGTGGTGCGTGTCCATCAACTCCATGATGTCTTTGCTGGCATTGCTGATGACAATGGCCTCCCCCGCATAGGCGATCTCGATCCCCTTGAAGTGCAGCCAACTGCCGGTGACATTGAATCCGACGCCGCCGATTTTCGAGTAGTTGAATACAGGTTTTTCGCCTGGGTACGCCCAGTATTTGATTCGCTTCGTATCTGAGGTTCCGCTTTTCGAGAACGTGGTGCCGCTTTTGGGGGAGTAGTTCCCGCCCCGGATGAAAACCGTGTCCCCGGGTTCGGCGATGGTGGCTGCCTTGGTGAGCGTCGCAAACGGGCTGGCTTGGGTTCCGGGATTGGAATCGCTGCCCGTGGTGGCCACGTAGTAGTCACTGGCGAACGCCGCTCGTGCAGCGAACAGTTCAAAGCTGGCGGCCAGCAGGGCGACTGCCAGCCTCATCGAGCATAGACGTTCGACAAGTCTCATTACCGTCTCCTTGGCGACCTTCTACGGAACGCCGACGCCATAGAAGGGGGAGCGACAGCGCGAGACGGGTCATTTCCGTCGGCGGGTTCCGTTCCCGAAATGGAGCAGGAAATCGCTCGCGCAGCGCTCATCTCGAGACGGGCCGATCGCCAGAAAGTAGTGACCTCAATCGCCTCGTCACGCCCCCTAGACGATCGGAGAAGCCATGATCACTCAGCCGCCACGGGCGCGCAGCAACCCTGCGCTGGATCCCAGCCTGCCGTCGGCGCCCCAGTCTTGTCGTCAGCGCCGTGGGGGACTCCCGTCGAAAGACGATTGCAGGCGTCCGAATGCTGAGCCGCCACGGGGCAGCTAAACGTCTCTTCACTCAAGGACGCCCGCCAGCGTCCGTTTTTAGAGACTTCCAGAAGTAGAATTTTTTCCGGTGCGACCCGAACTCGTGCTTTGCCTCGACGAACCGCCTCAGGGCCGGCCAGCGACCTCTTTGTCCCAGAATGAGCGCGCCGATGGCCCAACGGACGACGAGCTGGCCGCGCTGCTGCGCAGTGGCTCGCGGGCGGCCGTGGCGGCGGTCTACGACCGTTTCTCGGCGCGGGTCAACCGGTGGGTGTGGCGCTTACTGGGCGCCGATCCCGATCACAACGACGTCGTCCAGCAGGTGTTCGTGCGAATTCTGCGCGCAGGAACTCGCCTGCGCGAGACGGACAGGCTGGCCGCGTGGGTACACGCGATCACCGCGAACACGGTGCACGATGAGCTCCGGCGGCGACAGGTGAGGCGCGTCTTTTTGCGCGACCGTAGCGCGGTGCAGCTTCATGGAGATTTCGTGCATGAAGTCGAAATGCGCGACCTGCTCGTCCGCGCGAAGAGCGTGATCGAGAAACTGCCGCCCGGCGAGCGCATCGCCTTCATGCTGCACTATGTCGAGCGCTACGGCCCGGCTGAGATCGCAGAGCTCTGCGGATATTCGCTCTCCACCGCTAAGCGTCGCCTCGCTGGCGCCACTCGTCGCTTCGAGGGCATCGTCGCAGCATCGCCCGAGCTGTCGCGTATTTTGCCGCAACTTGTGCGGGAGGAGCCATGAGGCCCGAATGCAATCTGGGAGACGAGCTGTCGGCAGCCCTCGAAGCCGGCCCTTCTCGCCGTACACTCGCTGTCCAGCGCGCGAAGGTCTTGGAAGCTTTCGCGAAGCAGGAGCATTTTGCCACCAGGTACTGGGTGTTCGGGACGTGCGCCATCGCCTTGGCCCTGATGGCGGTGGTGTTCGCCCCGGGGTGGCTCGCCAGTCGATCAACACGAGAGCTCCGGGGCGCCTGGCAAGGCAAGGGCGTGCCGGAAAAATCGAGAGTTGTCGCGCCCGCTGAGCGCGGCGAGATGTTGTCGTTTTCGGACGGCAGTCAGCTCGAGCTCGGAGCAAGCGCCGAGCTCACGTTGTCCAAGCTCGCACCCGAGCAAGCTCATCTGGACCTCGCACGGGGACACGTCGACGCCAGCATTCGCAAGGGCACGGGCCGCGCGTGGACGCTCGCGGCCGGACCCTATGCCGTGCGCGTTGTAGGGACGCAATTCAGCGTGGATTGGAACGCCAGCAGCGGCTTCTTCTCGGTGAACGTCCGAGAGGGCAAGGTGCTAGTCACGGGCGGTGAGCTGCAAGCCGGCGGAGTTTTGCTCGGCGCTGGTGAACGAATCGAGCGTCAAGCGCCGGCTGCTGCCCAGGGCGGAGCGCGCGAATCCACAGGCGTGCTGAGAGACACACCGCCGGCGCCAGCCGCGGGGTCGACCCTACCTCGGACCGCCACCTCCGCTTCTCTCAGCGCGGATGACTTCCGGGACGACTTCCGCCTTCAGGCGACGCGGGGCAATTATGCGGTTGCGATCGCCCGAGCCCGTCGCGCCGGCTTCGATCGCCTTTCGCGCGAGCTACCGGCCAAGGACCTGCTGTTGCTCGCCAACACGGCTCGATATGCCGGCTCCTCTCAAGAGGCCCGCGGAGCCTTGCTAAAGCTCCGCGAGCGCTTTCCAGGTACTCCGAGCGCGGCTCACGCCGCGCTGCTGCTGGCTTCACATGCTGAAGATCGTGATAAGGATCCCGTTGAGGCGGAACGTTGGTTGCGCGCGTTTTTGACCGAGTCCCCGCGAGGCGAGCTCGCGGAAGGTGCATGGGCTCGCCTGTTAGCTGCGTTGCTCAAGCGGGGTGCTCAGGCGGAAGCACAGCAAATGGCGCGCGTCTACCTGCGCCTGCACCCGAGCGGAAAGCACGTTGCGCAGGCTCGGGCGGTGTTGCAGGCATCGCATTGATCGCCGGCATCGTGGTCTACTTCTTTGCTTCGCTCGCTAGCGCTCAACCGAAGCACGCGGGGACGGTGCTCGTGCTCGAGGTACGGGACGGGCCAAGTTGGAAGGACGGCGTGCAGGCGCTCGTGGCGGAGCTGCTCGCGACTGGATACGAGCTGAGCGTGCGCGCGGCGCAGTTTCGTTCGCTCGACCAGCTCGAGCAGGAGCTTCAGCGGCAGGTCGCCGACTCGAGCGTTCTGGCCGGTGTCTCCATCACTCGCGAAGGGAGTAGCGCCATGACGCTGCTGTGCCGCCGCGACGCCGTGTCGTGTGAGCGCTTCGAAATGGATGCCTCGGAGGGCGAGCTCTCCCGGAGTCGCTTGGCGCTCGCGGTAGTGGAGCGACTACGGCCTTTGGATTTACCGGTGTTGCCGGAGCCGACGCCGCCATCGCGCACGCCTCGACCGTCACGCGTCGAGCCTGCGCCCACCGGGCAGCCCGCGCCCACCCACACTCGCCCGCTTCGCGTCTGGCTCGGGGGTGGCGCCGTGCTGTCCTCGGGAGCGTCCACTCCACTGTCGTGGCTCGGCGCGTCTCTCGAGGCGAGAATCCTCGAATCTTGGGGGATTGAGCTGGGCTTCGGTGGTTCGCCCCTCAGCGGCAGAGCCGAAAGCCAGGCAGGAACGCTGTCCCTCCGTTACTTGCAAGCGGATGCCTTTGCTACCTTCGAGCCGTTGTCGAATCCGAACTTCGGACTTTCACTCGGGCTTGGAGGCGGGGCCGTGCGGCTGTACGAGACTGCTACTCCAGCGCCCGGCTTCGACGCTTTTTCTGAGAATGCAAGTGTCGGTATGATCAGCGCCAGGGCGCGACTGTGGCACCGCTTCGGCCGGTTCTATTGGGGCCTATCGATCGATCCCGGCATGCTCGTGCCCGCGGCGACTGTGCTCGCGGGAACGGAGACGATTCTGCAGCTCGGTCAACCCTGGGTCTCGCTGCGAACGAGCGTGGGACTTTCGCTGTGAGGCGAAGGTCGTGGCTCATCGCTTTCGTTGTCGCGCTGCTCCCCGCGTGTGACGACGCTGTGCTCCGGGCTTTCGAGCCACACTCGGTCGAGCTGGGAGGTTGGGGCGGCACCGGGTCGGGCGGCGGGCACGGTGGCACGACCGCCGGTGCTTTTTCCGCGGGCGCCGCCGGTGCTTCGGTGGGTGCGGCGGGCTCTTCCGCGGGCGCCGCGGGATCGCCTTCATCGCTGCTGATCGACGATTTCGAGGACGGCGACATGCGCGCGAAGGAACCTCTTGGCTATTGGTACCCGGTGAAGGACGGCACCGCAGCGCAGGGCACCGGCATCGAACCCATCGGCGGAGGCGGCGCGAACATTTACGCGCTGCGAACTCACGGCAGTGGCTTCACCGATTGGGGCGCCGGGCTGGGCGTGAACCTGGCCGGCGACTCAACGCCGCTGAACGCGCTGGGCTACGAGCAACTGTGTTTCAGCGCTCGAATCGAAGCGGGGACCAGTAGCTCGATCCAAGTGCACCTCTTGCAAGATCCCGGCGTGCCTTACGAACGTGCCGTGTCGCTGTCAGAGAGTTGGACGAGATACTGCTTACCGCTCGCCAATTTCATCGCGGCCGACCGCAGCGAGCTGGTGCCCGACAAGCTCATCGCGCTCCAATTTTTCTTCCCGCCCAAAGTTCGCTTCGAGCTGTGGCTGGATGACGTCGAACTGGATCCATAGCCTGCTCGGGTACGCTTCGGTGCTTGCCACTTGCGCGAGCACCCACCACTTGCGCTGAGCGTCCGAAGAAGGGACGCGAACAAACTAGTGAGAAGACTTCATGCCTTCGCGTTCACCGCCAATGAGCGACGTTTCGTGAACCTCGCCGAGCACGTCGCCCGTCTTTAAAGACATCTCGAGCACGTTTCCGTTCCGCCGACTCAATTTTCGGCGGCTCAGCTTTGCAATGACGCGATCGGTCGTCTTGCGCACCCTCAGCTCGGGAAAGCCCACATGAGCGTCGCTTCAACTCTCCGCACTGCCTTTGAAGTCGGGGCATGCTGCGTCTCTTTCGTTTTAATGCTCGCGCCGATCGGCTGCTCGTCGTCTGATGACAGCCATCCCGCTGCCGGCGGCAGCACGGCGCGTGCGGGAAATGGAGGTTCTCGCAGTTCGAGCGTCGCAGGTGCGGTGGGCGTCGGTAACGGGGGCGCGCCGGGCTCCGCGGGCCTGCCGGACCTTGCCGGGGGAAGCTCGCCCGTCGCCGGGGGAAGTACGAGCAGCCATGGAGGTTCGCGAGACGGAGATGCCGGAAGCGGTGCGGGCGGTCACTTAACTGGAACCGGAGGCACGACGGGCGTCGGCGGGATGCTTGCCGGCACCGGTGGAGCGCTGAGCAACGGCGGCGCCGCGGGCGCCCTCACGCCCCAGCAAGCTGCCAAGCTGATGTCTCCCGGCTGGAACCTCGGCAATTCATTCGATGCGTCTCCAAACGAAACGAGTTGGGGAAACCCGACGCCCAGCCAGACGCTGATCAACGCAGTTCACTCCGCGGGGTTCAAGACGCTGCGCCTGCCCGTCACTTGGACGAACCACATCGGAGCGGGGCCGTCCTACACGATTGATTCGGCCTGGATGTCCAAGGTCAAACAGACAGCGCAGTGGGCTGTCGACGCGGGCATGTACGTGTTCGTGAACACGCATCACGAGGCGGACGGAAAAGACGGCGGCTGGATCACTTTCCCCTCCAGCACATGGGAGGCCCAGAACGTCGCCAAGGAAGTGACCGCGGTCTGGACCCAGATCGCCACGGCTTTCAAGTCGTTCAACGGCACTCTGCTGTTCGAGTGCTTCAACGAACCGAACATGGGCGGGGGCGGCAACACGCCGACCGCACAGTCCGCTTTGAACATGTACTTGGAAGCCTGCCACCAGGCGATTCGCGGCACCGGCGGAGCAAACGCCACCCGGATCATCATGATCCAGCCGATCGGCGCCAGTCCCAACCAGGCCGGGATCCAGTCGATGCAGAAGGTGAGCTTCATCAACGATCCCAACCTCATCATCTCGCTTCACACGTACTACCCGACGAGCTTCGGCCTGAGCACGACGCCTGACGCGTGGGGTAGCGCGTCGGACTACGGCAACATGCAGAATTCAATCGCCAAGCAGATCCGCACTTGGCTGCCGACTCAGGTGATCGTGGTTGGCGAGTGGGGTTCGATGGCCGCGCAGGCGACGGGGAACCGAGCGTCGCACGCCCTGGCGTACGCGCAGGATACGACGACGGCCGGCATCGTGCCGGTGTGGTGGGACAACGGGGGCTCGGGGAGCAGTTCATTCGCGCTCTTCGACCGAAAGAGCGGCGCGCAGACGCAGCCCACGATCGTGAGTGGAATCATGACGGGCGTGAAGAACGGCCTTGTTGCGCCCAACACCTGGGCAACTCCTGGCAGCCCATGAAGGGAAGACGAGCGTAATGGCGTATCGAACGGTTTTGGCATTTGCGCTCTGCGCGTTGACCTCCGCCGCATGCGGATCGTCTGGCTCGGCGGATGGGATCGGTGGAAGTGCCGGAAGCGCGGATCCGAGAGCCGGCGGGGCGGCAGGATCTGGCAGGGGCGGCAACTCGACAGGCGGCGGCAACTCGACAGGCGGCGGCAACGGAGCCGGAACCGGCGGAGCCGCCGGTGATTCGTCTGGCGGGCGCGGAGGAACGAACACCGGCGGCGCATCGGGAACCGATGGAAGTAGCGCCATGGCGGGCGCGTCGGTCGGCGGTCACGGCGGGCGTGGTGGATCCGGGGGTACCGCTGGCTCCGGAGGAAGTTTGGGAGTCATCTCCTCTGTCGATACGAGCTTGAACGGCAGCCAAAGATACGTCCTGCGCGTCGACGGTAAGCCGTATTTTCTCACCGAGATCCAGGTTCGCCTCGACAAACAACGCTATCGCTTGAAATGGAATGCCACCGGGTGGAACGCCATCCTCGCTCAAATGGCATCGGACGGCTTCAACACGGTGTCGATTCCCCTCATGTGGTACGACATCGAGCCGACCAAGGACAAGTTCGACTGGACCCTCCTCGACCAGTATCTTGAGCTTTGCAAAAGCAACCATCTCAAGATGGAGCTCCTCTGGTTCAGCCAGAACAGCGGCGGCACCGTGCAGTGGCTGGGTGACCCTAGCAATCCGGTGCATCTCAGGACGCCGGACTACGTCCTCTACTCTCCATCACCGTCGTCGAACGCAACGACCAGCGAGTTCAAGAAGACAGGAGCCTACACGCTGGACCTGAAGGACACCACTCTACGGGCGCGAGAGGTTTACGTCGTGACTCAATTGATGGCGCACATTGCCGCCTGGGATGCCGCCAATGGTTCGCCGCATACCGTGATCGGTATGCAGCTCGGAAACGAGGTGAATTCGTTTTCAGAGGCTACGATGCAGGACTACTACAGCGCGATCGGTGCCGCGGTAAAAGCGTCGAGTTACTCGGTTTGGACTCGCATGAACGTCATCAATACGACGCTTCTGGACGGAATGGTGAAAGCAAACGAAGCCGCACGTAGCAAAGGAGGCACGGGCGTCGACTTCGTGGGCGCTGACCTCTATGACGGGAGCGTCGCCCCAAACCCGGTTCAGATGACGCGGACGAATAGCGGCAAGAATTTCCGCATGATTGTGGAGATCGCCGCGGAAGTTCCGAACATTTCCCAGCTCTCGCTGGCCGCGCTCTCCGGGGACACCGCCTTCGCCTACTACGAAGCCTGCGGCAGCGATGGCCATGGCATTTACGTGGGTAATGGCGCGAATGCGTTCAAACCGAAGGGCAGCAACATCGGTGCGATTCGGACGACCAATCATATGCTGCTTTCGGACGTATACGATCTGGCGTTGCTCAAACCGCAGAGCACCGGGAATTCGGGCTTCTTCGTGCACAATTGGGCGGGGACTTCCAGCTCAGCCACGACGGGTGTGCGTGGCGTCGGCTTCACGCCAAGCTCGTCGGATTCGCAAGGGATCAGCATTGCGCGAAGTAGCACCGAGATCGTGCTCATGAACACGCTGGGGGGCACGTTCAGCTATCCCGCGTCCCTTCAGGTAGGCGCGGCCACCCGCGGCTCCTTCGACGCAAACAACACCTGGGTCGCGGAGGGCGACGTGAACTTTTCAAGTTCATCGATCACGCCTCCAGCAGGAAGCACGGTGCGCATCACCATCGGCCGGACGAGCCCGTGACGATGCGCCGCTAAGAGCAGTTCATCAAAAGTGACCACGAGCCGATGTCCGCCGAACTACGCGGGGCGTCGCACCGCCCAAGAACTTGATCTTCGCGGGTAGCCCAAGCTGGGATCGAACCATGGGCGACGCCGCGACCAATCCACTAACGGATTGAAACATCGTCTATGTCGTCATCGGTATTACAATCATTGTAAGACCGCGTGGAATCGAGCGCAGATCGAGCAGTGTGCGAAAGTCAAATCCGATCGCGATGACCGAGTGGGATACGACAACTCGCCGGGTGAGACGGAAAGACTGGCTGTACACGAACCGCACTCTGAAATCGCCCGTCAAATTCTGATTCAGCGAGCGAGACTCGCGCTCGCTACCTCTTCACGAAACGATGGAGCATTCAATGAAGCCACTTTTCCCGAGATCATCGAGC
>DATEPG010000417.1:0-3581 GCA_035273265.1 Polyangiaceae bacterium
TTCGCGGACACCTCGCCGGAAACAGCCGTGGTGTCCCGGGCGGTCCCTCTGCCGCGGGCGTCGCTTTCACGTATCGAATTTCGCTACTGATGTCGGTGCTCCGCGCACCTCCGGCGATTCTCGCCGGGTGCGCCCCAGTAAGCGTGCTTGCCAGACGCGCGCGCTTGCGCGATGTAAGATAGCGCGCGCGGTTTTCGAAGGCCGCGCGAGCCCCCCTATGCCCGCCGTGGCCGCTGAAGCGACTATCCCGCCCTCGAGCCGCTCGACCGAGCGAGCTTGCCCGCGCTGTCGCAAGCCTCGTTCCGCTTTCCCGGGGCTGGTGGTGAACGGCAACGAGTTACCGCGCTGCCCCGATCACGCTTTGCCGTTCGTCGATTTGCGTGACGGATCGGACCCCTTGCTCGGTACGACCATCGCCGGGCGTTTCACCATCCTCGGTCGCTTGGGACGCGGTTCGATGGGCGCTGTGTACCGCGCACGTCAGGAAGCGGTCGGCCGGGATGTCGCGCTCAAACTGGTGCGGCAAGATCGCGCACACGATCCCGAGACCAAGGGCCGCTTCGAACGTGAGGCGCGCGCGATCAGCGCGCTCGTCAGCCCGCACACCGTGACCGCGTTCGACTTCGGTGAGGCCGAAGACGGCTCATGGTTTCTGGCGATGGAAATGCTCGAAGGAGAAACCGTTGGCGACCGCCTGCGGCGGGTCGGGCGGCTGGATTGGTTCGATGCCTTGCGCTTCACCCGGGACGCTCTGGTATCGCTGGCCGAGGCACACGCCAAAGGCATCATCCATCGCGATTTGAAGCCGGATAACCTGTTCCTTTCTCGCGTCCTCAGCAGCGG
The DNA here is from genome assembly GCA_035273265.1 of Polyangiaceae bacterium. Taxonomy (GTDB): domain Bacteria; phylum Myxococcota_A; class Polyangia; order Polyangiales; family Polyangiaceae; genus PMG-095. The sequence continues at coordinate 844 of DATEPG010000417.1, forward strand.
CGGTGGGGTGGCGCACGAGTCCTGTAAAGTGCTGGATTTCGGCATCGCCAAATGGTCCCGGGACGACGACGCGAGCAAGATCGATCAGCTCGAGACGCAGGCCGGCACGGTCTTCGGCACGCCGCGTTATATGTCACCCGAGCAGGCCCAGGGCACGCCGCTCGACGCGCGCAGCGACCTCTATTCCCTGGGGGTGCTGCTGTATCAAATGCTGAGCGGTCGGGCTCCGTTCGTGGACGATGACGCGGTGGTGGTGATGGCGCGTCACATCAAAGATCCGCCGCCGCGTTTCGAGACCATGAAGCCGGAAGTCAAGGTGCCGGAGAGTATCGCCGCGCTGCTCTGGCGGGTGCTGTCCAAGTCGCCTGCGGAACGCCCGGCCACCGCCGAGCAAATGATCGCCGAACTCGATGCCGCCGAAATTAGCGTCCGCGCGCTCGAGAGCGGACCGCGCTTGACCTTCGCCAACCCGCAAAAGACGCTCTTTCACCGCTATGGCGGCTGGTTCGTGGCGGGTGCCTTGGCGCTCTTTTCGCTGGGCCTTTTGGTCGTCTTCGGACAGCGCAAGTCTGCCCCTAGCAGCACGAGCGCGAGCGCGAGCTCGATCCACGCCGTGTCCGGTAGCGAACTGCAGAGTCACGCTGCCCAAGAGCCGGCGCCCGCTCCTCTGCTGAGTCTCAACACAGCGGAAAATTCCGCCTTGGAACCCGCGCCCGAGCCGGCACCGAGTGCGTCGAATTTGCCAGCCGCGAAGAAGGTGCCCCGTCCTCACAACTCGCTCAAGGCTCCTTTGCGCAAGAAGGGCAACGAGCGCTACGGGCGCTTCGAGTAGCTTGCTCTGAACGGGCTGCTGACACTGGATTGCGCGTTGCAGGGCGTTCTTTCCGCGTGTTAGCGTCGTGCGAACAAATATGGACCCTCGTGAAATGGAGACGCTCGTCCAGCGTCTGGTCCAAAACCCGCATGACCAAGACACGATCACCTTCGCCCACCAAGCGGGCCAAAGTGATCCGAAGTCGTATGCGATGTTACTGGAAAAAGTTGGGACCGCGACCAGTGATCCCGCAGTCGCGTGTCACTGGTTGACCGAAGCCGCGAACGTCTGGTCGACCACACTCGGTGATGCGCATCGCGCGGCTCGCGCCTTGATGATCGCGATCGATCGCGATCCGACGCAAGCCACGCCCGCTGATCGGCTCGCTGAGTTGTATCGCGAGAAGGGCGACACCAAAGCGCTCGTGGCGCTGCTCGAGCGGCGCGCCAAGGCGCTCACGCTGCTCGCGCTGCAAGAACCAGAGCTGCGCGGACAACTGGCGATCTTGCACGAAGAGCTCGGTCAGCTCTGGCAAAATCCGCCGCTCGATCAGCCCAAAAAAGCGATCGAGAATTACAAGCGCGCGGTCGACTTCGATCCGGCCAGCCAATTCTCGATCTACGCGATTCGCGAGTTGTACAAGACGGCGAGTCAGTGGAGCGAGGCCGTGCCTTACTTCGCGTTGGAGCAGGCGCTGGTGGCCGATCCGGAGCGCAAGATCGCGCTTTATCAGGACGAAGGCGACGTGCGCAAAAACGCGCTCGACTTCGCTGGCTCCGCGATCGCCTACCGACTCGCGCGTGAGCTCGAGGGCGGAGACGATCCGACGCTCAAGCAACAACTGGCGGCCGTACTGCTGGAGCGCGTGCAAGCCGGACAAAGCGTGTCGGTTGGCGAGCGTGCAGAGGGCGCCGCGCTGTTCGTGGAGTTGGCCGAGGAGTACGCGGGCGAACATGGGCTGTCCTATTCGCTGTGCGCCCTCGAGCTCGTGCCCGAACACGACCGCGCGGTGCAGCTGGCGATGTTCTACGGGCAGCAGCTCAACCGCATTGCGGAGGTCGCACCGCGCGCGGCTGCTTACCTGAGGGCCAACCCGAGCGGTGCGCTCGCGAGCGAGGCGCGCAAGCTGATCAGTGAGTCGATGGCGGCCGGCGCGGATGACGCGTTGCTGGACGCCCTCGCGCCACCCCCCGACGCCGACGCGGCAGCGCGCGTCGTGGCGTTGGTCGAACTCGGCCAGGCCTTGGCGCGCAAGGTGAAGAAGAACGAGGCCGCCGCCAAGTTCCGCGAGGTGCTGACGCTCGACCCGGCCAATCTGGACGCCATCGGCTACCTGGAGCCGTTCCTGCGTCAGACTCGAAAATACGTCGACTTGCGGGATATTTTGCTGGCCGCGGGGTCGGACGTGAACGCCGACACCGACCAACGACAGAGCTGGCTGCGCGAGGTCGCCGCGCTGTGCGACACGCAGCTGCGCGACATCGACGGCGCGATCGTCGCGCTCAAAGAGCTGCTCCTGCTCGATTCGGATGACGAACCCGCGCGCAGCCAACTCAAGCGCATGTTCGAGAAGCAGGCGCGCTGGGACGAGCTGGCCTCGTTGCTGGGCGACGAAGCCGAACAAACGCTCGACATCGAAGCCCGCATTTCGCTGGAAAAAGCGCTGGCCAAGCTGCACGAGCAAAAGCGCAAAGACCCGGTCGCCACCGGCGAAGCGTGGGCGCGCATCGCAGCCTTGGCCACGGGCGACGAAGAGGCCATCAGCAGTGCGGTCGGTTTCTTCGAGCAAGCGGGCCGCGCTGATTTGGCCATCTCGGTGATCGCCGAGAACGTGGAGGCGGTCACGGACACACAACGCGGCCCGCTGCTCCAGAAGCTGGCAGAGTTGCGCGAAGCCGATGCTCAGCCGCTGTCCGCGGGTGAG
>DATEPG010000418.1:0-18823 GCA_035273265.1 Polyangiaceae bacterium
TCACCGAATGCAAGGCGGAGTTCTTGGCTAGCGGTTTTCTCGCTGCCGGTGATCACTACTTGCTCTGGGGCTTCGGGCACACCGGCAAGGCACTCTCGAACGCTTTGGCGCGAAGAGGCAAGCATCCGCGGGCGATCATCGAACTTCATCCGCGCCGCCTCGGACAGCTGATCCGAGGCGTGCCCGTAGTCACTCCCAGCGAATTGCCCAGGTTGGGTTCTCTCCCGCTGATCGTGTCGGTTTCAGGTCTGGGTCCTCGCACCGAAATCCGCCACGCGCTGAGCACGATGGGCTTCCACGAACCGCGAGACTACGTTTGCGCTGCGTGAGAGCCGCCCAAGCCCGGCGATGAGTGAGTGCTTTTCATGGACAGTCTGGGCGCGCTCAGAAGTCGAAGCGAAATGGCAGATTCTTGCCGGGACTGACGAACGGACGGGGCGCGCGCAGTCGCTTCCACAGGTAAGCGACGTAGGCGGCGCGCTGGCGCGCGGGATCGCTGCCCTGCGGCGCGAGTGGAACCATGAACTCGGCCGGTACAGCCGCCAACGCTCGTTCGAGTACGGCGCGAGTCAGGCGAGGCGCGAGTTCATCGTCGCAGGCTTCCAACTCACTCGGCGAGACCTGGAGCAGATGCTTTTCGACGAACGTACCCGGTTGCCTGGGTGACTGCTCGGTAACGTTTTCCCAGTCGTACTGGAAGGTGAGCGCTGCGCCATTGTCGATCAGTGACACGCGCCCCGCCTTGATCATCAGGTTCGGGTTTTGCTGCGTGCGGTCAGGGTTCTGGACCAAGGCATCGAGCCAAATGATCGAAGCCGCCAGCTCGGGCCGAATGTGCCGCGCGTCGGGTGGCTTCAGATCGCGATAGCCCTGGAGCAGTTCGAAACCCAGATTCAGGCCACTGCTGCGCGCGAGTAGATCGATCAGTTCTTCGTGGGGATCGAGACTCTCGATGCCGGGTTCGATTTCTACTAGACAGCGCGCGGGCGTTGCGAGCCCGAGCGCATCTGCCAATTCGCCGACCACGATCTCGGCCACGAGGGGCGCCGCGCCATGCGCAGTCGCGTGCAACTTGGTGAAGAGCTGCTCAGAGCCCGTGTCGATGACCACTGGCCAAGAGCTGCCTTGGCGAAATGCCGACAAGACTCGACGAGCGCGAACGCGACGCATGGATTGTTCTGACAGTATGGCGGAACCCACGGATCTGCAAAAGTGCCCCGCAGAACAGCGTGCGGAATGGAGATTCGGACTGGCGGATCGCAAAAATCCGCTTACGCTTTGCCGTGGTCTAGAACCGCTTTTCGAGGTGCAAAATGAACCTGCGTCGTGTTCCTTGGGTTTCGGGTTTGCTCTTCCCGTTGTTGTTCGTCGGCTGTGATTCCGACGAACAACCGGATAATCACGCCCACGCCGGCGCGGGCGGTGGAGGAGCCGCCTCGAAAGCGACGTTCTTCGTCACCAGCGACACCAGCCCGACCGCCGACCTCGGCGGTCTGCTGGGCGCAGACGCGCGCTGCCAAAACTTGGCGAACGCTGCCGGTTTGGGCGCGCATACCTTCCATGCCTACTTGAGCGCGGAGCAGGATCCGGAGGACTCGAGCAAAGCGGTCAACGCACGCGAGCGCATCGGGTCGGGCCCCTGGCACAACTCGAAAGGTGTTTTGCTTGCCCAAGATCTGGACACTCTGCACGCGATCGACGGAAGTGCAGACCTCTTCTTGGACGAGAATGGCGCGAAGATCAACGGACAATGGCTCGGCTCGCCGACACCCAACGAGCACGATATCCTGACCGGTTCGACCGCCGATGGCATGCTGCTCGCGGGCAAAACATGCGCAGATTGGACGAGCAAGAGCAGTGAAGAGACGGCCCAAGTCGGTCACAGCGACGGCCTCGGTCCTGGTATGAATGGCGCGCCGCCTTACAACTCGTGGAACTCCGTGCACGAGAACGGCAGCTGCGGCGACACCACTCCGCGGGGCGGCGCCGGGCGTCTGTACTGCTTCGCTATCGACTGACGCAGGCTATTCCTGGCCCTCGCTGTGCTCGAGCCGCTGTTCGCGCAGCATGCTCAGGCCCTCGCTCGCCCAACGCACGAGCAGCGGTCCGAGCAGCAGGCCCCAGGTCCCGAACACCACGATGCCGCCGAGCATGGCGACGAATAAAACCAGCGAGTGCATGCGAAGCTCGGCGTAGCGCGCGAAGAACGGCCGCAATAGGTTGTCGATCACGGACACGAACACCCCGATCAGCAGCATGGCCAACGCGGCCCCGGGCCGGCCAGTGAGCGCGAGGCCTGCGGTGACGGGCACCCAAACCAACGCCGAACCGACGCTTGGAATCAATGACGCGAAGACCGTCACCATGCCGAGCACCAGGGCTTGCGGCACGCCGGTCACCAAGTAGCCGATCGTTGCTACTGCTCCCTGGGAAAGCGCGGTCAACCCGACGCCGACCACGAGGCCCCGGCCGACTTCGCTGAAGACGTTGGCCAAACGATGAAAGTGCGCATGCGATAGCGGCGAACGCTCCAGCAGCCAGTCGCGAGCTTGCTTGCCGTCGATCAAAAACGTGTAAAAGCCAGCCACGAACACTACTAAGCCGATCAACCCCACACTAGCGGCGCCGAAAATCGTGCGTGCAGCACCCAAGGCAGCGACTCCGTGCTTTCGGACCAGCTCGACTGCGTGCTGCGTGTCGAGTTGCGTGACACTGAAAGCGGCTCCGTCGCTGCTCGACAGGGTTTTTAGAGCTTCGACGCCGCTCTTGGACTCGATGAGACGTTGACCGAGGGCGATCGCGCTGCCCGAGAGAGACAAGGTGACCACTGCGACTGGCAGCAGAATCACGAACACGAGCAGCGCCGTGAGCAGAGCCGCGCTCAGCTTGGAACGATGGAGCGACCGGCTCAAACGCCGTTGCAATGGCCAAGCGATCAGCGCGCCCCAAGCGGCCAAAATCAGCGGTGCCCAGAACGGTACCAACGCGGCAGCCGCGGCGAGCGTCAGGCCGCCGACCAACCAGCGCAAGACATTCCCCTCCGAGGCTGCGTGTGGGGGCGGAGCGACCGATTGGGGCTGCGGAAACTGCCGGATCGCTCGCTGTTCGCTCATGGCCGCGAGCCAGCAGGAACCGTGCCGTACCTCCGACGGAAAATGCCGCCTAAAAGTCCTGACTTTGCTGTCGTAGTTCGCCTCAGTTGGTCGAAAATGCCTCGTCGGAATGTTCGTTGATCGCTCGGTACTTCGAAGCTAGTCGCGGGAGCCGCTCAGTCCGGACTTGTCCGGACTTGCGACCGCCAGACCTTTGACCAATCACTTTGGCGGAGGATTCCAATGCCTCGGAGTCAAAGAGTCGAAGGGATTGCCAATGGCCACTGGGAACGATCCGAGCCGCGGTCCGCATGGCTGCTGCTGCTAGCACGCATGGGCGTTGCTGAGCTGCGAATGCTGAGCGACTGGGCTCGCGCTACGGGTTCGGACGAGCGCGCGGACCATCACGCGCCCAATCAAACCGCGCACTGAAGGCTGCGCGACGCGCTTGGGCCGCGGCCCAGGCGCGTCGTGCATTGGTTCAGGTCGTTATCGCATCGCCCTTGCGCTCAGCGCCCGGCGAGGGCGGCTTTGGCAGAGAGCTCGGCGGTTCGTTTGGCGGCGGGCGTAGCAGTGACGCAATCACGGAGCCGGCGAGCAACGCGGCGATGATCGCCAGGGAAGCCCAGATCGGGATGTGATACACGCTCGCAAGCAGCATTTTAGCGCCCACGAACATCAACACCAGCGCCAAGCCGATCTTCAGGTAGTGGAACTTATCCATCATTCCGGCGAGAGCGAAGTACAGCGCTCGCAAACCCAAGATGGCAAAAATGTTCGAGGTAAAGACGATGAACGGATCGCGGGTAACTGCGAAGATGGCCGGAATGGAATCCATCGCAAATACGATGTCGGTCGCCTCGATGGCGATCAGCACCAGTAAGAGGGGTGTGGCGTAACGCTTGCCGGCCTGCACGATCGTGAAGCGCCCCCCGTGAAACTCGTCGACCGAGGGCATCACACGCCGGAACAACCTGAAGAGCGGGTTCTTCCGCGGGTCGATGTCGGCCTCGCGCTGTACGAGCAACTTGAGGCCGGTGAACACCAAGAAGCCGCCGAACACATAACCCAACCAATGAAAACGGCTGAGTAGCGCGGCACCGAGCACCACGAAGATGGCGCGCAGTACCAGCGCGCTGAGGATGCCCCAGAGTAACACCCGATGTTGCAGCTTGGCAGGCACCGCGAACACCGAAAAGACCACGATGAAGACGAAGATGTTGTCGACCGACAGCGCCTTCTCGATCACGTAGCCGGACAAGAATTCGAGCGCACGCTCGGAACCGAACCAGAAGTAAACGCCAGCGTTGAACAGCAGCGCGAGCGTGATCCACACGCAGGTCCAAGTCAGCGCCTCTTTGACGCCGATCTCGTGGTCCTTCTTGTGGAACACGCCCAAGTCGAGCGCCAACATGCCCAGCACGAAGGCAACGAAGCCGATCCAAAGCCAGGGGGTGCCGATGCTCTCGTGCATTTTTTGTAACTCTTGCTCGCTCTCCGCGCTTCTCGGGCAGATAATCCCGGTGGAAACTCGGAGCGGATCACTCTAACGATCCCTGATCTGACGGCAATGAGGAAGTTTCGTCTCGATCCGTCGTAAAAACCGACGCATGCTCGGCGCATGCAATGGCTGAACTATCATCACCTGCTGTACTTTTGGGCGGTGGCGAAGCACGGCAGTGTCGCGCAAGCGAGCCGTGAGCTGCGATTGGCCCATCCGACGGTCAGCGCCCAGATCCACCGTTTGGAAGAAGTGCTGGGTGAGAAGCTTTTCGCCAAGCAAGGCCGCAACTTGGTGCTGACCGAGGCAGGGCGGGTGGCCTTCCACTATGCGGATGAAATTTTTTCCTTGGGTCGTGAATTCGTCGACACGATTCAAGGGCGTCTCAGCGGCCGACCGATTCGCGTCGTCGTCGGTTGTTCCGATGCGCTGCCCAAATCAATCGTGCAGCGCATTTTGGCCCCGGCCTGGCGTCTGGAAGAACACGTTCGAGTCGTGTGCCGGGAGGACAACACGACGCAGGCGTACCTGGGCGAGCTGGCGGCCAACGCCATCGACGTCGTGCTCGCGGACACGCCCGCCCTGCCGGGGTCGGTGCGCGCCTTCAGCCATCTACTGGGTGAATGCGGAACCGTGTTGCTCGCGGCCCCGGCCCTGGCCAAGATCTACAAGCGTCGCTTCCCGGGTTCGCTGAGCGGCGTGCCCTTTCTACTTCCCGGCCCGCAATCGATGCTTCGGCGCGGCCTCGAGCAATGGTTCGACGCACACGACGTTCGCCCACGGGTGGTCGGTGAGTTCGATGACCCCGCTCTATCCAACGTAGTGGCGGAGGCCGGGCTCGGCGTGTTCGCGGTGCCAGAAGTGATCGCAGAAGACATTCGCGTGCGTCATCGCTTGCAGCAGGTCGGTCGCGTCGAAAGCTTGCGTCAGCGCTTTTATGCCATCTCGGCCGAGCGCAAGATCAAAAACCCGGCCGTCGTTGCCATTTGCGAAGGCGCCCGCAAAGACATCTTCGCGTCGGTGCCAGCGCGGCGACAGGCGCCCCTTGGGCGGCGGCGTGCTCAGGCTTGAGCTTCTGAGCCACGATTGAACGAGCGTGGCCGGCCGCCCCAGTCACCCTTGACTGCCGCCTTTCCAGGCACACCTTGTATCGGATGGAAATTGCCTGCACCTCCTGCGCAGCCCGCAACCGTCTGCCCGCCAAGCGGTTGCTCGACAAAGCCAAGTGTGCAGCGTGCAAGCTGCCTTTGCTGCCGCTGGCGCGGCCCGTCGCGCTCGCCAGCGCGCAGGATTTCGACGAACTCGTGCGTGATTCACCCCTGCCGGTGCTGGTCGACTTTTGGGCGTCCTGGTGTGGCCCGTGCCGCATGCTGGCGCCCGAATTGGAGAAGCTGGCAGGGAAGCATTCGCAGGGCGTGGTGGTGGCCAAGGTCGATACGGAGGCGCTGCCCGTGGTCGCGCAACGCTTCGAAATTCGCAGCATTCCGACCATGATCTTGTTCCGCGCCGGGGCAGAAGCGCGTCGACTGAGCGGCGCCATGCCGGCGCCGGAGATCAGTCGGCAGCTGGAGCTCTAGGCTAGGTTCGCGCGTCGGCGTCGCTACTTCTTGGGAGTGTGCGCATTCCGGCTGCGGATCGGTGGTGGCAAGCTGCTCAAGGCATGGCTTCCGCTTTGCCCCCAGCGCCAGATACGCGGCAGGCCGGCGTACAGCAGGCGATGATAGAGGCCGGATGGGATGATGCGGCGAAGCAAGTCGAATAACTGGGCATCGAGCGTGCCGGCGACCCATAGCGGCGGATTTTTTTGCTCGATCACGTCGAGGATCGTCTCTGCCACGTCCGCCGCCGTGTAGAAAGTGAGCGTCATCAGACCTGCAATCAGCTCGTCCATGTTCGCGTAGTGCGCGTGGTAGGGATCGCCGGGATCGGTCAGCGCGCGTCGAGCCTGGGCGGTGAAGCGCACTTTGCGAAAGCCGTCGGAATTGATGAATCCGGGACGCACGAGCGACACGCGCACGCCGAATGGTCGCATCTCGTACCACAGCGATTCAGAGGCACCCTCGAGCGCAAACTTGGACGCGCTGTAGATCGACATCGTGGGCATGGCCGTCATGCCGCCAACCGAAGAGACGTTGATGATTCGCCCGTAACGTTGGCTGCGCATGTGCGGGAGCACCAATCGAATCAACTCCATGGGCCCCAGAAAGTTGGCGTCCAATTGCGCTAGACGCTCCACCTCCGTTACATGCTCGGCGACGGCGCGATAGCTGATACCGGCATTGTTCACCAGCACGTCCACTCCGCCCCAACGATCTTCGACCGCGCGAATCGCCGCGCGCCGCTGCTCATCACTGGTGACATCCAGTTCCAAAAGCAGCATCCGCTCGCCGGATACGAGGCCTTCTTCCGCGAAGCGCGCGAGCGAGGACGCGCGCGCGGTGAGCGCCAGCCGATGCGGCCCGTCACGTAGCAATTTAGACAGCTCGAGCCCAATGCCGACGCTGGCGCCGGTGACTAAGATGGTCATGACCTCCCGGCGCTCCTTACGGCGACCAAATAAGCGTACGAACGCCTTGGCACCGTTCCGCAGGCCACGCGCCAGTGCAACCAAGCGCCGCAACGCGCCGCGTTGCGGTAAGATGGCCTCCTGTTCCGCTGGCGGTTCGGTCGACGCGGGCACTCCGAATCGTACCACGGCCGACCCGGAATAGACGAGACCCAGACCGGCGTTGCTGATGCGCTTGAAAGACCGATTGCTATTCTATCTCGGCCTGGGCAGCGTACCCGTACTGCTCACGGCTGCGCTGCTCTTCGCAACCCGCATGCCGGGGCGTCCGTATTCCGGCGAGCTGCCGGCTTCCACGCCCGAGCTGCGTGAGCTCAGCACGCGATTGCGTGAACACGTGACCATGCTGGCCGGCACGATTGGTACTCGCAGCCTCGATCGCATTGAGAACCTGACTGCCGCGCGGGAATACTTGGTCGCCAGTTTGAGGCCGCTCGAAAGCCCAGTTCGAACGCTCCAGCTCGAAGATGTCGGCCCACAGGGGGGGCATGCGAAGAACGTGGTCTTCGAGGTCGTCGCCAATGGTTCCGGGCGGATCGTCGTGGTCGGCGCTCACTACGATTCGATCGATACCGGGCCGGGCGCCAACGACAACGGCTCCGGCGTCGCCGCCACTCTCGAACTCGCGGCACGCTTCGCCAAGACCCCGGCTGACAGCAACGTGCGCTTCGTTTTCTTCGTCAACGAGGAGCCGCCATACTTCCAAAATCCCGGCATGGGGTCGCTCGTGAACGCGGACAATGCCCGCAAGCGGGGTGATCCGATCACGGCCATGCTCTCTCTCGAAACAATCGGTTACTACAGCGAGCACGCCGATTCACAGCATTACCCGTTTCCGATCGGGCTGTTCTATCCCTCACGCGGCAATTTCCTCGGCTTCGTCGGGGATCTGGGCGCGCGCTCTTTAGTGCGCGCCGCGATTGGCTCTTTTCGCCGAGCAGAGCCGTTCCCGTCCGAAGGCGCTGCGTTGCCCGCGACGTTTCCAGGCATCGACTGGTCCGACCATTGGTCGTTTCGGCGCGTGGGTTATCCGGCGATCATGCTCACCGATACCGCGCTCTATCGCGATCCGAACTATCACCGCGCTTCGGATCGGCCGGAGCAGCTGAACTATGATTGTTTGGCACGCGTGACACGGGGGGTGGAAGCGGTGGTGCGGGAGTTGGCACGCTGAGCGGGCACCACGCTCGAAAAAGACAGCGGGCGACGCGATGAGTCGCGTCGCCCGCTGAAAAGAGCCAAAAGCTAAAAAAGCTTATAGCGGATCAGAAGCGGGAGATTTGCTCCTTCTTCTCGTCTTTCGGCACGGAAGCGTCGCCCGTGACGGAGACGTCATGCGCTCCGTTGGCTTCGAAGACTTGCTTTGCGCGCTTCTCGGTGTCGCTGTTGTCGGTGTGAACGGCGACCAGAATGTTGCCGCCGCGCACCTTGCCTTCGTAGCTCTTGGCCTCGTACTCCGGCATGCCCAAACCGATTAGACCTCCGGTAATGCCGCCGACCGTAGCGCCAGCGGCCGCCCCGCTGAGCGTTGCCATCAGCGGTCCGGCAGCGATCAACGGCCCGACACCGGGAATCGCCAGCGCGCCGATGCCCGCCAGCAAGCCCAGGGTACCGCCGATCACGCCGCCCGCGCCCACACCGGCAACCGCGCCTTCGGGCGCTTTCGTGTTGTGCTCGTGGGCGAAGTCTTTGGTGCCGCGCTTGTCCGGGAACAACACCGAGATGTTGCTGGACGCTACGCCGCTGCCTTGCAACTGGTCGACGATGCGTTCGGCCTGCATCTGGGTTTCAACGATGCCAATCACTGACTTTTTCATGGTGTTTTCCTTCCGTTTCACTTGCTGATTTCGATTTGACTATCCACTTGCGCGCCGGACCCTGCCGCGCGCCGGGCGGCGGCTTCGACAGAGGCGCGTTCGGCCTCGGATTTCACCGGACCGCGGAGCGTGACTTTGCCGTTGACGGTGATCACCTTGACGTTCTTCGCGGTGAAGGACAGCGAGCCGTCTTTCATCAATTCTTGCCGGATCTGCTGGGTGATTTTGCGATCCGACTCGCTCCCGCCCTGATCCATCGGGGTCAACGCGGCGCTGCTTCGGTCGCGTGTGTTCACACCCGAATTGTCGGGGCTGGTGCCGGCGGGCGTGGTGCCAGTGGCGCGGGTGGCGGTGGTACCAGTGGCGGCGGCACCAGTAGCGGGCGCTGCCGCCGGTGCCGACGTGCGATCGGTCGGCGCGGCCGCGGCGTTGCCGGTCGTCGGGTCGACAGCGTCGCGCTGGTCACGTGGCGCATCGAGCGTGGGGGCCGGCTGAGTCGCGTTGCGGCGCGTCTCCGCCGATGCGGCAGCAACCCCATCCGAGGAAGCCGGTGCGAAGTCGGGCCCGCGATTGGGTTCGTTGGTCGCTTCCGCCACGGTGTACGACGACGCGGATTCGGCAGGGGGCGTGTTGTTGGACGCACATGCCGCTAGCGCGAGTGACCCCATCAGAAATAGTCCGAGATGCCTCATGATTGTTCCTTTCCTACTTCTCGCTCCGCGCTCGGCGTGGGGCTGCACAGAAGTGAATCGCTTCTCAGCAATAAGCAGACCAAGGGGAGCCTCCCCGTCGCTGGAGATTTCGGGGCGATTTCGGCGGATCGCGGGCGTGGCCAGATTGTCGCGACTCGAATCCGGCGGGGCGAGCGCGCTCGTCGAGGCATCCCGTCACAACTGATCGAGGATTCCCGCTCGGGGCGCGTGAGATCGGAGCTCCCGTAGACCCCGCGGGGGCTTCCCGGCATTCTAGTCGCACCCGTGACCCGCAAACCTGCCGACCGTTCTGACAAGGGGGCAGCCCCGCGATCGGTGCGCGGGACGGGAGGTCCCGAGCTCCCGTCCTGGCGGCTTCAGCCACCGACCATCTTCTCGTATCTCGACGCGGTGGCGAATCACGGATCGATCCGCAAAGCCGCTGAAGCGTTGCACATCGCCTCGTCGGCGCTGAACCGGCGAGTCCTCGATCTCGAAGCCGAGGTGGGCTCACCACTGTTCGAGCGGCTACCGCGAGGCGTGCGCGCGACCGCTGCTGGTGAGCTCTTGCTCGCGTACGTACGCCGCTCGCTCAAGGAGCTTCGGCTAGTCGAGGCGCAAATCGACGGCCTGCGTGGCTTGGTGCATGGGCGCGTGCACATTGCGGTCGCGGAGTCCGTGACGGGCCGCATGCTGCCGGATGCGATCGCCGAGTATCACGGTCGGCATCCAGGGGTTGGCTTCTCGGTGCGAGTAGGAGGCCCGAAGGAGATCGCGGCAGCGCTCTTGCGCGACAAAGTCGAGTTGATCCTGACGCACGAGCATAGCGACGATCCTGAAATGGTGGTCTTGGCGGAGACTTTCCAGCCGCTGTGCGTGCTGGTGACGCCCGAGCATCCACTTTCGTCGCGCGCGCAAGTGCGCCTGAGCGAGTGCGTCGCGTATCCGATCGCAATGCCCGACGAGACCTTGGCTGCGCGGGCCTTGATGGACCTGTGTTTGCGTCGCCACTCGATTCGATTCGAGCCCGCGTTGGTCTCCAATTCGATCGAGACCACCAAGATGTTCGCCCGCGCCAGCAATGGCCTGTGCTTCTCCTTTCACATCGGAAAGAAGCCGGATGTTTCGGGAATGATCGCCATCCCCTTGAGCGATCCCGAGCTGCAACAAGCGAGCCTACGCCTGGCGAGTCGCCGTGGTCGGGTGTTGCCGGTGGCCGCTGCGTCGTTCGCGGAGCAATTGATCTCGGTCTTCGACGAACTGTGACGCGCGCTCGCGCGCTCGATTGTCCGAGGCTCACTCGCTGAACGCAGCGAGCGCGCTGATTTCGAGCTCGGTGTGTGCGCTTAATGGCGCTAGACAGATCGCGAACCACGCGCGTAGATCGCCATCGTTGTGAATGGCGCGCTTTCTACCGAGCGCACCAAGTCCAGCACACGAAAACGCTTCGAAACAATCCAGAAGCGTAGGCGCGCCCGCGCCATACGACGGAGATCAAAGCGATGACGACTGAAAGCGCCAAACCAAAGCTGTGGACCCCCGGTGATTGGAATGCCTACTTCGGCTTCGGCACCAACATCCTAGTCAATTTGCTCGTGCTCACCGGTCTGTTGCGGTTCGTGCTCAAGATGCCGGACAACATCGTGTTCGGACGCATCCTGCCGGCGACCGGCTTGATGTTGTGCCTCAGCACGGTTTACTACGCCTGGCTCGCCTACAAATTGGCCAAGAAGACCGGCCGCACCGACGTCTGCGCGTTGCCTTCCGGAATCAGCGTGCCGCACATGTTCGTGGTCGTGTTCGTGATCATGCTGCCGATCGCCCTCAAGACGGGTGACCCCGTGAAAGGCTGGGAGGCCGGCTTGTGCTGGGTGTTCGTGCAGAGCTTCGTGCTGATGGCAGGCGGGTTCATCGCCCCGGTGATTCGCAAAATCACGCCGCGCGCGGCGCTGCTCGGGACCTTGGCGGGTGTGTCCGTGTCCTTCATCTCGATGCGGCCGGCGCTGGAGATGTTCATGACGCCGGTGATCGGCTTGGTCTGCTTCACCATCATTCTGGTCAGCTGGTTCGGTGGCGTGCGCTACTACAAGGGCATCCCCGCTGGCCTGGTGGCGATCGCCGCCGGCAGCTTGATCGCCTGGGGTTCGACCGCGCTCGGTTACAATTTCGGCGGGATGAGCACTCAGAAGCTGACCGAATCATTTTCGAACTTCGGGTTTTCGATCCCCTTGCCTGCGTTCGGCCACGTATTCTCGGGTTTCCAGTTCCTGGGCGTGATCTTGGTCACGGCCATTCCGTTCGGTATCTACGACCTGGTAGAAGCGCTCGACAACGTCGAGAGCGCGGCGATCGCGGGCGACAGCTTCCCGACCACTCGCGTGCTCACGGCCGACGGTGTGGTCAGCTTGATTGGTTGCTGCATGGGCAATCCGTTCATCAACGCCGTTTACATCGGTCATCCCGGCTGGAAGGCGATGGGCGGCCGTATCGGCTACTCGGCAGCAACCGGCGTGACGGTCATCATCTTGGCTTGGTTCGGCATCATCTCGGTGATCGTCGCGCTGATCCCGGTGGTCGCGATCTCCCCCATCTTGCTGTACATCGGCATGCTGATTGGCTCGCAGGCGTTCCAAGAGAGCCCCAAGTCCCACGCTCCGGCGATCGTCTTGGCGCTCACGCCGCACTTGGCTGCTTGGGGCAAGATCCTGATCGACAACTCACTCGGGGCGGCGGGCACGACCGCCGAGGCGGTGGGCTTGGACAAGCTTGGCCAAATGGGGGTGCTCTATCACGGCCTCACGGTGATGGGCGGTGGCTCGATTCTCGGTGGCCTGATGCTGGGCGCGATTGGTGCCTTCATCATCGACCGAGCGTTCAGCAAGGCAGCGGCCTTTGCTGCGGTCTCCGCCGGGCTGAGCTTCTTCGGCTTCATGCACGGCGAAGCCATCGGCATCAATCAAGCGCCACTCATGACCATCGCCTATTTGGGCGCCGCTGGCCTGCTCTTTGGTTGCGCGAAGTTCGCGACCGTCACTGCAGCAGCGCCCGAGGAGCAGCACGATGCGCACGGCCATGCGGTCCCAGCCGAGTAGCGCGCCAGACCAAAGAACTTAAGTACGGAGGGGAAGGGACGCCCCTCCGTACTTTTTCGAATCGATCGAAACGAGAGCAACACTCCGGGGTGCGGAGGGGAGGGCAGGGACGCGAGGAGCGTCTCCCCCTCCGCACTTTTTTTGCGCAGCCGTTCAGCCACGAGCAGCGTGGCAGCGCTCGATCTCAGCGCTCCGTACGGCCGATACTCTGCAGGTACCCGGCGCGTCGCAGCATCAGCTTGGCGCGGCGATTCCAAGCCGGCCCCAGCGTGAGCTGGAAGGCAACGAAGTAAGTGAGTGTCAAGATCGACGGCATCAGGTACGGCGCGGGCACTCGCTGTGCGGTGTGGCGGCAGATCAGCGCGAGCGCGAAATTTAGCAGCATGCCGTAGAAGGTGCCCAGTATCGCGGCCATCGTCAGCGCGCGAAAGTTGCCGATACAACGCTGCTTTTCAGGTCGAAATGGCAGCAGCGGCCCCCAGAAGGCATCCTTGTCACTCAGTTCGTTGAAGCGCTCGTCGGTATCTCGCTGTGCGTGTTGCGCCATGCTCTCTCGAGTAGGAAACGGTCAACCGAGAGTGGGTTTAAGAGAACGCCGAGGGCGACGTGCATCGTTTAACGATGCGCACCTTGCCCGACGAGAACTGCATACGTAGACGGCGCTGAGCGCCAGGCAAGCAACGTCGCTCGTTCGACCGATGCTCGGGGCGTGGCTCGGCTGCGATTCGGGTTTGTCGTGAGGGTCCGCGCGCGGAGCGAGACAGTTGGGGGCGAGCGCACTTCGGGAACGCGCGGCATCCAGCCAGCGCCCGCCGACTGGCCGAACGCACCCGAGCGCACTGGGACGCACAGCTGATCTTAATGCCTTGACACCAGCTATTGAAAATGGTGTTCATTATCAAATTCACTTGACTGAGGCTGCTTCGATCGAGGCCGGCCCAGGGGCCAGAACGGCCCTTCAACGAAACATACGGAGCGCTCAATGTCTGGATCTCGAAAACGCCCACTTCACGTAGCAAGCAGCCTGGGTTTGGCCTTCATCGCGGCAACCTGCTTCCTCGCCGCTTGCGGCGACACCGACAACAACAATGGCGGCCCGACTGCAGGTTCTGGCGGTACTGGAGCCAAGGCGGGCGGCGGCGGCGCTGGCAAGGCGGGCGGCGCGGGTAAAGGCGGCGGCGGCAACCAAGCCGGCGAAACCAACATCGCGGGTGACACTGGCGAAGGGGGCGAAGGCGGCGAAGCGGGATCCGAATCCGGCGGCACTGGCGGCAGCACGGCGGGCACCGGCGGCAGTACGGCAGGCACCGGCGACAGCACGGCCGGCGCCGGCGGCGGCAGCACGGCTGGCATTGGCGGCAGCACGGGCGGTTCGGCTGGTTCGGGCGGCGCACCGCCGGTCTTGGTCCAGAACTGCGTGCGCGACACGACGTCGGGGAAGACGATCGAGATCTCCGCGGACGGCAACGACGCCTTGTTCGGCCTGACCCACGCTGCGGATGGTTCTCTCTACGCGACGGGCTACGTTCAAGAGGGCGTGACCAACGCGGAAGACCGCACGACGGTAGTCGTGAAGATCAAGGCGGACGGTACGCTCGACACGAGCTGGGCCGCGCTGGGTATCGCTAAGGTCAACGTCCGGGCGACTGGCGTCGGCCTCGGCAATGGGGAAACGCCGCGCGGCATTGCGTTCCAGGGCGACAAGATCATCGTTGCCGGCACGGTCGACGCGTACACCACGGCTCAGACTGAAGCCGTGCTCAAAGACGACCGAGACGTATACGTGCTCCGCCTCAATGCCAACGGCTCGCTCGACACGACGTTCGGCGATACTGCTACCCCCGGCATCCACTTCTTGCCGCTGAACACCGGCACGGTGGTCACCAAT
Organism: Polyangiaceae bacterium; assembly: GCA_035273265.1. Taxonomy (GTDB): domain Bacteria; phylum Myxococcota_A; class Polyangia; order Polyangiales; family Polyangiaceae; genus PMG-095. Next base: position 14,649 of record DATEPG010000418.1, read on the forward strand.
GCCACGACTAACGCCAAGTCGCTCGCCGGCGCGGACGCGCAGTGGGGACTCAACGTGCTGATCGACAAGTCGATCATCGTTACCTCCGCGACGCGCTCGCCGCTTCCGGAGTTGGTCGTTGGGACGCCGCGCACCGATACGGACTTCGCGGTCATCAAGTTGACCGAGAACGGCGCACAAGATACGACCTTCGGCTTGAACGCCACTGGCGTATACACGCTCGACATCGGCAACGCGAACGCTTCGGTGCGCAATGCCAGCGTTTTGCCCGATGGCAAGCTGATCGTCACTGGTTACTCGACCTTCAACAGCATACAGCGCCCGGTGATCTTCAAACTGCTCGCCAACGGCTCGGCGTTGGATCAGTCGTTCGGTCTGTTCGGCGTATTCAGCGACTCGGTTGGGGCCGCGGGCGAAGCGTACGGCGCGCTGCTTCAAAGCGACAACAAGCTCGTGACGGTCGGCTACGGGCGCGCAACGGCTGCCAACACCAGCTCGGATTTCCTGTCGATCCGCTTGACCGCAGGTGGCTTGCTCGACAACACCTACGGCAACACGACGGGCACCCCGGCGACCCCCGGTCGTACTTGGTTCGATGTCGGTGGTTTGGGCGACAACGGTCGCGCGATGCTGCTGAGCGACAATCGTCCGGTCCTGCTGGGCAGTGGCGCCTTGAGCTCTGGCCAAGTCGACGGCGTGATCGTGCTGCTCTCGCCCGACGGCAAGCCGGTCACCAACGGCTTCGGATCGCCGTACGGCTGCACTGCCTACGACTTCCGCAGCATCGGTGACTCTTTTGCGGCCGGCGATGTGCTCTCGGACGGGAAGATCGCGGTCGTGGGCGCCACTAGCCACGGCAACGGCTCACCCACCGACATCGACTCTACCTTCGTGCTAATCAACAAGCCGTGATGGCGGCTGCGTGCTAATCCACATCCCGTGAAGAATCCGCGACGACAATCTGTGTTCCGTTCGAACCGATTCGGGCGGGCCGCCGGGTTCGTAGCGACAGGGCTGCTAGCAGCCCTGTCGTGCAAGAGCTTCGTGATCGACGAGAACGTCTACACGGGCGCTGCATCGTCGCGGGCTGGCAGCACTTCGACCTCGACCGGCGGCGGCTCTGCGTCGCCGGCCGCAGGCGGTTCGCAAACGAGTGCTGGTAGCTCTGCCGTGAACCCCGCCCGCGGTGGCGGTGAAGCCGCTGAGAACGGTGGCGAAAGCGCGACCGGTGGTATGCAGGCGGCCGGTGGTAGCAGCGGCAACGGTGCTCTCGGCGGCAGCGGCGGCAGCGCCCCGCTCGAGCCGGAAATCCCCGAGGAAACCTTCAGCAAGGCCGCCTTCTTGAGGCAGGTTGCCGACTGCGCGGTGGGTCGCTACCAGGACTTCGAAGTGCATGCCGTGGCCTTGGAGCAAGCAGCCAAGGCGAACGTAGCGGAACCCACGGACGGGACTGCGAAAGCCGTGAGAGACGCTTGGCTAGCCGCCAACGCAAGTTGGCAGGTGGCAGAGATCTTCCGTTTTGGTCCCGCTGCGCGGACCGCAGACGACGACTCAGGGGCGGAAGAGCTCCGCGATCAGATTTACGCATGGCGCTTCGGCGGACGCTGTCCGGTTGAAACCGCGCTCGTCGACAATCTCTATGCATCGGCCGGCTTCGGTAACTCACTGATCAACTACCGTGGGCTGGGCGCTGTCGAGTATCTGCTCTTTTACCCAGGTTCGGACAACGACTGCTCGAGTTCCTCTGCGATCAACAGCAAGGGCACTTGGGCGGCTCTCGGACTCAGCGAGATAGCCACGCGAAAGCGCGCCTACGCCGCCGCGGTGGCGGCAGACGTGCTCAAGAACACCCAAAAGTTGCTGCAGGCCTGGGATCCCGCGGGCGGGAACTTTAGGCAAAAGCTGACCCATCCCGGTAGCGGCAGTGTGTACCCGAACGAGCAGGCCGCGTTGAACGCCGTCTTTCACGGGCTCTTCTACGTCGACAAGGAAGTGAAGGACTTCAAACTCGGGATCCCGCTCGGCATCTACGAGTGCGGTTCCGGTCTGTGCCCGGAGTCCCTCGAGTCTCGCTTTGCCCATGTCTCGACCGCCAATATTCGTCAGAACTACCTCGGTGTTCGCCGGTTGTTTCAGGGCTGCGGCGGCAACTACACCGGCCTCGGCTTCGAGGACTGGCTGGACGCTATTGGCGCGAGTGATTTGCGCGGCCGCATGCTGACCGCGCTCGACGGCGCACAAAAAGCCATCGATGCACTCGACCCGCCGCTCGAGGTAGCGATCACGGCGCATACCGAGCGCGTTTCGGCCGTGCACGCGGCGCTCAAACAATTGACCGATCTGCTGAAGGCCGAATTCGTCTCGGTGCTCGATCTCGAGCTGCCGATTGGAGCGGGCACCGACAATGATTGAGAGGGCCCGCGCCCTCGGCGCGGCGCTTCGCACGCCAGTGGACAGTGCGTGGCTCGCGGCCTTTCGCGTGCTGTTCGGGCTCACTTTACTCACCAGTACGCTGCGCTTCTTGGCCTATGGCTGGATCGATCAGCTGTTCGTCGCGCCTCGGTTTCATTTCAAATACTGGGGGTTTTCCTGGGTGAAGGTGCCGCCATCGGCCGAGCTGCACGCGCTGTTCTGGCTGCTTGCGGTGCTCTGCGCGTTGGTCAGCTTGGGTTTGCTCTTTCGCGCGGCCGCGTTCGGTCTGTTCGTCGGCTTCACGTACCTGCAGCTGCTGGATGTCACGACCTATCTGAATCACTACTACCTCGCCAGCCTGCTCGCGCTCTTGCTGGCCTGTTCTCCCGCCGGGCGAACCTGGTCGCTGGATGCTTGCTTTCGGCCGCGGATCGCGCAGAGCACCGTGGCAACGGCCTGGCTGTACCTATTCCGTTTTCAAGTGGCAGTCGTGTACACCTTCGCCGGCTTGGCCAAGGCGCACATCGATTGGTTGGTTCACGCCGAACCCCTGCGTATTTGGCTCCTGTCTCGCGCTGACACGCCCGTGATAGGCCCGATCCTGGCCCGTGATTGGGCAGCGCCGGTGATGAGTTGGGCGGGCTTCCTGTTCGATACCAGCATCCCTTGGCTATTGATGGTTCCGAGGCTGCGCCCGTTCGCCTACCTGCTGGTGATCGGCTTTCACACCATAACCGGATTCTTGTTTCCGATCGGCATGTTCCCGGTGATCATGGTGCTGTCCGCGCTGCTGTTCTTCTCGCCGAGCTGGCCGCGCAAGCTGTGGGCTCGCTTGCCGGCGAGTGTCAGAGCGCGCTTCGCGATAGCCAATGCTCGCCCGGCGCTCGCTCCGCTTCCGTCCGCGCGCCGGTATCGTCTCTGGTTTGCGCTGGGAGCGGCCTATTGTCTGTTCCAATTGGCATTTCCGTTGCGCTTCTTGGCCTATGGGGGCTCGGTGCGCTGGCACGAGCAGGGCATGCGCTTCTCCTGGCGCGTGATGGTGCGCGAGAAGAACGGCAGCATCACTTTCGTCGTGCGCGCGCCGCGCGCGGGCCGCACCTTCTACGTCCCGCCCCATCAATACCTCACGCGCCTGCAAGAGCGCGAGATGTCGAGCCAGCCGGACCTGATCCTACAGCTCGCGCACCGCATCCGCGACGACTACGCGGCGAAGGGCCTCGGTCCGGTCGAGGTGCGAGCAGACACTTGGGTTTCCCTCAACGGACGGCCCATTCACCGGCTGATCGATCCCAATGTCGACCTGGCGCGGATCGAAGACGGCTTCGGCAAGGCGCATTGGATCATGCCCGAGCCCAGCGAGCCGCCGCCGAACTTGCACGCGATCCGCTCGTAAGCAGCCCGCCGCCGCGGAAGTGATTGGCGGCAAGGGGTTAGGAGTGCGCATCGCCCGGAGTGAATATGAAATTCATTTTCAATCCAATTTTCGCCATGCTATGCGGGCAGCAACGTCGTGGTTCTGTCCCAATTCCCCGCGAAATCCCGAGATCCGAAGGTCAACCGTGCGCTGCTCGTGAGCAGCACCGTGATCGCCCTGTGCGCCGGCTCGCCCGCCCTCGCTCAACCCTCGGGCTCTCCTCAACGGGTCCCCGAGTCCGCTCCTCGAGCGGCGCCTGCAGCTCCGGCTGCTCCGCCTCCCGAAGCCCCGCCCGCGCCCGCTCCTGAAGCCGCGCCCGCGCCTGCTCCCGCGGCGCCAGCTGCGCCTG
>DATEPG010000419.1:0-3881 GCA_035273265.1 Polyangiaceae bacterium
GAGGACGCGGATCTGCCCGCCGCTACAGCGCCGCGACCGGGCTTGCCGCCGCCGCGTGCTGCCGCGGTCAGCGACCTGGATTTGCCGATACCCACTGCGCCGGCAGGCTCGAAGTCAGCGCCAGGCGCGGCCTCGGCGTTCAATGATTTGCCCTCGGCGTCCGCGCCGTTCAGCGACCTGCCCGCGATGCCCTCGGCGTTCGATGATTTACCGTCGGTGCCCGCGCCGTTCAGCGATCTGCCCGCGAGACCCTCGGCGTTCGACGATCTACCGTCGGTGCCCGCGCCGTTCGGCGATCTGCCCGCGACGCCCTCCGCGTTCGATGATTTGCCGATGTCGGCGTCGCCTCCGCCCGCGGCGTCGCGGGCCGCGAATCCGAGATCGCTCGACCTCGACGCGCTCGACTTGGATTTGCCGGCGGCAGGCGGCGCGCGCGCGCCGGCGGGGCGCCCGTCGTCGTCTGGTCTCGACTTGGACTTGCCCACGGTGGGCAGGCGGGTCGGGTCGGGAGTGGGTTTGCCGTCGGTGAGCCCACACTCAGCAATCTCTGCCAACGGCGCTGCTGGTTTGCCCTCGCCCGCGCGGCCGGGTTTTGGCGGCGTGGGCTTGCCGTCGGTGGCTGCCGGCTTGCCGGAACTGAGTCGCGGCGCCGCTGCGCCCGGTCCAGCTCGCGGCTCGGTCGAATTGCCGTCGCTCGCCGGACGCGGTCGAGCGTCGAGCGCTGGTTTCGAGTTGGACGACGGCTTACCCCTCGTCGGCGGCAACTTGCCCACGCTGGGCGGGGTGGGCTTGCCCGAACGCAGTCATGCGGGGCTGCCCTCGCTCGGTGCGGGTCTGCCGGTGTATCAGTCGTCGGGCTTGCCGAGTCCTTCGAGCGGCCCGCCCGCGCTGGGCGGCTCCGCCTCGTCATCGTCGCCGCCACGGTTCGACGCGCTCGATTTCGACATCGAGCGTGCGCCAAGTTTGCCTCCCGACTTCGGTCTGGATCCGGTTCAGTCGCCGAACCCGCGCGCTTCTCGGGCCGACTTCGGCGAGCTCGAGCTGCCGCTGGGCGGCGCGCCCAGCCTGCCGCCTGCCGCTGCCGGCTATAGCGCGGAAGCCGAGGAGGCCGATCTATTCGGCGACGTCGCGCCGCACGCGCCGGTTCGCAAATCTCCCCCGGCACGCGCCGCGGCAGAAGCCATCGTGCGCCAATCCGGCGGTGGCACCGCATACGGCGAGGTAAACCTCGGGGACGAGGGAGGCGAAGCGGAAGTCCCGCTCGAGGCAGGCCCGCCTGCCGGGCGGCGTGACGAAGACATGGAATTTGGGGCGATCCCTCAAGAGGATCAGCCTCGGGCTGCGCTGGGCACCGCAGCGCCGGCCCACGTGACCGCGCCGATTGGCCGCGCTTCGCCGGAGCTGCGCAAGCGCAAGCGTAAGCTCGACCTGCGCCTGTACGGAGGGCTGTTGGTGGTGTTCGTCGCGGGCGCGTCATTGGCTCTGGTGCCCTCCGTTGGCCCGTTCGGCGCCTACTTGGTGATCGATCAGCTGAAGGCGGGTGAGTACGCGAAGCTGATCGAAAGCACGGTCACGCACGCGCAGAAGGAGATGGCACGCGATACCTACCCGGAAGCCAAACGTGCCATCTTGACCGTGGAAGCCTCGCGCGCATCGGCTAAACGCGTCAGGCAGCTGCCGGCTTACGCCGCGTTCAGCGCTTTCGCAGAAGAGCTTCGCTTCGGTTCCGACCCAGCCATCCACGCGCGCGGCTCGGTGCTGCTCGACGAATTGGCGAAATATCCCGATACCCCGTACGTGGCGCACGCGCGCGCTGCGCGTGCCGCGGCGGAAGGTCAGATCGCGCGCGCCAAGCAGCTCTTCGACGGCTTGCCGCAGCCAGCCGCGGGCGACTCGGATCAAGCCTTTTTGCACGGAGAAATCGCGCTGCGCGCGGGCGATCCGAAGGCCGCGGTGGCGGCCTGGCAACAAGCGGTGCGTGTCCAAAAGAGTCCACGGAGCGCCTTCGGTTTGGCACGCGCCAACTACGCGGCGGCGGATACCGCCGCCGCCGCTGCTGCTGCGCGCGAGGCGCTTGCGCACAACCCGGAGCATGTCGGCGCGCGCATCCTGCTCGCACGCATCAGTAGCGCTGCACGCAGCGGTGAAGCGGAAGCGCTGCGCCTGCTCGGCTCGATCGCCAAGAGCCCCGCCGCGGCCAGCCCGGACGAACTCGTCGACGCCCAAACGCTGCTCGGCGACATCCACCTCGCACGCTCGCGCATGACGCAAGCCGAGGCTGCCTACACCGATGCGCTCAAGATCAACCCGAAGGCCGCTCGGGCATTGAATGGTCTCGGCGATGCCCTGTACCGCGCGGGTCGTTTCTCCGAGGCACAGGCTCGGTTCGAAGCCAGCACCCAGGCCGATCCCGGCGATATCTCCGCAAAAATCGGCGTGGCCAAGGCCAAGCTCTCGCTCGAACGCGTCGACGACGCGAGCGCTGATTTGAAGAAGCTGCGCGAGACATACCCGACGTCCGTACCGGTCGCCTATTGGTTCGGGCGCGCGCAGGAAGCCGCGGGCAACCGCGCCGTCGCCGAGACGGTGTATCTCGGCGTACTCAAGGCGGCGAGCAGCGACCCGCAAGCCGTGGACGTGTACATTGCGCTCGCCTTGCTGCAGAGCCAGCAGGGGCGGAACGACGAAGCTCAGAAGACGCTCGCCGATGCGCGCGCCAAGTTGCCGGATATGCCCGGCATTCACAAAGCGCTGGGTGACGTCGCGCTCTCGCAAGGACGTTACGCGCAGGCGACGACGGAATTTCGGCAAGCGCTCGCGCTCGACAGTGAAGATCTCGGAGCCCGGTTTCGGCTGGGCGTCGCACTGCGTCGTGATTCGAAGTTCGAGCAGGCCGCCAAAGCGTTCGACGACGTAGCCGCGGTCGACAAAGAATACCCGGGCCTCGCGCTCGAGCGCGGGCTTCTGTTCGAGACCTCCGGCCGCACCGAGGAGGCGCTGAAAGAATACGAAATGGCGCTGCTCAAGGCGCCCAAGGACCCGGATCTGATGCTGCGCGTCGGCTGCGGCAAGGTCTCTGCCGGGCGCGCCAAGCAAGCCGAGGAGCTGCTCCGCAAGGTGCTCTCGGAGCGCCCGAACTCCGCCGAGTCCAACCATTGCTTGGGTCGCGCGCTGCTCCTCGAAGGCACGCGGCTGGCGGAAGCCTTGCGCTTGCTGGAGCGCGCGGTGGAGCTCGACGCCAATCGCGCCGAGTACCAGCTGTACGCCGGCTGGGCCGCAAACGACGCTGGCAACGTGCCGAAGGCCGAGCGAGCGCTTGCCGAGGCCTTGCGCCTGGATCAAGGCTTGGCTGACGCCTACTGGCAGCGCGGCGTGCTGCGCCAGCGCCAAGGTGCAGCGCGCGACGCAATCGCGGATTTGACGCGCGCGCTCGAATTGCGGCCGAGCCGTCATGAAGCACACGCGTCGCTGGCCGACGCCTACTACGATCTCGGTAAAGAGCCGCAAGCCCTGCGCGAATGGCTGCAAGCGATTCAAGCTCAGCCCGACAACCCCACCTGGCGCTTCCGTTACGGAAAGCTACTCGCCGCCAACCATCAGACCGAGGGCTCGCGCGAGCAACTCAGCCGTGCGCTCGAGCTTGCGGCCAGTGAAGAGCCCGCGCCGCGTTGGTCCTGGGAGGCGCACTATCTGCTCGCGCATACCATCGGCCCGAAGCCCGAAGCCGTGAAGCATTGGCAAGAGTTCCTGCGGCTCGGCCCGCGCGATTCACCGTATCGCGCCGAAGGCATGGCCGTGCTCGAGAAGCTGGGTCACCCCTGGTCGGGCGGCTGAGCCAAAAAATCTCCGCAACTCCCGCGTAAACGTGCCCGTGCCCGTGC
>DATEPG010000420.1:0-4591 GCA_035273265.1 Polyangiaceae bacterium
TGGAGCGACGGCTAGCGCGGGTTCCGGCGGTGCAGGGGCCGGGATGGTCGGCGTGGCCGGCGGCGGCGACGCTGCAGGATCGGCCGCGGGGGGCGTCGTAGGATCGGGTGGGACGACCGCTGCCGCTGGTGCTCCGGGCTCCGCTGGGGCCGTGGGCGGCCCAGTGGTGCCGACTGAAGCCGCGGGCAAATACCGGTTCTCGTATGGCGAGACGATTTTCGAGATCGATCCGCAGACGGGAGCGCGCGTGTCCAAGCTCTCGCTGGCAGGGGCCGACATGATCGTTACCTCGGCGTCTGACCCGACCACCTGGGGTTCGGTGTTCTGGACCAGCCCGCGTATCGGCGTCTGGTCTCCCGAGTGGCCGCCGCCCGTTGCGATCGACAACGGTCCCTACACCGCCACGATTTCCGGCACTCATCTGCTCACCACCGGCACCGCGGACGCGACACTCGGTGTTTCGGTGGCGAAAGACTATTCGGCGGATTCTGCGTCGGGTTGGATCACGATCAACTACACCATCAACGCCAGCAAAGCGCGCAGCGCCGCCCCGTGGGAGGTGAGCCGAGTCCCGCGCGGTGGGATTGCGTTCTTCCCGCTTGGAACTGCGTCGTCTCTCAAGGCTGGCCCGCTCACCGTGACTCAATCGGGGGGCATGGTTTGGTTCGACGACGGACCGAAGACGGCGACCAGTCCGGATGGCGCGAAGCTGGTCGCGGATGGCGCGAACGGCTGGGAAGCGTACGTAGTCGGCGGTAACCTGTTTTTGAAGCGCTTCGCCGATCAACCGGTTAGCGCGCAAGCGCCGGGCGGTGAAGGTGAGATCTGCCTCTACCCCGGCGGCAAGACGGGGGAGCCCGGGTGGGTGGAGTTCGAGGTCCAAGGGCCCTACAGCGCGATTGCCGCGAACGGCAGCCTATCGTGGAAGGTGCAGTGGAGACTGGTGAAGATCCCGAGCACCGTCACCGTTGCCGTGGGCAGCGCTACGCTCGTGGCGTTCGCCCAGCAGCAAGCGGCGATTCCCTAGCTGGGGACGCCGCCCGGCGGTTTCGGCCTGACGTTGGCAGCTGGTGTCGGCTCAGCCCCAGCCAGTCGCTGTCAGCACGGTGTTCCCGGCGCGCTCGGCAGGATCGGACGAGCAGCGAAGCTGGTGACTGCTTCTGACGGAATCCGCCTGCCGGCGGGCGACCGGGGTTGAGCCTTGGGTCGAGGCAGATTCGGTTTAAGTGCTGTTCGTCCCGGGTCAGTCCGAACTTTTCACCTGGCTCGTGCATTGTGGCTCTCGTGCTTCCGTGAAATCTCACGAACGACAGAAAAATAGTGTTGGAACGCGATCCGTGCGCGACTTTGGCGGGCGTCTCCTCCAGCTGCAAAATTTCCGGCAATTCAGCTAGATCAGGCGCTTGGTCCAGACGATGAGGGCATCTCCGAGCACCCCGAGAGCACGGCAACCGGACCGCGGTCGCGGGGTCTCGCTGGCTTGCGAGCACCCGAGCGACGATGATCTGATGCAACTGGCGCGGGAGGGAGAGGACAGCGCGTTCGACGAGCTCGTGCGACGCTATCAGCTGGAGCTACTGCGCGTCGCAGCGCGCCATCTGGGCAGCAGCGCGCTCGCACCCGATCTGGCGCAGAATACTTTCCTGCAGGTGTACGCAGCTTTGGACCGGTACGAGGCTCGGGGCATGTTCCGGGCCTACTTGCATCGCGTGCTGCTCAACCAGTGCCGGATGGCGCGCAGGTCCGCTCAGATATCGCTGAGGGCCTTGGAGCGTTCGGAGTTCGAGCGTAGCTCGGACGAGTCGCACATCTTGGAGCGGGAAAAGAGCCGCGACTTGGAGCGAGCCCTCAACCGTCTGAGCGAGAAATTGCGGGACGTGGTCGTGTTACGCTACTGCAGCGATCTAGACTACGAAGAAATCGCTCAGGCGCTGGCAGTTCCGATCGGAACTGTGAAGCGACGACTATTCGATGCCATGGCAAAATTGCGGGAGCTGGTAGAGCCCAGATGAATCCATTTCGCGAGCAGGCGCCGCGTCCGTGGCAATTGGCTGCCTACCTCGACGGGGAATTGGCAGCGTCGGATACCGCAGCGGTCGAGCGCTACCTGGCGGAATCGAGCGACGCTCGTCGGGAGCTCGAGCAGTTGAGCCTTATCCGCGCTGAGCTGTCGAGCTCCGGACAGGAGTTCGAGCAAGTCGATCTGTTGCCGTCGATCAAGGCCCGCATTCGCGAACGCACGGCAGTCCGTGCGAGAGCTGACGAGGGCTGGATGGCGCGCCTGATTCGCCGGCCAGCGGCTGGTCTGCTTGCAACGGGCGTGCTGGCTGCCGCAGTGTGTCTGGCCGTCGCGTTTGCGCCACGAGACCGCTCGACTCGGGAGTTTCGTGCAAAGGCCGCGAGTGATGGGATCGACCCAGCTCGTTGGGCGGGCGTCCAGGCCTACCGAGTTCGGGCGGGCAAGTCGGAACCGCTTGGAGAAACGATGGCTCGTACTGACGGCCTCTTGTTTTCTTATACGAATCTCGGCCGCGAGCCGCTGACCAATCTGATGGTCTTCGCCGTCGACTCCGCAGGCAAGGTGCATTGGTTTCATCCAGCGTACGAGCGGGAGGGAAGCAATCCGAGTTCGATTGTGATTGAAAAGGGCGCCGCACAAGTTCCGCTTGCCGAGCTGATCCAAGACGAATTTCCGCCAGGTCCGCTCGCCATCCACGCGCTATTCAGCAACGCGCCGCTTCACGTCTTGGAAGTGGAAGGCTGGTTGAAAGGCGATCCACGAACGAACCTGGTTTCACGGGTTCCAGCCAGTGTCGATCAAGTCCTCACGACTCGGATAGAGCCATGAACAGGCAGCTGTTTTTCGTGTTTCTGCTGCTGCTGATTGGGATTTCGCCAGCCATCGCCGTGGCCACGCCGGCAGCGGGCGTCGCGCGCTTCGCGATCGTCATCGGCAACAACCAACCGGACAAGAAAGGCCCGGATCGTCTGCGTTTTGCGGATGACGACGCAATCGCGACACACCAGCTGATGATGGATGCGAAAGTCAAGAGTCACCTGCTCGTGACCCTCGACTCCGATACCCAGAAACTCCACCCTGAGCTCAGTCGGGACGGCGCACCGCGTGCGCAGGACCTGGAGCGGGTGTTTGCGAGCGTTTCACTCGAAATGCGTGCGCGCTCGGCGCGCGGCGAGAAGACCGAGTTGCTGCTGTTCTATAGTGGGCACGGGGACGCAGAGCATGGCGAAGGCTACGTGGTGCTCGAGGACCAGCACCTGACTCGTAGCCGATTGTTTGCCCTGCTCAGTCGATCTCCGGCCACGAGCAATCACGTCTTCGTGGACGCCTGCAAGTCGTATTTCCTGATCTATGCCAAAGGGCCCGGTGGTCGACGGTCTGCGTATTCGCCCGCGTTCGTCGAAGGCGCGGTACCCGGATTGCTTGCCAATACCGGCTTCGTACTGTCCACTTCCTCCGAGCGCGATAGCCACGAATGGGAGCACTATCAGGCTGGCATTTTCAGCTACGAGTTGCGCTCTGCGTTGCGCGGCGCGGCGGATGCGAATCTGGACGGGAGGATCAACTACGCTGAGCTCGGGGCGTTCCTGACCGTAGCCAATGGCAGCATCGAGAACGCGAAACTCCGACCCGATTTCATGGTGCGTCCGCCAAGCTCGACGCCGGCCGGAGAGATCTTGGGCTGGCGCTCGGACACGGCCGCGCTGCGGCTCAGCGGACCCAGCGTCGGGCACCTGTACGTGGAGACGGCGCTCGGAGAGCGCCTGCTCGACGTGCATCCAGCCCCGGGCGAGCTGACTGCATTGCGCCTGCCGCGTCAGCGTCCCTTGTTCGTGCGCAAAGACGACGAATCCGCAGAGTACGTGCTGACCGGTGAGCAAGAGGAGAGTGAATTGCAGCTTGCGCTGCTCACCCCGACCATGCCGGAGGTCAGGCGCAAGGGCGCGCTCAATCGGGCGCTTCGACGTCTCTTCGAAACCCCATTCGGCGCAGCCAATGTACGGGAGTTCGAACTGGCAATGGTCGCTGTGAACGAGCGCCCCGTGGACACCGCTGTTCCCGCTCAGGACTCACTGGCTACCGTTGCCGGTTGGGTCGCGATTGGAGCGGGCGGCGCTGCTCTGACATTGAGCGCCGCCTCGCTGGCCACTTCCCTCAGCAGCGATGGAGGATCTCAAGTAGAGATCGATGCTCACAATCAACGTGTCAAGACTTTGAATATCGCCTCGGCCATTGGCTACGCAGTTGCGGGGGTCGCAGGCGTCACGTGGGGTGTCTGTCGGCTGCACCTGGCTGGATCGCCGGCCAGCGCTGGCGGGCCGCGACCTTTGCGCGACGCCGGGCTCACGCTGATGCTCGATGGCCGCTTCTAATCGGGACTGAGCAGATGCGATTGATTTACGGGACCTGCATGCTGGCGTTGATCGCCGCACTGTCGGGATGCAAGCGCGACCTCGAGAATGCTCCTTGTCCCTGCATCGAAGGTTGGCAATGTTGCGTGACGCAGAACATCTGTATTTCTGCGGAAGCAACCTGTCCCGCGAACGATGGCGCAGCGGGGGCGGGTACCCG
>DATEPG010000421.1:0-28304 GCA_035273265.1 Polyangiaceae bacterium
CACTCAGCCCCGACTTGCAGCTCAATCCCACGGATGAAGCGGCTGCCGCTGAGCCCAGCTACGATCCGAACGACGTCGAGACGGTCAAAGTCACGATCGACCGTCGTGAGCGCAACATCCAGGACTACCCCGGTTCGGTGAGCGCCTTCACGCAAGACGATCTGACCCGCACCGGCATTCGCAATGTCCGCGATATGCAACAAGCCTCGCCCTCATTGGAGATCGGCACCCAAGAAGGCAACACGGAGATGTTCATTCGCGGTATCGGCTCCAATTACAATACGGAGCTCGGTGATCCCGCAGTCGCCAATCACATCGACGGCGTGTACATCCCGCGCGCGCGCGGGCTGGGCACCATGTTGTTCGACCTGGAGCGCGTCGAGGTGAATCGCGGTCCGCAGGGCACGCTGCGCGGACGCAACGCGACGGCCGGCACCCTCAATATCATCACGGCCAAGCCGCGCTTGGGTGAGTGGCAGGCGTCCGCGTCCTACCAAATGGGCAATTACTCACAGCGCGTGATCCAGGCCATGGTCAACATTCCGATTGGCGACAAGCTTGCGCTGCGCTTCGCCGGCTTCGGCGATACCCACGACGCTTACTACACGAACGCCGGGCCAATCAAAACCCTCGAGCCCTCCGAGTCAGGCAACGCACTCGCGGTCCGCGGCGGCGCCAAATGGCAGCCTTTGGAGCAGCTGACCGTGTTCGTCAAAGGCGACTACACCCAAGAAAAGGGCACGGGCTTCGGCGGGACCAACTTCACTCCGGCGCTCAATGCCGGCCTCCTGCCGAGCGACATCAAGAACCCGCGTGATGTCATTTACCGGGGCGCTCAGGGCATGCAGGACATGAAGCACTGGGGGATCCACGGCGAGGCCACGCTCGATCTGGGCCCAGTGCTCGTCGGCTACCTGGGCTCCTACCGCAGCTTGGACTACCGATCGATCAGTCCAGGCAACGCAGGCGTCAACTTTCCAGGCCGCCAGATTGGAGAGGCCGATCTCGACAACTGGTCGACCTCCTATTGGCACACGGCTTCGCAGTCGCACGTCCACGAGTTGCGCTTTTTCGCGCCTGATACCTCCCGCATTCGCTGGACCGCGGGCGGCTTCTTCTTGGACGAGCAACAACAAGTATTGCTGTACAACACCGCAGACAAGTCCGGCGGCTACCTGGGCGGCGAATACAACATGCCCAAGGTGCCCACCCGCTCGTACGCGGGTTTTGCGGACGCCACGTTCGACATCGTGAAGTTCTTGCGCGGAACACTCGGCGTGCGCATCACGAACGAGAAGCGGAGCCGCGAGGGCGTTGGCAACCAGTACAGCCTGAATTTCGACAACTTCACCGGCACTCAGCCCTCTCCCACTCGCTTCGGGACCGAAGGCTTCGCGCCCAGCGATCGCAATCGTACGAACTACAGCGTGACTCCCGGCGGCAGTACGGACCACTTCCAGAACGGCGTCGGCAACTACGGTGTTCGTGACAACGTGGGCCAGCTGATCGCGCAAGGCGCAACGATCAATGCCGGCGGTCTGAACGAGCAGCACGGCAAGTACAGCGCGACCTTCGTCGATTTCCGCGCCGGCCTCGATTACCACCTCACGCCAGACAGCCTGGAATACATCATGTTCACCACGGGCCATCAGTCCGGTGGTTTCAACGACACGATCGCGCTGCCTACCGGCGGCACACTGGCCAAGACTTACGAGCCAGAGTCGATTTACGCGACGGAAATCGGTAGCAAGAACGAATTTTTCAATCGCAAGCTGACCGCGAATTTTGCCGGCTTCTGGTACGAGTACCGGAACCAGCAGTTCCAGGTGGTGCAGGCGATTGGCCCTGCGCCCGTGGGCAGCGATCAACCCCCGCCATCCTCGGCGATGCGCATCAACGCGGCCGCATCGCGCGTTCTCGGTCTGGAAGCCGAGGGCAAGGCGCGTTTGCCTGCGGGCTTCACCTTGGCACTCGCGGCAACGCTGCTGAACGCGCGATTCACCGAGGGCGTCGTGAACGATCCACGCGTCAGCTACGATCCCGCGCAGCAAACACCGGTGGACTTGAACGGCAACTTCTTGCCCCGCGCCCCAGTGCTGAGCGTGAACTACGGCGTGAGCCAAATCATCACCACGGGCTTCGGCTACTTCGACTGGACGCTGAACGCGCAGAGCAAAACGAAGCAATACTTTACGCCATTCAACGGAGAAGGGCGTGACACGCTGGGCAATGTCAACCCCAACCTGAGTGACGTGCAACCCGGTTACACGCGTCTCGATGCCGGCGTCGGCTTCACGACACCGGACGGCCGCACGCGCCTCGATGGCTTCGTGAACAATCTCACGGATGTGGCCTACCTGACCTCGATGATCAACAACCCCGGCCTGAACCTGCGCTTCTTCAATCCGCCGCGCTTGATCGGCGCACGCTTGACGCTCACGCTCTGAGTCCAGCGCGCGCCGGGCTCGCGTCTCGCTTCGAGCCCGAGGTTCTATGGCCGGGCTCGATTTTTCACGATGTCGAAGACCGAGATCCGATCGCCAGCACCGAACAGGAGCTGCGCCGCGCTTTCGACCCACGAGCCCGCATCCACGATCACCACCGGTCGCTTCGAATCTGGGTGGGGCGCCCAGCTGATACACGGCTTGTGGCTGTGCCCCACGATCAGTAACTCTAGCTCGTTGGGACTTCCGTACAACTTCCTGCAGGCCTTGCTGGCTATCTGCAAGAGTTGCTCGTTGCATTCGCGCTCCACGAAGCTGCCGACGAAGCCGGCGGGTGCGTCTTTGCGCGCTCGGGGGATCGGCACCGGGTCAGGTCGATTCAAGCCCACCATCGCCGTCAACCAATTGATGACCGTGCCGACACTCGCGCCTTCCTTGTCCAAGAAGTGCTCGAGGTTTCGTGCCGCCGAGGTGACATACTTGGCGGCGAGGGTCGCCAACCAGACCAGCTGCTGATCGCTGGGCGGACTGGGCACGCCGAGAATGTCGTCGACCTGGTGACCATGGAGCGCGAAGCACCTGCCATTGCTCTCCACCAAGCCAAAACCGAAGCGAAAGCGATCGCCGTCGGCCACGCGCCGATCAGGCAGTGCGTGGGTAAAGGAAGCGTCATGGTTTCCGATCAGGTGCGCGAGGCCGAGCTCTTTGTCCAAGCGCAGCAACGTCTGGTACGCCGGCACGTTGTCGATTGTCGCAAACTGCGCTTGAGTCGAGTCGCGACCGATCGCGCGCCAGACATCGTACCAGTCGCCCAGCTGGAGCACGGACGCGCTGGCGCCCTGCGCGTTCTCCGAGTCCATGTAGTCGTTGATGGCGCCGAGGGTAGCCGTCAAGCGCGTTGCGTTCTCTGGATCGCCGTTTAGAAAGATGTCACCGTCGCTGCCGTCGGAGAGGTGGACGTCTGGCACGGCAATCAGCGACTGTTCGCCCAGAACGGAGGAGGGGAAGCCCACGGTGACTGGCGCGGCGAGGCCATCCGGCACGGCCGCTCGCGCCACCCGAACACGGTAGCCGCGAGCGTCTAGAAAGGCGCGAAACGCCTGGAGCTTGCTTTGGTAGAAGGTCATGATCGCTAGCCCTCGACTGGGTGCGTGGCGACGCTGATCTCGACTGGCGAAAAGCCGTCCATTTTTCCGTCCTGATTGCCGTCACAGGGGTCCCACACCACTCGAACCACCAGCCGCCCCTCGCAATACCAACTGACGCGCCCGGTGGGCGTCGGCTTGCCCGGACGGAGTTCGCCCGTGGACGGCCGAACCTCTGCCCGGTTCTCGCTCTCATGGCTACAAGTCGGACCAAGCAGCGCGAGCAGCCGGTCATCGGGAATGCAGCCCGTTCCCGGAGCCATGGCAGCGACCAGCCGTTCGCCCGCCGACGGCACCGGCCGCTCCAGAATCGCTCCACCAGCCGTCCCTGCAACGACGACCGCGCTATCGCTCACGGCGCCAATCTGCTCGCTGTGAGCGCAGCCTACGAGCAGCGTGAACGCAAGCAGGGCGGCGGACAGCGGCTCGATTCGAGCGCGCGCGCCGATCAGCGGAACGGCGCGCAGCGACTTGCTTCGGGCATTGGCTAACATCTCGAAGGGATCTCCTTTCGCTGCCGGCGTTGGCATGCTCACGAGGCTCGAAAGCCCATCTGCTCGGTAAACGCGTTGTCGAAGAGCCCGCCCGGATTCAACACACGAAAGCTTTCTAGAAAGGCGGAAAGCTTGGGATACAGAGCTTTGAGCCGCTCCTTGGGCATATCGTTCACCTGCCCCCAGTGCGGTCGACCGTTGTACTTTTCGAACAAGAAGTCGTGATAGGCGTTCAGCGTCTCTCGGGCTTTCGGCGTGCCGAGCAGCGTGGGGACCTCGATCATGCACGTGTCGCGCTCGAACGCGGGGGAGAGATGCGCGCTGGCCGCCTTCACGAAGCGCAGCCCCAGAGGGCTCGTGATGTACGAGTTCTCGCTCTTGGCTCGCTGCTGGAAGAAGGCAATCAGATCGTCGGCCAGCTCGCCAATCCCGTCGGACGGTACGGCGCAAGAGCATGCCGTCACGGGGGCCAGATTGGGCGCGCCGAAGTTCAAGCCTTTGGGTGCCGGCAGAACCACGTTGCTGGCCTGAGTTGCGGTCATGGCCACGTCGACCAGCGTTGGCACCGCCGATGGCTCGTGGGCCATCCACCAGGAGAGCAAACGGTAGAGGAACTCGGGACCCCCATACTCGACGACCAAAGCGCGCTCGCCCCTCGGCGGATCCTGGGTCTCCGAACGCTCACCCAGCACGCAAAAGACGTCGCCCTGTACCTGGTACGGGTTGATCCAGACCTCGATGCTATGTAGCCGCTTGCCGGGCCCCTGGTCGGCGATTAACTCGGGTAGGCGCGGCTTGAGCTCACTGAACCGGAATTTGCGTCTGGTTTCGCGGACGTTGTAGGCGTCGCGCACTTGAATGGTCACCGAGTAGATGACGCCCAGGCAGCCCATCGCGACTGCGCAGGCATGAAACATCGTATCGTCTTGCACCAGCTCGACGCCCGGGTTCTTTGCGCTGAATTTTGCGGGGTCCGAGATGCCATCACTCGGTTCGATCTGGAACTCCACGACTCGACGATTGGCGTCTACGGTGACGATGTGCAGGGCCCGCACGTGCTCCGACAACGGGCCGCACCACGCGCCCGAGCCGTGGCCACCAGACGACATCGTGCCGACGAAGGTCAGCCGTTCGTATCCAGGCTGGTTCAGCAGCGCCTTTCCGCGCGGCCACAAGTAGTCATTGATGGTTTGAATCGTCGCACCCGCCTCGAAGCGACACAGGTGGGCAACGTCCACTGAATCCTTGAAAACGCTGCTGTCCAACTCGAGCACGCGGTTGAGCCTGTCCACCATGGGCAGCAGATAGCCCCGAGTTTCGCCGGTATTGGCAAAACCATAGCCGTCACCGATGGCCTTGATTTGAAGCCAGGCGTCCGCGGCCCGCTGCACGGTTGCAACCAAGGCCGGCAAATCCAAGGGATCGGCGATCACCTTCGGCGTCTGGGGCATGGACAGATTGTGCCGATGAAATGGCAGGCGCTCGATGTCGAGCGGGATCAGCAGCGGAGTCGGCGCCACTCGTGCGCGTGCCTGCTCTGCAGCGAGCGGTTCATCGCGCGCCAAATCGAAGACCTTTTGCGCCTTTTCGGGGTCCGCTGGATCCGCTGCAAGTTCGGCGATCGCTCGGTCATGGTCGAGATTCGCGTTGGGCACGGGCAGATCCTCTCAGGGGGTCGAACAAGCCTTGGCGCTCGTTGCATCTCGCGCCAAATCGAGACATTTCTGGAACGCGAGGTCCGGCTGCTTGCAGCGCTGCTCGCAGCGATCTTTGGCCAGCGCGGTCTTGATCGAACCGGTTTCGACCAAGCTGGCATAGCGTTGGCAGGCCTCACTGCAGTCGAACACGGCGGCCGGCTCGCCCGAGCCGTTTGGAGCAGGCGCAGGCGCTAAAGCGCGGCCGGCGATCAGCACCGGAGCGGTCGACTCATCTCCCGCGCGAACCACGGGCGTGGCGGTGCTGGTGCCATAGCGGAAGGGATAGGCCGTCGCCTGCGCGCAGTGCCGATCGCTGTTGCCAGTCTCGTGCACGACCACCTCGAGATAGCCGTCGACGCCGATCAGCCGCTTCATGTCGCGGAAGGCACCGAGCACGGCATCGGCACCGCACGCTTGGCCCTGCACCTGGCTGAAGACCACCATCGGCCGCGCCGTGTCTACTGGCCGGAGTGCTGGCAGGACGAATGCCCGATCGATCGTGCGCTGGCAGCCGAGTAGAGCCACCGAAGCGCATGCAATCAACCAGCAAGCGGAACGTCTGCGTTCGCCCTGAAGTCGCATCGTGTCGAAGGTACACCGCTCTTCCTGTCACTGCTCGCGAACGAGCCGAGATCGGGCAGCGATCAGACAAATGACTATGCGTACTGAGGCTGCGAGCCCGCGCGGGCAGCCTCGCCGGCAATCACAAATGAGGGTTCAGCGATCGGAGCGCTCCACGAGCTGCTCTGCGCGTTCGTCGTGCTCCGCACGCTTGCTGTGCGTGCCGCAGCGGCGTAAGCCCGCGTATTGCGTCGGAGTGACGGCGGTGAAACGCTTGAAATGCCGATTGAAATGGCTCTGATCGGCGAAGCCGCAGCGCAGCGCGACATCTGCGGCGGGGACACCATCGAGCAACAGTCGCTTGGCGTGGTTCATGCGTAGGCAGAGCTGGTAGGCGTGCGGCGGTAGCCCATAGCGTTGCTTGAACGCGCGCAACGCGTGGAAACGACTGAGGCCCGCCCGCTGAGCCAGGGTATCGAGATCGACGTTGAGGCCCTCCTCGTTCAGGCACTCACGCATGCGAGCTGCGCCGCGGCTCGAGGCAGCCGCGCGGGAGCCTGGTTGCCGCGCACCCTGGATCAGCTCGCCGACAATCGCCTCGGACAGCTCGACCAACTGCGACTGCAGCTGCATTGCCGAGACAGTCGGCCGAAACAACTCGAAGAAGTTGGCGAAGTGCAGGCGGAGCTCGGCCGAGAGCGGTTTCATGATCGCGGCCCAGTCGGGGCGTACCGAGCTCCGTTGCTGTTCAGCCAACCATTCCCCGAGCAGTTCGGACCGAATCTGCATTACGTTGAACGAGCCCGAGCCGAAGGGAGTGCCAATCAAGAGCTCGCCGGGCACGTTGCAGAACGCGAGCCCTGGGGCACCCAAATGCGTTTGCCCGCGTGTGCGTGCTCGGCCTTGCCAGGTTCGAAACACCACCACCGAATAGCAATCGGGGATCACGCGCCACTCCCGCGGGGAGCGCTGAGCTTCGATCACCTCGATGCCCGGCAGCGCAACCGAGCGTCGGTGGTTGACGATCTCCGTTACTGCGTTTTCCCGGCCCGGCATACTGGTAGTATTAGCGTCGGCAGCGTGGGACGCACCAACAATCCGAGCTGCTGTTTTGTTTGCCACTTTGAGCTAAAGTGCGCGCAGTTTGTGCCCCGCCCCCGAAACGAACGCTCCAGGTACAGGTCTTCCGATGTCGCTCGCCGAAACGCTGCTTTGGTTGTGTAAGATCCCGTCGCCCATCGGCGAGGAGCGCGAGATCTGTGATCGCGTTTCGGAACGGCTGAACCAAGTTCGGCTAGCCGCACCGATTCGCCGCTATGGCGAGTCCATCGTAGTGCCGCTGACGCGCGGCAACGGAGGCCCGCACGTCGCGCTCGCCGGTCACTTGGATGTCGTACGCACGGTGCATGAGGGCCCCGCGCGCATCGAGGGCGACAAGCTGTACGGCGCAGGCGCTGCGGACATGAAGAGCGGGCTGGCCTTGATGCTCGACATCGCAGAAAACCCGACTCGTCCCGACGTAGATCTCACGCTCGTGTTCTACGCACGTGAAGAGGGCCCGTTCGCAGAAAACGAGCTCGGCCCGGTGCTGGCTCAAGATCCCGAGCTGAGCAAGGTCGACGTGGCGGTCGCGCTCGAGCCGAGTGACAATCGGCTGCAACTCGGTTGCAGCGGCTCACTGCACGCTACCGCGCGCTTTCGCGGTCGGACCGCGCACAGCGCCCGCCCCTGGCAAGGCGAGAACGCCATCCAAAAGGCCGCTGGAGTCTTGGCGCGGTTGGCTGCCGAAGAGCCGCGCTCACACTCAATCGATGGCCTCGAGTGGCGCGCCGTGATCAGCGCCACCATGGCCAGCGGCGGCCGCGGCCGCAACATCGTCCCGGACCTGTTCGAGGTAAATTTGAATCATCGCTTTCCACCGCTCAGGAGCGCCGAAGAAGCGCAAGCCTACGTGCGCGCGCTGGTCGGTGACGACGCCGAGGTCGAGTTCACGGACGTGTCCCCCTCAGCGCCGCCGCTACGCAATCATCCCTTGATTCGCGCCTTGGCCGAGAGCGGCGTAGTGGCCGTCGAGCCCAAGCAAGCCTGGACGGACGTCGCGCGGTTTGCCGGCCTCGGCATTCCTGCCGTCAATTTTGGCCCCGGCACCAACGCGCAAGCACACCAAAAGAACGAATGGACCGAGCTCCCTCTGCTGGACGTGGGCCGCGAGATCTTGAAACGCTGGCTCGACCAGCTCGCTCGAGGCGTGGGCTAGGTTCTTGTTGATGGTCACGCACGGCGACCAGTGGCGTCAGAGCCTTCGGCGTCGAGGTCCGCGGGCTGCGGACGGGCACAGCGCCCTTCGAGCAGCGCGTACCATCGAGACGTATCTTTGCGCTGAGGGCGGCTGACGGAAGGCAGCTGACTGATCGCGGCTACCGGAAGCGGCTACCGGAACGCAAGCGGCCGAACAGAGAGCAGTGCGTTTAGAAAAAAATGGCTTGAGCGTGTGTTATCTTCGACACATGACACGGGGTTCCCGTTACCAATCCGCCGCCTTGATCCTTTGGCTTCTGACCGCTGCTGCGTGTGGTGGCTCCACGCCACCGGCGGAGTCAGCGAGCGAAACCAGCGGACCTGTCATCCCCGACAAGACCGAAGTCATTCCGCCCACGGACGACACTCCCCAGGCGGAAGAAGACACGCCCAAGAAGACGCCGAAAGAAGAAGTCGCCGAGCCGACCTTCACCCCCGACATGTCCGTCGAAGACGCGATCAACGCCGCGAAATCTACGGAGCGCATGAACGTGGATCAAGAAACGATGAGCAAGCCTCTGCAGGACGACGCGCTGTACGCGCCCTGCAAGGCGGGCACCGCGCACTTCACGTTCCGCGTCGCGGTCTGGCGCGGCAAAGCAGTCGCCATCGACATGACCACGACTCCGAAGAACCCGAAGCTCGCCGAATGCCTCAAGGGGCGCATCCGCGAGCTCTCCTGGCCCGCAAAAGTGCCATCGCTGAACACCGTCGAATACTCGATGTGAACCGCCGCGCACTCGTCGCCCCACCACGGCACTCACTCACGGCTCGGGTGCGGCTCACGGTCGGTGCGTCGGTACGGCTCGGTGCGGCTCCCTGATTTTTGAACCGCCAAGCAGCCAAGACGCCAAGTCCCCACTGCGGCCCATAATCGAGGAATGCACCCGAGAACTCGTGGGAATTGGGGGTTCGCTAGGGGAATCGATCGTGAGCATTTGCGACGTGAACCGCCGCCGCATCTGTGCAACCCGCTCGGATTCGGACGTGATCGTGGTGCACAGCGCGTAGACCGCCGGCCAAAGGAAACCCCATGTCCCCTTGGCGTCTCATCGTGCGCTTGGCGGTTTAAATCAGGGAGCGCTCATCGTGCGCTTCGTCATGCCGGCCTCGCTTGGAGCCAGGCCGATCGTCTTGCCGCGCAGCGCGGAGGCGCGGGGTTTGACCCGCGTCGGGCACTCGGGGGTGCCGTGGGGTGCGATGCTGGATCGCGATCGCCCCCTCACTACTCGCTCACTACTCGCGCGCTACTCGGCGGGGGTAGAAGCGTCGGCCGCGCGATCCAGTGGATCGAATGCGGCTTGAGTCATTTGCACTTGTTCGGAGGTCTTGCCGAAGCGGCGCTCTTTGTGGCCGAAGTCTGCCACTGCTAAGGTCAGCGTTTCTGGGCGGAAGTCAGGCCACATGATCGGCAGGAAGACGAGCTCGGCATAGGCGGACTCGAACAGTAGAAAATCGCTGACGCGCGTTTCGCCGCCGGTGCGGATCAGGAGATCGACATCCGGCAGCATGTGCGTCGTCATCTGACGGTGGAAGAAGGTCTCGTCGATTTCTTCGGGCAGCACGAGCCCTGCGCGTGCGCGCACGGCGAGTGAGCGTGCGGCTTCAACGATGTCTTGCCGACCGCCGTAGGACAGCGCCAGGGTCAAGGTCATGCGGTCGCCGTCGCGGGTGTAAGCCATCAAGTCTTCGACGGCGTGGCGGGTGCTGGTGGGCAGATCCTCCAGTGCGCCGATCACGTTCACCCGGATGCCGTTCTGACGAAGGTCAGCGCGTTCGTTCTTGGCGAACTCGACCAGCAGGCGCATGAGCGCCTCCACCTCGGGACGCGGGCGCGCCCAGTTGGCGACGCTGAAAGCGTAGAGCGTGAGGTACTTCACGCCAATGCGGGTGGCGGTTTCCACCGCATCGCGGACTGCGCGCGCGCCCTCCGCGTGGCCCTCCGCACGGTCCAAGCCGCGGGCCTTCGCCCAGCGCCCATTGCCGTCCATGATGATCGCTACGTGACGAGGAAGCGAAGCGCCGTTCGACCCGTTCTTGCCGCTGACCACAAAGACTCTCTTTCCGCTGCCCGAAGGCAAAGCACGATGAAACTTTTAAGTGACGCGAGCCCGGCCGCATGGCCAATCCCGCCCGCCTAGACTATGTTTTCCCACGCCATGAGCCGCACAATTGTGGAGCTTTCGTGGAGATCGGCGCGCGTGGGCGCAAGCCAATGATTCTATTGAGTTATTTTAGGTGAAGAAGAGAGCTCCTGGCGTGCGTCTTGGACCGCGTTCAAGATTTGGCGCGCCGCGCGATGTCGAGCCGGCGGCAAACTGACCGCAAAAACCACCTCTGGCGGCCCCGCGTTGAGCAGCTCGACCTGGCCGCCGTGAGCCTCGGTAACCGCCCGGACGATCGCCAGGCCCAGGCCCGTTCCACCCTTGTCGGCCCGGGTAGTCACGAAGCGGCGAAACAGGCGCTCACGGACATGCCGCGAAATCGAGCCTTGGCTGACCACGCGCAGGTTGACCCACTCTTCGCTGCGCGACACCTCCACGCTGAGGGGGCAGCCATGCTCGCCATGACTCAAGCCATTTTCGATCAAGTTGCTCAAGGCGCGGGCGATCCACAGCTGGTCGCCGCGCACTCGAGTGTCGCCGGAAGCGTGCAACGTGATGCGCGCCTCATTGTCACCCAGTGCCTCGATGGTCCGCCGCGTGAGCTCGCTGAGGTCGACCGGCGCGAACGTCTCCACTCCGCGCGCCTCGATCCGCGCCAGACTGAGCAGCTCGCTGAGCAGACGCTCGATGCGCGCGGTCGCTTCGCGGATCCGAGCCACGAAGCGGCGGGCGGAGGCGGGCTCCTCCAAGGCACTCTCCTCGAGGACCTCGGCGCTCGCGCGAATCGCAGCCACCGGATTCTTGAGCTCGTGCGAGAGATCGGAGGCGAAGGTTTCGACGAACGGTCGTCCCTCGAGATCGCGCCGCATCGAGTCGATCGCGCGCGTGAGCCGCGTGACCTCCCGTCCAAAAGCAATCGGCGGCGCGCCCCGCCGCTCACCCAAACTGACACGCTCGCCGAACACGCTCAGCGCCTCGATCGGCGCCGCAATGGCACGGCCAATCCAAGCCGCTGCCAAGGCCGCCGCAGCGCCCAAAACCAGACTGATGACCAGCACCGTGGGCGCAAAATCAGCCAGTAAATTGCGCATGCCGACGGTGGGCTTGACCACGCGCACGGCGCCCACGCGCACTCCGCGGACGCGGATCGGAGCATCCACCGACACCACGTCGTGTTCTTTGGCGGGCGCCTCCACCGGGAAGACCCGTGCGCCGCTCTCGTCGAGCAGCCTCAAGCGCAGATCTGCGCCGCGGCCGCGTTCGTGCTCGAGCCGAGCAGCCAGGTCGACCATGCTGACGCCCGTGCGGTCCAGCTCGCCGGCCATCATGCCCGCCAAGGCGACCGCTTCGTCCTCTGCGGCTTGCGAAGCAATGCGCACGGCGCGCGCCTCGATGCGATCGATCACCATCAGACCCAAACCGAAGGCGAACGCACCGACGATCACGGCCAAAGCCAAAAAAATCTGCATCCGAATGGACATGCCGCGCG
Organism: Polyangiaceae bacterium; assembly: GCA_035273265.1. Taxonomy (GTDB): domain Bacteria; phylum Myxococcota_A; class Polyangia; order Polyangiales; family Polyangiaceae; genus PMG-095. The sequence goes on from DATEPG010000421.1 coordinate 12,234, forward strand.
TGCGCGTACGCAGCAGACGCGAGACGACGAACGCCACGAACAGAATCAGCCCGACCGAGGCGGCCGCGACGACGATCAGGCGGATCACGGCTCTTTCAACGCGCTGGGAGCGTCCGTCACGCGATAGCCGACACCGCGAACCGTTTCGATGATCCCAGGCTCGGCGCCCGCTTCCGCGACCTTTTTCCGCAATGCTTTGACGTGCGAGTCGATCGTCCGATCGGTGATGGCAAAGCCGTCACCCCAGACGCGACCGATCAGCTCGACGCGGCTGTACACTCGCCCCGGCTGCTCGAGCAAGCACGAGAGCACGTCGAACTCGACGCGCGTCAGCTCCAGAATCGCGCCATTCACGCGCGCGCGACGCGTCGCGGCATCCAGCGAAATGATGGGGGTGGGTACGGGCCCCCCCGCTGCCAGCTCGGTCTGCGTTCGGCGCAGCACCGCGCGCACGCGTGCCACCACCTCACGCGGCGAGAAGGGCTTGGTTACGTAGTCGTCCGCGCCGGCCTCGAGCGCCACGACACGATCGGCCTCGCCATCGCGACTCGACAACACGATCACTGGAATGTGCTTGTTTTTGCGCCAGCGGCCGATCAGATCGAAACCGCTGCCATCCGGCAACATCAGGTCCAAAATGACCAAATCCGCGCCATCGACGAGCGCGGTGGCGTCGGACACGGTGGCGGCCAAGGTAACCGCAAAGCCATCGCGGCCCAGCGCATAGGCAACGGATTCCGCGATCGCCGGTTCATCCTCGACGACGAGAATCCGCTGAGCCATTCGACGGCATTCTTGCATGCCCGTGGCAATCCGACGATCTTATGCGCGCATGAGAACTTTGCTCATCCTTCGCCACGGCAAAGCCGCCCCCGAGGAAGCCGGCAGCGATGCCGCAAGGCCGCTCACTGAGCGCGGAATGCGCGAGGCCAAGCAGATGGGGCAACTCTTGCTCAGCGAGGACTTGGTGCCGGACCGCATCCTCGCCTCGCGTGCACGCAGGGCCCGCGAGACCGCCAGCCAAGCGGCAGCGGCCAGCCATTTCAGCGGCGCAATCGATGAGCTCCAAGAGCTCTATTTGGCCGAACCGGAAGCTTATATATCGGCCGTGCGGCGGCACGCACCGGACGCTCGGCGGGTGCTGCTGGTCGGCCACAATCCAGGCCTCGAGGCGCTGGCGCTGATTTTGACCGGCGATCCCGTGTCGCTGCCCCCGGCGGGTCTCGTCGTGTGCACCTTGCCGATCGCGAGTTTTGCCGAGCTTGCGCCACAAGTTCGCGGAAAAATGGCGCGCTTCGTGCGGCCGAGCGAACTTTCAGATTGAGCTTCGGGTGCTGGCAAGCGGCCGGCCGTGGCTCCCGTATCGTCTAGATCGAAGAGCCTGCGCCCGATCGCTGGCAATTTGCGGCGGAGGGCGCTAAGTAACGAGCTGAATATGGCTCCGACGGCTCGGCTTCCACCGAAGAAGGACGTCGCATTGGCGTTGCTCGAACAAGCGTCAATGTACATCCACCTCGATCCGCGTGCGGTATCGGTACAGGTGCCCGCGTCGTTCAAGAATCAGCCGCAGCTGGTGCTGCAGGTCGGCTTGAACATGGCCGTGGCCATTCCCGATTTGCACGTCGACGAACACGGCTTGTCGTGCACGTTGAGCTTCAACCGCACGCCTTTTTTCTGCATGATCCCCTGGCCCGCCGTGTACGCCTTGGTCGGCGAAAACGGACAAGCCATGGTCTGGGCAGAAGACGTTCCCGCTGAGGTCGCAGCGCAGGCCCAGGCAAAAAAAGCTCCCGAAAAACCGCGCCCCCATTTGCGTTCGGTGGGCGACGGCGAGAGCGCCCCTCAAGCCGCCGCGCCAGCCGAGCCAGCGCTCACTACTGAGAAGAAGCCTACGGCCAAAGCCAGCAAGGCAACCAGTAAAGCCAGCGGCGGCAAGGCTGAAGCCAAGGGCGCGCTCAAGACCGCCTCGAAATCCAAAACCGAAGCCAAGCCCACTGCTAAATCGGGTAAGACCGCCAGCAAGTCGCCGAGCAAGGTCGCCAAGAGCACGGCTGACGCGAAGAAACCGGCGGCAGCTGCGCCCAAACCCGAACCGGCAGCGGCTCGACAAACGCTCTCCGCCAAGAAGCCGGCAACCTCGAAGCCGGATGCCGCGCGAACCGCGACCGAAATGGGCAAGCCCAAACGCGAGCTACCGCCCTACCTTCGCGTGGTGAAGTAAGGCTAAAGCCTTCTAGCCTTCAGTCACACCGCCGGTGCCTGCTTGCATCGCGTCGTCGTTGCTGGAGGCGCCCGCTGCACCAGCGGAGCTCGGCAGGCACTGCCACGTGCCCGTGCTGGATCCGCACTCGAAGCCAGCGACGCAATCGCTAAAGTAGCAGTCGCCCGGTAGGCAACGGCCATTCTTGGCGCAGGTATGACTAGCGCTACAATCAGCGGGCACACGGCAAGAGTCATAGCCATCGAAGGTCCGCGCAACGCATTGACCGCTCGACTCGTCGCACCGGTCAGCTGGGACGCAGTCGCTATCGCCGTGGCAGTCTCGGGTGGTCGCGGATGGGCAACCGCCGAGCGCCGCGAGTGCGCCGAAGAATATTACCGTAAGCGTCGCTCGCTTCAAGGGGCCGGGAGCAAAGCTAGCAAGCCGTGTGCCCGAAGCAAACCGGGCTCACTCGGGCACGCCCGTGGGGCAAAGAATGTCGCTGCAAAATGCGCGAGCATGCTACGTTTTTCGCCCTTCCCCCGGCCGATATGGACGTTCGTTGTAACCGCTGCGACACCGAATACGAATTCGACGACGCCCTAATTTCCGAGCGGGGCACGACGGTCAAGTGTACGAACTGCGGGTTTCAATTCAAGATTTATCCGAGCAAGGGCACGGGCATGGCGCCCGAGCGCTGGGTCGTGCGAACCGCCTCGGGCCGCGAATTGGTGTACACGTCCTTGCGCGAGCTGCAGCGCGGCATCGCCGACAAGAAAGTGGTCGCTAGCGATCTACTCTCGCGCGGCAAGCAGACTCCGCGACCGCTGGGTTCGATCGCCGAGCTCGAGCCGTTCTTTCAAGTCACCCACGCGAACCCGCCGCGCAAATCCGGCTCGGGTGAACGCGTGCAACGCACGTTGCATGGGGTCGCGCCGCCACAACCGGAATTTCGCGCGTACCGCAGCGAACCCCCGGCGCCCGTCCGAGTACCGAGTCAAGCACCGGCCGCAATCGTAACACCGGCTCCGCCACCGGCAGTCGTCGCTCCCCAATCCGGGATTGACGTGCCCTCGCCAGCGCCACCTGCGACGCAACCCGTCCCCGGCGCGCTGGCGTTCCGCGACGCCGCGCGATCTTCCGCTGCCTCCGAAGCGATTCCCGACACGGAGCTGATGTCGCGGCCGATGACGGCTGAGGACTTGTCCGCCACCCTGCCGTCGGAGAACGTTTTACCCAGGCCGCGCGCGGTGACCGAGAGCGCGCCGGACTCGCGCAGCTCCTTCGCAGGGACTCCGATGTCGCCGCGGGTGGTCGCCTTCGATACCACGCTGGAAGTGCCGGTGGCGCACGCGCCCGTGTCTTCGCCCCGCAACTTGCCGCCGATCGAAGTCGCCAACATCCGCGACAGCTTCAAATCCTACGACGAGCTGAACGAGGACAGCCTGCCTGAGGATCACCACGCGCGCGTGGCGCGCTCGCGCTGGATTGCCGGCGTAGTGGTGGTCGGAGTGCTCGGGCTGCTGGGCGCCACAGTGGGGCGTCGTTTCATCGCGCAACTCACCGGCACGGCAGAGATCAAGAGTGACGCGCGCGTGGCCAGGTTCTTGAGCGAAGGAGCGCGGCTGGCCGACGAAGGCGACTTCGAGGGCGCCAAAGAAGAGTTCGACAAGGCCGCCGCGCTCGCAGAAAAAGATCCTGCGGTGCTGACGGCGCTCGCGCGACTCGAAACGCTACGCGCGGACGTTTCATGGCTCAAACTGCGGGTCATCGATCCGGCTTCGATCGATCTGGTACAAGCCACCCATCGCGAGCTCGGGCGAAGGGTCGGCAAGGCGCACGTCGCCGTCGATCGCGCATTCGCCGTTTCGCCCGAAGATCCAGCCGTTCTGCGGGCACGCGTCGACGCTCTGCGACTGAACGGCGAAGCCGACAAAGCGCGCGAGTGGCTGGCTCCGCTCAGCGCGAACGCCAGCGTGCCGGAGAATGCCTACGTCTTGGCCGCGCTCGACTTGGCTGATCCGGCGCCGGTCTGGCCGTCGGTGATCGATCGCTTGCGCACCGCCGCCGCCGCGGAACGCGACCCCGGCCGCGCGCGCGCCGCGTTGATTTACGCGTTGGTGCGCGCCAGCCGGATGAGCGAAGCCGAAACCGAATTCGCGAAGATCGACGGCCGCGCCAAGCCACACCCGTTGCTCGAGGAACTGCGAGGCTTTCTGCTGCGCGCCAAGCGCTCGGTCGAGGCAGCCGGCGACGCGCCCGCGAAGCTCGCCGCGGTGGACACGAGCAAGTTGCCGAAACTCGATACCTCGCTGACGCTCGAAGAAGGGCGCCTACCCACGGGAGACTTCCGAACGCGGCTATCGCAAGCGTCCGTCGCGCTTCGTCAGGGTAATCTGGCGCGCGCCGCGCAGTTGTATGAGTCCGTGTTGAGCGAACAACCGCGCAACACCGAAGCCTTGTCGGGACTCGCCGATGTGGCCAAAGCGCGGCACGATCCGGCGCTGGCAGCCAAGATGTACGACCGCGTGCTGACGGAGAACCCCAATTATTGGCCGGCGCTGTTGGCGAGCGCGGACCAGAAATGGGACGCGGGAGACAAGCCCGCCGCGCTCGTGCTCTACCGTCGTTTGCTCGAACAGGCCGGACCGAATTCCGAATACGGCGCGCGTGCCGCGGCGCGCCTCGCCAACAGTGACGCGCCGACGCCGGCCGGGTCGGCCGCGCCGGTCGAAACTGGAGCCACGCTCAAACCCGAGGTTCCCCCCGCTCCTACTCCCCAGCCTGCTCAGCCGTCGGAGATCGATACGACGGATCTGCCAGGGACCAAATGAAACTCCGAGCTCGTTGGCTGCTTCTGGTGCTGCTCCTGGCTGCCTGCAATGCGCGGCCGCGGCACACGGCTACCAGTAAGTCCCACGACGCGCCGAAGGCAGACGACCCACGCCTGGTCGAGCTCGATCTGAGCGCGGGCGCGCCGGAGAGCAGCGACGGCAACGCGCTGTTTCGCACCTCTGCCGCCCAAACTTACACCGGCCTCGTGCGTCTGATCGGCCGTGCGGCGAGCGATGACAAAGTGCGGGGTCTTTTCGTGCGCTTGGGTGAAGCATCCTTCAACCTGGCCGAGAGCGAAGAACTGTCGCGACTTTTGGGCAAGCTGCGCGGCAAGGGCAAGCCGGTGGTGTGTCACGCGCACACGCTCGACAATTCGAGCGCGCTTTTGACCGCGCGCGGCTGCAGCAAGCTCTGGCTGAGCCCGGCCGGTGACGTCTCGACCATCGGGATCGCCGCACAAATGCTGTACTTTCACGGCATTTTCCAGAAGTTGAAGGTGGACGTCGACTTCTTGCACATGGGCAAGTTCAAGAGCGGCGCCGAGCCCCTGACGCGCGAGGGCCCGAGCGAAGAGGCGCGCACCTCATTGGTCGAGACCTTGGCGGCGATCCGCGGCGCATGGCTTGCCGAAAGCAATGAGGTCAAGAAGAGCGAGGCGCTGCTGAGCGCTCTGGAACACGGGCCGTGGAGCGCGGGTGAAGCGCTCGAGCGTGGACTGATCGACGAAATCGGCTTCGATACCGAGGCCCTCGAAGCGGCCAAGAAGGCTGCCAAAGTCAGCGCACTCGAGGTCAGCTTCGGACCGCGCGCCAAGAGCGGCGGCGGACTCGGCATCGGCGATCTGCTGCGCGTGATCTCGGGAACGAGCAACGAGGGCGGCGGTCAGCCTCGCGTCGCCGTGGTGCCGGCCGAGGGCGCGATCACGATGGAAGCAGGCGGACCGCTTTCGCGCGGCGGGATCACGGCCCGTGCCTTGGGCAAGACCCTGCGTCGCATGCAAAAAGACGACTCGGTCAAGGCGGTCGTGTTGCGCATCGATTCACCCGGCGGCTCGCCCCTGGCCAGCGATCTGCTCTGGCACGAGATGATGGAGCTGCGAAAGAAAAAGCCGATCATCGTCTCGGTCGGCAGCATGGCGGCGAGCGGAGGCTATTACATCGCTTGCGCCAGCCAACGCATCTTCGCCGAGCGCACGAGCATTGTCGGTTCGATTGGCGTCTTCGGCGGCAAGATCAACGTCGCGCCGGCGCTCGATCAGTTCGGCGTGCACGCCGAGACGTTCGCGGCCAGCCCCGAACCAGGCGCCGCCGAGCGCGCCTCCTTCAGCTCCCCTTTGAGCTCCTGGGATGACGCGACGCGCGAGCGCGTCCGCGCTCAAATGCAAGGCATCTACGATTTGTTCATCGCCCGCGTCGCGCACGGCCGGAAAATGCCGGTCGATAGAGTGCGCGAGTCGGCCGAAGGCCGCATCTGGAGCGGCGATCAGGGGCTGGAGCGCGGGCTGGTCGATGAGATCGGCGGGCTGTCCGAGGCTCTGGCCGCAGCGCGCAAAGCGGCTCACCTGGAGCTGGACGCACCAGTCAGCGTCGAAGGCGGCCGCGAGGGTCTGCTCGACAGCCTGCTGATCGGCGACGACGCGAGCGACGCGGACGCGGTGGCCGCTTTCGATCGTCTGAGCACAGCTCCAGCCACGCGCTTGCTTTCCGCGGTTCCACAGGAGTTGCGCCCGTTCGTGAGCGGCGCAGCGGCGCTCTCGGAGCGCGAACACGTCGCGGTGGCGCTGCCGTATGGCTTGCTGATCCGTTGAGACCCGAAACAAGACAGACACTTTGGCCGCGTGAAAACGGCTTTTCCCAATTAGGGGCTCGCAAAATAGCGCATCTTCGACTGAACTGGACAGATGTCACCAGGGCGTCGAGGGCCGCTTTCCTTCTTGGACACGGAATGGCGCGCTGCGCTTTGGCGCCGTTGGATCGCCAGCCATTTGACTGAAGGCGCTGCTCGAGTCGCTGCCGATGCGAGCATTGGCTCAGTGCCCTCGACCGCGGCTGCGCCAACGCCAATCGCTGCGCCAACGCCAATCGCTGCGCCAGCACCAGTACCAGCCAATGATGCTCGCGCGCCGCTCGACCCACCCGAGACCAGCGTGGACGTGCTTCGAGCTGCGCAGGCGGCGCCAGCGCGCTCTGCCGTGGTCGACGATCGACGCAATGAGCGGCGTGCCGACGTGCGCGCTCGCTTCGACGCGCTGTCCGAGCGCCTGCAAGGGCTAGAGGACGCGCTCGACGTGATCGCTCGTCGCTTGTCGCACCGCTCACGCCGTGAACGCCGCACCGACCGCCGCACCGCGGAGCTCGTGGAGACGATCGCCGAAAACGTCGAGGCGCACGCCATCGCGCTGGACAATTTGGGCTCTACCTTGGAGCGCATCGAGCGCCGCTTGGATCGCATCGAGCGGCCGACGCTGGCGGGCCGGGAGGAGAGCGAACGCCGCGAGTCGCGCGCGCCGAGGGCGCGCAATTCCGAGCCTCCGCGTAGCGTTCACCCACCGCGCCTGGACGAGACCGGTGATTTCTCGCTCGGTCGCGAAGGCTCGGAGGACGACGAGGCGTCGATCTCGGGCTCTTCGATCCGCGGCAGCATCGGGGATATGTCGCTGTCCACGGTGCTGGCCATGCTCGAAATCGAGCGACGCAGTGGCCGACTCAAGGTGCAGGGCGACGATGGCGCTCTGGTGGCCTTCGAACTCGAGGAGGGCTCGGTCGTGGGCAGTCGAGTCAGCGAGAGCGACGTCGATGCGGTCGAGTCTCTACGTGAAGTGCTGGGTTGGAAGAACGGCAGATTTTGGTTCCGTCAAAACCCGAGCGAGTCGCAAATCTCGCCACCGCGCTCGGTCAATTCCTTGCTGCTCGAGGCCACACGCCAGATGGACGAAGCGGTCCGGGTCGGCTGACTTGCAAGACGAATCAGGTTAGCGCGCGAACACCACGCTCGGCGCGTTCCTTCACGGTTCGGCGGTCCAGACCCAAGCGGCGTCCGGTTTCCACGTAGCTATTGGTCTCTCGATAGAGCAGCGCACAGTAGCGATCGAGCAGCGCCTCGCTGTCGAAGCCGCTCGCGAGCAACGCGCGGTCGAGCTCCGGCGCCGCGGGCGCTCGACGCGCTGGACGGTAGCGCTGCCGCACCAAGACGTTGCGTACGCATTGCTCGAGTTCACGCACGTTGCCCGGCCAAGGATAAGCCGTGCCCAGTTCACGCTCGACGAAGCTCTGCACTTCTTTGGCGAGCTCGGGGCCATACTCACTGCCCGCAATGCGTTCGCTGAGCACCGTCACCATCAACACGAGCTCGCTCGGATCGGCTTCGATGCGTTCGCGCAGCGACGGCGTCTGGATGCGATCGGCACACAGCCGGTAGTACAGATCCTCGCGAAACCAGCCCGCCTGTAGTCCGTGATCCAAATCGCGATGGGTCGCGGCCACGATTTTTCCCAGAAACAGCCGGGGTTTGCTCTCTCCGAGGCGCTGGAACGAGCGAGCTTGCAGCACGCGCAGGAACTTGACTTGCAGCTCGTTGTCGAGCTCTCCAATTTCGTCCAAGAACACCGTGCCGTCGGGTCCGCACATCTCGAGCCACCCTTGGCGGTCCTCCAGTGCGCCGGTGAAGGCCCCGCGCCGATGTCCGAAGAGCTCCGACTCAATCACGCCCCGCGAAAGCGCCGAGACGTTCAGCGCATGATACTGGCTGGTGAATGTCTCGACGAAGCGCAACCGACTCTCGTCGAACGCCAAATAGCGAGAGTAGCCAATCGCCTGCGCGACCAGATCCTTACCCGTACCGGAAGGGCCGGTGATCAACGTCGGGATGTCGGCCATGTGGCGATGAACGCTGTTCCTGTAGCGACGCAGATCGTGGGTGAACACCGAGTGCCAGGTCTCGGCGCGAAGCTCGGCGATCGGCCGAGAGATCCCGAGCAGGTAGCGAAAAATGTAGTGAAACGCCCGGCGAATTTGAAAGAAGAAGGCCAGCGCGCTGGCTGCGGTCAAGCCCGAAGGCAGAGCCAACTCGGGCTCGACCAGCAGCCGCTCGAAGTCGCGTTTGAACGCGGGGTAGAAACCGACTTTGCGCGCCTCTCTGGACTCGTCGACTGCCAGCTCGTACAGGCTGAGTTCGTAGCGCGCAAACAACGCGTACAGGCACAAATCTTCGTACAGCAATAGCTCGTCCGCGCTCAGCTCGGCTCGCGGGCCATCCAAACGCGCGCGCAGGGCCAGAGCCGAATGCCAAGAGAGATCGCGTAGACGAACCACGTTCGGTCGTTCGCGGTGAAAGCCTTGGCGCTCGAGCTGTGCGCCGTCGGGCGACCAAACCGGGCTGCCCGCGGTAAACTCTCGACCGAGCGCCACTCGTTCGCTTTCGATGCGCTCCGGCGCAAACGGGTTGTCGTAAGCGATGCGCGAAACCGCGCGCGCGAAATGGCGTTCCTCCGCACGGAAGAGCATGTACATGCAGTGTACACGCCCGATCTACAGATGCACATCGCGGCTTGGTGAGCCCGCGGCTGACCGGAACGATTTCAAGCACTTAGAAGGATATCGTTTGACGGCCCGGGGCTTGCTGAGTGGCTCGCATGCTCCCGTGTTGGGGGCGGAGGAGGCCCATTGATGGCGCGTTTCAAGCGTTGGACCCACGGCGTAGTGGCCAGCATCGATAGTCTGATCGTTCAGGTCGAAAACCACGAGGCGCAGGTCTCGAGCACCTTGCGCGAATTGGAGCAAGGCGTGGCCCGCTCCAAGGTGCAGTTGATGCGCGTCGAGCGCGACGGCCTGGCGCTCCAGCAAGCTCTCACCGAGGAGCACGAAGCCGCCAGGCGTTGGCGCGATCGTGCCAAGCGCGAACAACAAGAGGCTCGGGCGCTCGAGTGCCTACGGCGTCACAAGCGCTGCGAGCGACGCGTGCTAGAGCTCGCTCGAAATCAAGCCGAGCATGCGCGGGTCGAAGTGCAACTCAAGCGCGATATCCAAACTTTGGAGCGCCGCTTGCTCGAACTCCGGCAGCAGCGCAACACCATGCGAACTCGCCAATCGCGCGCCGAGGCGTTCAGTGTCGTCCAGGGCAGTGGCGACCTGGAGAACGGCGAGATCGGCGCCATCTTCGAGCGCTGGGAGACGCGCGTGGCCGAAACCGAGGTGGCCAGCGGCTGCCTGGTTGCGGCGCTCGGTATGGATAGCTTCGACGAGGAATTCCTCGATGCGGAAGAAGCGGCCGTGCTCAAGCTCGAACTGGCGGACCTACGCAATCAACAGGAGGAGTCGTGATGCAATTGCCGGAAGATTCTCGAACGATTGGGGAACAGGCGCCTGCCACTGCGGGCGCTGGCTTCGACCCGGAGGCTTTCACGCGCGCGCTGCGTATTGCCGGCGCCGCGCTGGTAGTGGCCGCCGCCTCCACATTCATGCTGCAAAACTGGCAGGTCGGCAACGACCTAATGCGCTACGCCATGCTCGTGGGGCAAGCGCTCTTGCTGGCCGCAGCCGCGTACTTCGTCGGGCTCACGGTGCGGGAGGGACGTTCGGCGCGCACCTTCCTAGCGCTGGTGTTGGCAACCATCCCGGTCAGCTTTGCCGTGCTGGGCGGACTCGTCTATTCGCGCTTTCATCTCGGAGAGCTGCCTCCCCTGCCTCAGTATGCAAGCTGGGTCGCGCCGAGTCAGGGTTCCGCATTGCTGGCAGTGCTCGGCACGCTGCTCCTGCTCGTGCCGCTTTCGCTGGTGAGTTTCACCGCGCTGGCACGCAAGGAGGCCAAGGCGCTCACCTTGGCATTCAGCGGTGCCAACTTGCTGGTGCTCGTGCCGCTCAGGCAACCCGGCATCGTGGCGGCATTGGCGGGTGCGGCGTTACTCGGGCTACTCCACCTGGAGCTCACGCGCTTCGCGTCGGCGGCACAGCTCGACACGCTGGAGGGCAAGCTCGCGCGGGTGATGCCCTTCGCCCCGCCTTTGATCATGCTCGGGCGTGTATTTCACCTGTATCATGTCGGTCCCGGCTTCATCGGTGGGGTGCTGTTGATCGCCGCAGCCGCGTTGTGGCTGGTGCTTTCTCGCATGGCCAGCGTCGTACGCCGTGACCTGGGCGCTTGGCTCGCCAGCGCTGCTGCCCTCGCTGGCTGGGGACTGTGTTGGTCCGAATTGACCGGTCAGCTGCCTTCGGTAGGAGTAGCGATCCTGCTCCTGGGTCTACCCGCCGCCTCATTCGTCTTCCTTGGTTCCGCGCGCGCGGCTGCTTCTCGAAGCGCGCTGCAGAACCTGGGAACGATCCTGGCGTTGCTGACCGTACTCTGCGCGAGCGCGCTGGATCGCGGCACTGCGGCCGCCTTCTGCTGCATCGTCCTCGGTGTCGCGGTCGCGGTCTGGGGCGCTTCCGTGCGGACTCCCGTGCGTATCGTGAGCGGCGCGCTAGTCGCGCTTTGGGGCATCGGTCTGCAAGTCTGGCTCGCCGTTCACGCCGACAATCTGCTGCGTTGGCTCAGCCTCACTGCAGTCGGCATCCTGCTGATCGTCGGCTCAGCCTACATCGAGCGCAATCGCGGACGTCTGGCGCGGCTGTGGCTGCCCGGCGTAGCCACGAAGTAGCTGCACCGGCGCGCCCCCCATGGTCGCACGCTTCGATCTAGAGTCTGTCCCTGATTGCTCAGGCACCCGTAAACGTGCCCGTGCCCCTGCCCGTGCCCGAAAGAGGCAACGAGGGAGGCGGATGACCGATCGTCCAATTGGAGCCGAACCATCGACTCCCCACGGAGCACACCCGCCATCCAATAGAAAGCCATTTCCCACCTTCCAGGCATGGGCACGTTTACGGGAGGACCTGAATTCAGCGACAGACTAGTGGTCGTGCGCGTCGTGGGGGCCGTGGACGTCGTGGGCGTGTTCGTGCTCGTGGGGGGGGGTTCGCACGATGGCTGATAGCCAGAGACGCGCGCTGCGTTGCCAGACGCCGAACAAGAGCAGCGCGCACAAGGTCAGCGCGGCTCGGCGGCCCAAGTCCCCCTGCGAGAGCGCGCCGTCGAGTGGCGCGGTGGACAAGCCGAGGCGATCACAAGCGGCCGCGAGCGCTAGGCAAAGGCTGGTCAGCAGCAGGCGCGCTTTGAGCGCAGAGCCTAGCGAATCAGCGATCGGCGCGAGCGTGGCAAAGAGCAAGATGGCGCCAGGCGATAGACCCAAACCGGCAAGGCCAGCGGCGATGAGCACCGCAGCGGGGGCCGCTACCGGGGTGAGGTTGGCCACCAGAGCCACGACCAACAATTCCACGATCGTGCCAGTGGCGTGGCGATTCAACACCGAGCTGGGCACGCTGGTCAGCAGCGCGCCGATCAGGAGCCCAAGCACCAGCCACGGGCCGGACGACTCGAGAGCCTCCGAGACACGAGCGCGCCAATGCGGACGCATTGCAAGCGAGAGTGGTGCCGGCTCGCTCTCTGGCTTGACCAGGAATGCGACCGCGAGGCAGGTCAAAAGAAGGCGAAGACCAGCGGCCGCGAAGCCGAACAGCGCGATGCTGAGCAGCACACTTTCCGCGCCGAGCGTGCCCGCGGGCTGCGTGGCGCGCGCCCATTTCGAGTGGCGATCTGGAGCGCGCAAGGCGAAGGCCGCAGCCAAGAGTGCGACCAGAATGACGAGCGAAGTGCGTTCGGTGAGCTGCACCAAGCCCTGCGTGAACTCACGCGTTCCTGGATCGCTGCTGTCCCACACACCGAGCAGACTGACCGCGACCCCTAGGCCGGCAACGATCAGGTCGAGCGAGCGGGCGAGCGGGCCGCGCGCAGGGTCCTCGGTCAAATCATGGGTGACGACATGCAGCAAGAGGCCGGCGGCGACGGCAGCGATGATCGGCGCAAAGCTTTCGATGGTCGAGGCCGCGGCCAGGTTCGATAGGCCGATGCCGACGACGCTGGCAGCGGCTAGCCCGAGCGAGCGCAGCACGGCCGAGCGCGCGCCGAAGGTGGTGCGATAGGCCAGCGAGACGACGGCGATCAACGGGACGGTGTGCGCGGCGAGCGCGACGATCACGTCGAGGTGCGAGCCCTGATCGGCCGGCAGGCGCGTGTACGTGCCGAGCCCGATGCCGTCGGCAACGTGGTGTACGACCAGGCCCCAGTAGCCCGCCTCGAGCACTGCGTGTTGCGCGCGGCCTCGAGTCGAGCGCTGACCAATGAAGTGCGCCAACGCGGGCGCGAACCAACCCGCCAAGAACAACAGAATCGAGAGCGGTCCGAGCTCCCGCAATGCTTCGGGAAGCAAATGCGTGACCACCACCGCCACGGCGGCCAAGGTGGCGAAGGTTCGCATGTAGCCCAGCACGGCGCGCGACGTACTGGGCACGAAGGACAGCGCCGCGCCGAGGAGCACGGAAAGGACGGCAACGAGGAGGGCGAAGAGCACGCGCGGGCCCCGGGTCTAGCACTGGGCGCCCCCCTCGCGCCATGGCCTCGGCGCGCGGCTCGCGCCGCTGGCTCACCGGCTGACGGTCAGAGCGCGTCGCGCAGCGTTTCGAGCTGGGCGTAGCTACGCTCGAGCCACAAGCGCACGCGTTGGCGCTCGAGCGGCTTGAGCCCATCCTCACCGCTGCTGTGGATGGCTCCCCAGAAGCTCGAGCCCAGGCGATCGACTTTGTACATGGCCTGAGAGTCGAGCTCTGGCAAATCGATGATTTTGCCGCCGAGCTGATCGAGGCGACGCCTAGCGTTCGATTCGTCGAACTGGGTGAAGTTCTTGGAGCGACCCAAGTTTCGCACGACCTTGTGTTCGAAGCGGTCACCGAACAAGTCGAGAGCGCGCTCGATCTCACCGACGGAAGCGAAACCGCCGTCGCTGACGTGCCAGAAGCTCATGCGGATGCCGGCCTCTTTGGCGAACGCGAAGACATTCGCTTCGGACAGCCAGTTCCACAGCACGCGCACGCTCTGTGCGGGCAAGTCGATCAACACTCTGCGATCTGCGCCCAGCGCGCGATCGACGATCTGATCCGCGCTCGCTGGATCGCTCAGATCCACCGGCTGCGAGTAGTCCGCGTACATGCGGACCAATGCGCCGTGCGAGAGATCGCCATCGACTGCGGCAAACGGAATCGAGCGATCGATGAACCACTGCGCCAGCAGGCGCGCGACCACGCTCTTGCCGACGCCACCCTTCTCACCACCAACGAAATGTATGTGACTCACGAAGCTCGTAGAATCCGGCGACGCCGCGGGGTCAAGCAGCAAGCGAGCCAAACCAGACAAACTCAGGCCAAGCAACGGCCGCTCGGGAATTCTAGGCGCGCTTAAGTAAGTTTCAGCAAGTCACAAGTTTTTGCGACTGTTACTCTCGAGCCCAAGAACAATGACCGCACCAGGATTTGCACTGTTCGACACGGCCATCGGCCGCTGCGGCATCGCTTGGGGTTCGAGCGGGATCTGCGGCGTGCACTTGCCCGAAGCCACCCCCAATAGAACCCGTCGACGGATGCTCTTGCGCTACCCCGAAGTGAACGAAAGCGCGCCACCGCCGATGGTGCAGCGCGCGATCGACCGCATTGTCACCCTGCTGCGCGGCGAGGCCGCCGATCTGCAGCAGATCGCGCTGGATATGACGCGCGTGCCGGCGTTCCATCGGCGCGTTTACGAATTCGCACGCACGATCCCGGGCGGCGCCACGCTGTCTTACGGCGAGCTGGCGGCCCGCATCGGATCGCCGGGCGCGGCGCGCGCAGTCGGACAGGCGCTCGGCAAGAACCCGTTCGCGATCGTCGTGCCGTGTCATCGCGTGCTGGCCGCAGGCGGCAAGCTCGGTGGCTTTTCAGCCAGTGGTGGCGTCGACACCAAGCTCAAGATGCTGCGCATCGAGCAAACACGGCGCAGTCTGTTCGACGGCGACGGCGTGCTCGGCTTCGACCTCGGGCTCGCCGTGGAAACTCTGCGCGCGGCCGATCCCAAGCTCGCGCGCTTGATCGCTCGCGTCGGCCCGTGTCGCCTGCAGCTCAAGACGACGCCCAGCGTTTTTGCGGCGCTAGCCGAGTCGATCGTCTATCAACAGCTGCACGGTAAGGCCGCGGCCACGATTTTCGCCCGCGTGCGCGCGTTGTTTCCACGTGCGCGCGGCGAGCTGACCGCCGCGCAAATCTCTAGCGCAAGCGAGGCTGAGTTACGCGGGGCCGGGCTCTCGAACGCCAAATATTTGGCGCTCCGTGACCTGGCCGAGCGCTGCCAAAAGCGCTCGCTTCCGACGCTGGCGCAGATTCAAGAGCTGGACGACGAAGCGATCATCGAGCGCCTGAGCGAGGTCCGCGGTGTCGGCCGCTGGACGGTCGAGATGCTGCTCATGTTCCGACTCGGCCGCCCCGACGTGTTACCGCTCGATGATTTCGGGGTCCGGAAGGGCTTCTCGATCGCATTCGGCACGGCAGAGCTGCCTTCGAAGGCACAGCTCGAGGCACGTGCTCAACGCTGGAAGCCCTACCGCACCGTCGCTAGTTGGTATCTGTGGCGCGCCACGGACTCGCTCTAGAGCTCGCTGCGCGCGACGTAATCTGCTGAGCCGGGCGCGTGTCGCGCCGAACGGGCGGGAAGCCTAGCGAGCGCGAACGCTCGCGCTTCTCAGCGGGGAGCTACCGCTGGCGGTACTTCCCAATCTTCTTCACCCTCGGGCTTGGGCTGCGGGCCCGCAACGATGCCGGCGAGATCTGGATCTTCGCCCTCTTCACCTGGCGCTCGCGGAACCTTGGTCGCCTTGCGTTCTTCTTTCTTGGCGGCCTTGTCGCGTGCGTAGCCCTGACGAGCTGCTTCTCGTTGACGTTTCTTGGCGCTCTGGGGTCCTGGCATGCAAGCGATGCTTTCAGTGGCTAGTAGAAAAATCTGGGCCCCGGGTCAGCCACGATGAGGGGGCCAAGCGCGACGCGCGAGAGTGCGCGTCGCGCAGCCTGTGGGGTCTCAGCTCACCAACGGTCGCGACGATCGCCGCCGCCACCACCGCGGCCACCGCCGCCGCCGCGACCACCGCCGCC
>DATEPG010000422.1:0-2225 GCA_035273265.1 Polyangiaceae bacterium
CTGACTTTCGTCGCGGCCCCTCAGTCCGGCTTGCCGTAGCGCGAGCGAGCCCGAGCCCCCACGGATCCGGACGTGCGGATTTCCCGCATCCGGCTCTTCGGCTCACGGCTTCGCTACGCGATAGATCGAGTGGACTACGACAGGTGCTGGCAGCGGGAAGACCCGCAGCAGCTGCTTGAAGCGATCCCACTTGATCTTGGCTCGTTGCGACCGCCGAGAGAGCCAGCGTTGCCAGATCCTCTCGACGGCGTAGTGGAATGCGCCTAGGCACCGGGCATTGCCGGTTAGACCGTAATAGCCGTAGTGCCCTCGCATCCTGCGAGACAGCGCTGCGTGTTGCGTACTCAGTCGGTCGTGGCGATGAGCTCGGCACCACTGGGCGATTCTCACCAGCGAGCGCTTGAGGCGTTTACCAGCCGTCTTGCGCTTGATGACCGGCGTCTCCTTGCGGGACGTGCCCCAGTAGTGCGTGAAGCCCAAGAAGTCGAACGTACCCGGGTCGTCGTCATCGTCCTGCCGCTTGGGCGCGAATCGCAATAGACGGGTCTTCTCCGGATGGAGCGTGAGCCCGTATTTCGCGAAGCGCTTGGGCAGCACCTCCAGCATTCGACGCGCATCTTCCTCGGTCGAGAATCCCAGCACCGCGTCGTCCGCGTAGCGGATCATGAAGCCACGGCCCGCAAGCCGCGGTCTCACTTCGCGCTCGAACCACACGTCTAGGACCTCGTGCAGGTAGATGTTCGCCAACACGGGGGAGATGACGCCACCCTGCGGCGTACCCATCTCTGGGTGCCACAGCGTGTGATCCTCCAGCACGCCTGCCTTCAGCCACTTTCCGATGTGTCGCAGCACCAGGCCATCGCGTACCCGGCGCTCGATGATCTGCCGTAGCTGACCGTGTTCCAGAGTGTCGAAGTAACTCCGGATGTCCAGCTCCAGCACCCATCCGCCTCCCATCGCCGTCATCTGCTTCCAGAACGAGTCCAAGGCATGCGCCGAACGTCCGGGCCGAAAGCCGTATGAGCAATCCAGAAACTCCTGCTCGTAGACAGCCTCCAGCACCATCGCGACCGCACGCTGCAAAACCTTGTCCTCGAAGGTCGGTATCCCGATCGGCCTCGTTCCACCGTCCTTGGGGATCCACGCACGCCGTACAGGTGGGGCTCGGTAGCTCGCTGTTTTGACTCGCGTCAGCAGCGACTCCAGGTTCGCGTCGAGCTTGGCCGCATACTGCTCCGCGCTCTGTCCATCCACGCCCCTGGCTCCATCCTTGCGCGTGCGTCGATACGCTTCCTTCAGCCATTCGACGTCGATGCGATATGCGAGCGACGTCAGCGCCTGGTTGGGCATCTGACGCGCCAGCTCCGCTATCCGTTGCAGTTTCGTTGAGACGTCCGCGGGCTTCGGTGTCCCGTTCATCTTTCCCTCCAACAGTTCCGTGCTCCGGCGCTCGCCTTTGCTCCGCAGGGTCCGCTCGGGTCGCGTTCCCCCACTTCGCAGCTCCTACTCGAGCGCTCCGACTCCTCGAAGCCTTTCGCCTCCGCGCTTCGGTCGTCCCTCGCGCTCGGGCTAGCAATCCTCCGCATCGGCTTCCAGGTCTCACAGGTTCCTGTTGAGCCCTCTGCACGTCTGCCGCGTTCTACGACCCCGGTCGGGCCCTCACACCTCGCCACTCCTCTCGGTGCTCAGGTGCTGCTGCAGCCGACACGAAGGCTACAGCCCCGGCGATGTTCGGGTTTTCGAGGCTTCATCGCGCGGCTTTCGTGCCCGCTGTCTACGCTTCGCGGACAGGGTCGCCCCTGCTCTCGCGCAAGACTCGCTTCCGGCTGCTGGCTAGGCTCTACCGGGCGGTTTCCAGTCCCGCGGGCTCACTCGCAAGGTTTCAGCAGCCGACGCCTCCTCCCTGCACAGGCTTTCCCTGTCGCACCGTGCCCTCCCGTCTACTACCCCGCTACTCGAAGTGGATCTTGATCGTGTGCGACTGACCCTCGGGGCCGGTGAAGAGCGGCATGCGCGCGCGCATCAGCTGGCCGGTCGCGCACGGCACGAGGCCGCTCAGCTGCGCGGGCAGCGTCTTGACGTCGGCGTCGGGTCGCGCGTTCTCGTGCATCGTGATCTTGAGCGCGATCACGCCGGTCGCGTTCGGGTCAGCCTTGCGCTCGCGGTCGTAGCAGTCCTTCGCGACGCCCATCACGCGCGTGAGCCAGGGCTGCATGCGCGGGTCG
>DATEPG010000423.1:0-30838 GCA_035273265.1 Polyangiaceae bacterium
TGGTCACGAATGCGAATCCGCGGGACTGCCCAGTGGCGCGATCAGTCACGATGTGGACATCCGTCACTTCGCCGTACTGTGTGAACGCAGCGCGGACGGCCTCGGTATCCGAGTGAAATGACAAGTTCCCGACGTACAGACGATTTCCCATGATCACTTTCTCCTCTCGTTGCGGCTCGGAAAGTCGTCGCGAGCCCAAAACGAGAAGGGGTCGTGCCGTACCGGAACCGTTCGAATGTCAACGCGACAATACCGCACCCGGCCCCCGCTGCAATCACAATTCGGCATGGATTTCGGCTAGATATTTGCTGGTTCGGGCGTCTTTGCAGCCTTGGTGCGCGCTCCGCAGCAACCCGGCCTCGAATTAATGCGCCTTGTCCGGAGGGGGCTCGGTTACCCTCCGAGGCCGCCTTTTGTGCGTGGAATCGGCAGCACGAAACCGCTGCGAAGCTTTTATGGCCGGCAGAATCCGTCACTAGTGAACTGGAGGTTGCTCCGGGGTCGGCGAGGCGCAGCGCTTATTGATGCAAAGCTCGCGCGAATTGCAACAGTCGGCCGCTACCGCGCAGGTCTCATCTTCTTGCGAGCAGGCATTGACGGGTGGCGGGACGCACTGGAGCACGGGACCGTCTTCGCTGCGGCCTGTTTGGCGACAGAAGCCAGTGCAGCACTCGGCCGCTGATTCACAACTCCCGCCATTGCCGCGGCACGGCTCGAGCGCGGCGAATGCCCGCATGTTGCCGGATTCGAGCTCTTGCCCGGGCAAGTAGATAGCGGGGTGACTGGGATCGAGCTTGCCGCCGTGGTCGAGATCGATCGGTGCCAGCCAGATCTTTTTGCGCGGGCTGGGCGACTCGTCTTCGTTCCCCTGCGGTTGGCCCCATTTGTCGTCGCCGCGCAGAACGCTGCCGCCCGGGGCGATTGTGTTGCCATACGCGCGGCGGCTCGTAAATAAAACCCAGTAGTAGCCGCCCACCGGCACCGGCAGCACGCTCGGCTCATAGTCGAGGTGCCCTTCCTCGGCATCGCCGTAAGGCAAATAGGAATTGCCACTCGAGTCGTAGCCGTTGAGCTGTGCGAGTGACTTGGGCTGGGAGCCGTCCAAGCCGACCATCCGCAAATCGGCGTAGAGCGCGCCGCCCTGGTACTTGGCGGTATCGAAGGAATCGCCCTCGTGAAAGACGATCGCCGAAGAATCAGGCAAGAAGCTCGGCCAAGCCACGACCTTGTTCGGGTTTTCGAGGGCCGTGCGCAAATTGGAAAAAGTGGGCGGAGAGCTGCTCGAATCGTAGTCCATCACCGACAGCGTATGGCCCGCGCTCAGGTCACGGTTATTGAACGCAAGGTGTGCACCGTCCGGCGAGAAATTCGGAGTGAGCGCGTAGGTGACTTGGTTGCTGAAGGTCGGGACGGAGATCGCTTTTCCGCTCTTGGTGTCGAACAACTGCGACGCAAAAGGGCCCATCAAACCGCGCGGCACTGGAGCGGTCGTGGGAATGCCGTTGGCCAACAGACGTGCGCCGTCGGGGGTCAGCGCGCCGAACGAAAACACGCGACCGTCGTTGACGATGCGACGAACTTTGGTGCTGCCGTCCGCCAGTAGGTCGAACGCCTCACTATCGATCGGGTTGTTTTCCCAGTTCACGCCAGTGACCAGAACGTTCCCCTTGGAGCTCACGCTGTGACACACGGTGCAGCCCTTTTGCAGGACCTCCGCGTTCTTTCCGGGGCGGATGCGCATCACTCCGCCGGTCGGTGCGAGCGCGGAGCGGTAGGTATTGTAGTAGATTGCACCCTTCAAGCTACCTTGTGCGATCGACCATTGCTGCTCCAGCGGTCCGGTGACGGCATCTGCCGACAGCTCCGAGACTCGTACCTTGACCGTGCTGGCGGCACTGTTGGTCAGACCGCGCCACACCGGCTCTGGGATGACGATCCGCGTCGGCCCACTCGCGCGAGCAAATGCCGTGTAAGAAAAGCCTTCGCTGCTGAGCTCGAGGTAGGTGGCGGTCGCTCCGGCACTGGCAAACTGTAGAGTCGGTGCCGACAGCCCGCGTGGAAATACGGTGTTGTCGTAGGGATACAAGAATCGGAATGCCGCGTCTGGTCCCAGCCCGTGTTCGCCCCCGAGCCCGTGATCCATGAGCTTGGCTTGCTCTGGTTCGCTCAAATTGTCCGGATTTTTCCTGATCTCGACGCGGATCTGCAAGCTGGCCGACGCGCTGACGGTGCCCACTTGTGCGCTGATCGTGACCGAACCCGCGGCGAAGCCGTTGGCTTCGAACACGCCGTCGTCGCCAATCGAGCCCAGGCTGGTATTGCTCACACTCCAGATGATGCTTTCAGGTAGCGAGCCGTCGTCGAACTGCGCCTGCGCTACGACTTTCATGGCTGCGCCCTGAACTGCGATGCTCTCTTGCTCCAGGCTGACTTGCAGCTTCAGATTGGTGACTCCATCTGGAGGGGCTGCCCCACCTTCACCCATGTTGTCGACGTTGAGATTACTGGCGTAACCCAACATGCCGGAGCTGCTTCCACTGCCAGCCTCGCCCGAGCTGCCGCCGCTGCTACCGCCAAGTGAGGAGCTTCCCGCTTCGTCACTCGGCTCGCCGCGCGCCGCGGGGGTCGAGCCGCAGGCGCCGAGTGAGGCGGCAATCAGCGCGGAAATGGCCAGGGTCGGTATGAGATGGGAACTCGGCATCGGGCAGACCGCGGGGCCGCGGCACTCCGGAAGAACGGCGTTTAGGGGGCGGACATAAGGCGGACATTAGCGGAGACTGGGGGTGTTGCAGGGATGGACTCATGGGCGAGGTGGTTAGCCTCCCCGCTCTTGTCGTGAGGTGAGCTCGTGTGCTCCGTAGCCGCGGCGAACGTGCCATTGCCTCAACCTCTGAGCGTCCCATGATGGGCGCGAGGCGACGGTCGAGGTCGAGAATGAGGCTCGTCCCCAGCGAACAGCCTTCGCTGCACGGAAATAGTTGTTCGCGCGCGAACAACTATTTCGTTAGCCGTTGTGCCGCGAGTACGCGGCGTTCAGGCCTGCGTTCGCAAACAGGTTGGCCGTTGTGCCGCGAGTACGCGACGTTCAGGCTGCGTTCGCAAACATCGACGTGACGAATCGGTCACGGTCACGGTCACGGTCACGGCGAGATTACTGGGTGAGACTTGGCTACATCAGGGATGCGATGATGCCGTCCGCTAGCAGCCAGTGGGACTTGGGGATGGAGACTTGGTCGCCGCTGAGTTTGAGTTTACCTTGGGCGATCAGGCGATCTCTGGCGCGGGTGCGTTCGGGCGTCCAGAGTTCGGTGCCCAGTTCGGCGGCAGAACGCTCGAGGTCGAGGCCTTCGGCGAGGCGGAGACCGAGCATGATGCGCTCGGCGAGGGCGGTTTCGGGGGCGATCATTTCGTAGTTGGCGACGAGTGGGCTGACGCTCGAGAGGTCGGCGGTCGCGAACAGCGAGGCGGCGGCCAGGTAACGCTCGGGCGAGGGCGTGTTGCGGTAGCGGTAGCGCTGATTGGCTTCGTTCAGGGTGCCCCAGGCGCCGCAGCCGAGTCCCAAATACGAACGGCCCACCCAATATCCGACGTTGTGTCGAGAACGCGCGCCTGGTTTTGCGTAGTTACTGACTTCGTAGTGCTCGAAGCCGCCGCGTTCCAAGGCTTCTTCGACCGCCAGAAACGAATCCGCGACGGCGGCCTCCTCCAACAGCGGCAGCTTGCCTTTGCGGGCGAGCGCGCCGAATTGCGTGCCGGGTTCGATCGTCAGCGCGTAGGCGCTGAGGTGCGTCGTGCCGAGTTCGCTCATGATTTGGGCTTCGCGTGCGGCTGCGTCCGCTGTTTGCCCGCTGACACCAAAAATGAAATCCGCGGACACTCGCGGCATGCCGCTGTCGATCGCGTCGCGCACGGCAGTCAGGCCCGATTCGACATCGTGCAGGCGACCCAGGAAGGACAAGCGTTCGGCGTTCAGCCCTTGCACGCCGATGCTCACTCGATTGACGCCCACGGCTTGCAGTGCCTGGCCGCGTTCGCGATCGAAGCTGGTGGGATTGCACTCGACGGTGATCTCCAGGTCGTCGTCGGCGCGCGGCACGAGTTCGCGGATGCGGGCCAGAACGCGGCCGAGCTCCGCGGGTTCCCAGAGCGAGGGTGTGCCTCCGCCGAAGAACACGCTCACCAAGCGCACCTCACCGAGCGTGCTGACGCGCCGCTCGAGTTCTGCGATCACCGAGTCGGCATAGGCCGCGTGGGGCAGCGCCGGACGCTCGGCAGCGACGCTCAAAAAATCGCAGTACGGGCATTTCTTGAGGCACCACGGGAAGTGCACGTAGACGCCGAGATCGGTGGGAGAACTCGGCAGGGGGCGTTCGGTTGCCAGGGAAGCAGTCACGGTCCCCGAGCGTGACTCGGGTTTCGGCCGAAGAAAAGCCAGGATCGCGCGCCGGGCGGAGGCGGCCGCGCTACCGCGCAAATCCGCTAGGTGACACGCAAAGTCTGAGGCTAAGGTCTGCGCCCGCATGGACCGCGTGCAGCTTTTCGAATTCGAGGATCTGCCCTGGTTCCCGCAAGTCGTGCGTGAATGCATGACCGATTTCTTGAGCTTCCTCGGACAGCGCGGGAAAGGCGTGTACGCGGGCTTTGCCGAACGACTGGCAGACGCGGTTCAGGCGACGGGCGACGACACGCTGCTGGATCTGTGTTCTGGCGGCGGCGGCGCGGCGCTGACCATCGCTGCCCTCTTGCGTGAGCAAAATGCGACGCCGCTGCGCGTGATGCTGACCGATCTCTACCCTAACTTGCCTCGACTCGAGCGCGCGCGCGCCGAGGGTCGCGGCAATGTCGAATTTCGTGAACGCCCCGTAGATGTGACGGCGGTCCCGGAATCGCTGCCGGGCTTCCGTTTGATCTGCAACGCCTTTCATCATCTGCCGCCGAGCGCTGCGCGTGAGTGCCTGGCAGACGCAGTGACTCAACGGCGTGGCATTGCGCTGGTCGAGCTGGTCGAGCGCTCAGCCGCCAGTCTGTTCGGCGTAACGCTGGGGACCAGCGCGGTGCTCGCCGTGACGCCGTTCATCCGGCCCGTGCGGATGTCACGTTTGCTGCTGACGTACTTGTTGCCGGTGGTGCCATTTTGCACCTGGTGGGACGGCATGGTGTCGTGCTTGCGCGCTTACAGTCCGGAGGAGCTGACGAGCCTGGTCGAGGCGTTGCCGGACAACGACTATCAATGGGACATTGGCCGGCTGTCCGTGCCCTACACGCCGACCCATTTGGTGTATTTGATCGGACGGCCAAAGGCGGCGCGCGCCCTCCGCCTAGCTGCGAGCTAAAAAAAGGCTATTGGCCCGCGTTTCCGACGTCGCGGCCGAGCGCGTGCGTCAGCGCCACGCGCGCGATGCGCACGTCGACGTGCGAGTTCACTACCTCGAGCCGAGCGCGGGTGAGCTCGGTTTCGGCATCAGTGACTTCGATGATCGGCGCTTTGCCGGCGCGGTAGAGTTCGCGCCGCACGCGGTAGTTTTCCGAAGCAGCAGTCAGGTTCTCACGCGACACGGTCAAGCCGAACGTCGCTTCGGTGAGCGCATTCATCGCTTGGCTCACCTCCATGTGGAGGGCGTTCCTGAGCGCGCCCTTCCTTGCGGCGATCTCGTCCGCGCGGGCTTCGGCCGTCTTGGCTTGGGCGGTCGCGCCGAAGATGTTGGTCGGGGTCCAAGACAGGATCAGACTCGCGTCCCAAGTCCCGCGCCAGGTAGCTTCTGGCGGAACATAGCGGGAATTCGGGTTGCCGTAGATGGCGCCGGCCTGCGCGTCCAAGCGCGGATAATTTCCAGCGCGCGCCACGGCGGCCTCGGCGCGCAGCGCCGCTTCACTCTCACCCAGTTGTCGCATCTCGAGGCGGCTTTCGAGCGCCTCGGCATAGCCGGCGTCGGGCGTGGTGGGCGTCGCATACGGCGGCAGCTCGTCTAGAATATTTTCGCCGATCTGGTAATTGGTCCGTGACGAATCGACCATGAACACTCGAAGCTGCTCGGTTGCGATGGCCACGTTGTTGGCTCCGCGCGCGACCGCCAACTCGGCTGTTTTCTGTTGGCTGACCGTGCGAAGCACGTCCGCGCGCGAAACCAGGCCCGCGTCGAAAGCGTTCTTGGCGTCTTGCTGATGAGCCTGCGCGGATTCCAAGGCCTTGGCGGCTACGTACGCGCCGCCTTGGGCGCGAATCCACTGATAATAGGCGACCCGGGCGTCGCGGGCGACGGACAAGCGGGTTGCCCGCTCGTCCAGTTGCGCGGCGCTCTTGTTGTGATTCGCGGACGCCATACTGTTCGACAGGCGCAACACGTAGTCGGACAACGGAATGGCGAGCGTGGCTTGAAGGCTATAGTTGTCCAGAATGACGGGGAATAGTTGGGTCGAAGCGATATTCATGCCGCCGATCGGCAGGTAGGTCGTTTTGAGATCAGAGAGCCGGGTATAGCGAGCGGTCAGATCGAGCTTGGGGTAGAAGCGGGCCTTGGTTTGATCGCGGACGGCGTCCGCCGCAGCGACGCCTTTCTGCTTGGCCGTCACGTCTGGGTTGCTGAGCAAGGTACGTCGCGCGACTTCATCCGCGGTGAGCCCATTGGGCGAGCCCATCATCGCCTGGAGCTTCGCCTCCAGGTTCTCGGTCACTTTGCTCATGTCCGGACCCGCGGCGGCGAGTGGCGCGGCCGGGCCGGTCGAAGGGGCTGCGGCTGCCGGTGGCGCTGCAGCAGGCGTCGTGGTCTGGGCTTGTGCGAGCGAGCCGGTCAGCGAAAACAAGAGAGCGAACGGGGCAGCATCACTGAGCAAACGACGAGACATACGGCAGGACTCCTTGAAGGACGACGAGCGGAAGTCGGAAATTTCCGACGGCTATGGGGCAGGGCAGGTGAGTGTCGAGCCGGCTCGAGATTTAAACGGTCTTCGACAAAACCGCGGAAGCCAGGCCGGGCTCGTCTGCGCTGGAGACATTCGGCTGGGAGTTCGCTCGTGGCGCGCTGCCGCGTCGACCGCGCCGGCCCAGCCAACCCTTGATGTTCTCGATCGTCAGGTAGAATACCGGCACCACGATCAGGGAGAGCAAGGTGGAGCTGATCACGCCGCCAATCACGGCGATCGCCATCGGCGCGCGGAACTCACTGCCGTCGGCGTTGCTGATGGCCGTGGGCAGCATGCCCAATATCATCGCGGCGCTGGTCATCAAGATCGGGCGCAGGCGTTCGGGGCCGGCTTCCAAGATGGCTTGCAGCGGGGGTTCACCGTGGTCGCGCACGCGCACGATCGCCCGATCGACCAGCAAAATGGCGTTCTTAGTCACGAGGCCCATGAGCAGCACCATGCCGATCAAGGCGCCCATGGCCATGGTGTTGTTGGTCAAGAACAGCCCGAGCACGCCACCCACGAGGGCCAGCGGCAAAGTGACCATGATCGTCAACGGGTGAATGAAGCTCTCGAATTGCGAGGCCAGTACGATGTAGATGAAAACCACTCCCAGCATCATGGCGATACCCATGTTCTGGTTGTTCTCGTTCATCATCTTGATCTGCCCGTCGTACTGAATCGCCATTTCGGGCGCCAGCTTGAGCTTGGCAATTTGCGGCTGAAATTCTTGAGCCACGTCACCCAATGCGCGCCCGATCGGCGCGGCCCAAATGGTGATCTGGCGATTGCGATTCTCGCGTTCGATCACCTGCGGGCCCGCTGTGCGCTCGAAGGAAGCGACGTCGGACAACTTGACCAAGCCGGTGCGCGTCGGAATCGTCAGGTTGGCGAGCGCCGCCGGATCGCTACGATAATCGTGGTCCAGTCGCACGCGGATCGGTACTTCGTCCTTGCCTTGGCGCAGGTTTCCGCTTTCTTCGCCCGCGAATGCCGTGCGCACGGCGAGCGCCACTTCCGCCAGGGACAAGCCGTGATCGGCCGCGCGTTGACGGTCAATGGCGACCACCAGCTCGGGGCGTCCGGGCGAGAAGCGCACTTGGATGTCACCCACGCCGGGCGTATCCTTCAGGATCTTTTCGATTTGATGGGCGGTGCTCTCGATGTCTTTGAACTCCGTCCCGCGCACGTTGATCATGATCGGCGCTTCGGTGGCTGCGCCCTCGACGAACGGCGGATCGGTCACCGCGACCTTCACGTCCGGCAGGCTGAGCGCGGCGTCGCGGGCCATGTTCTTCAGGTCCTCCAGCGTGGCCGTGCGCTCGCGCTTGGACGTGGTAACCAAGCGCCATTTGACCTTATTCACCTCTTGATCGGGACCGAGCGTGGCGAATACTGTCTTGAACTCTGGATTGGCGAGCATCTTTTGCTCGGCCATCGCCGAGTAGCGCGCGGTCTGATCCAGCGAGGTGCCTGCTGGAAACTCGGCTTCGACGATGAACTGCCCGCGATCCTCGGCGTTGACGAACTCCGAACCCAAAAGTTTGCCGATGTAGCCCATGAAGAACAGGCTGCCCACAGCGGCTAGACCGACGATTGCCTTGTGGCGCAAGGACCAAGAGAGCATCGCGGCGTACGTCTGCTCCATCACGGAAAAGGCCCACTCGAAGGGCCGCTTCAGCCAAGCGAAGCGATCTCCACGGTCGTCGATCGACTTGGAGAAGCGTGAGGAGAGCATCGGGTCGAGCGTGAACGCGACGAACAGCGAGATCACGACTGCGACCGAGATGGTGATGCCGAACTGGCGAAAGAACTGGCCGACGATACCCTTCACGAACGCGATCGGTAAGAATACCGCGACGATCGTCAGCGTGGTGGCGAGCACGCTCAGCGCCACTTCCTTGGTGCCGTCCAGGGCCGCGGCGCGCGGAGTCTTCCCGCGTTCCAGGTGCTTGAAGATGTTCTCGCGCACGACCACCGCGTCGTCGATCAAAAGCCCGATAGCCAGCGAAAGGCCGAGCAAGGTCATCATGTTCAGCGTGTAGCCGAGCCAATACATGACGAAGAACGTACCGACGACGCTGGTCGGCAGGGCCACGGCGCTGATCAGCGTCGAGCGTAGATCCAGCATGAAGATCAAAATTACCAGCACGGCCATGCCACCACCGAACACGATGTCGTGCTCGACCTGCTCGACCTGGGGCTGGATAATCGCGGCTTGATCGATGATCAGCTCGGAGCGCAGACCTTGCGGAAAGGCCTTGGTCAGGCCGGCCATCTTCGCTTTCACGGCCTGCGAGACTTCGACCGTGTTGCTGCCCGACTGTTTGCGCAGCTCGAGCGTCACACCTTCTTGACCGTTGACCACCACGCGAGTGCGCACTTCGGCGAACCCATCGTCCACCTTGGCCACGTCCCGCAGCTTGACGGCCGAGCCGTCCTTGGCCGTGGCGACGATCGTGTTGCGCACCTGCTCGGCGTCCTTGAACTCGCCGACCGTGCGCACGCTGACCTCACGCGTGCCTTCGTCGAAGTGACCGGCGGGCACGTTCATGTTTTCCGCGCGCAGGCGCTTGACGACGCTGGCCGGACTTTGGCCCAAAGCGTCGAGCCGCGCGCGGTCGAGATCGACCTTGATTTCGCGGGTGGCGCCGCCAACCACGCTCACTTGAGCGACGCCTTCGACCTGCTCCAGCGCGGGGCGGAGCACGTCATCGGCGTACTTGCGTGTGGCCGATAACGAACTTTCGCCGCGCAGGGTGTAGGTCAAAATCGGCGAAGCGGTCACGTCGAAGCGATTGACGATCGGCTCCTTGGTGTCGGTCGGGAACTTGTAGCGTGCTTGCGAAATGCGCTCGCGGACCTCGGTGGCGGCTTCGGTAATGTCCACACCCAGGTTGAACATCACGATCATCATCGAGGCGCCCTCACGAGAGAAGGTGCGCACGCGATCGATGCCGTTCAGGCTGATCACCGCGTCCTCCAAGGGCTTCGTGACCAAGTTCTCTACTTCCGCGGGGCTGGCACCGGGGTAGGGCACGGTTACGGCAACCGCGGGGAAGCTCACATCGGGGAACAAATCAGTCCCCAGTCGGGCAAAACCAACCGCGCCGAGCACGAGCATGGCCACCGTGACCATCACGGTGAAAACGGGACGACGGATGGCAATCTCGGAGATGTTCATGGCTGAGCTCCCTCGATCACCACGCGATCACCGGTCTTGGCCTCGGGCCTGGGCGAAAGCACCACGCGCTCACCGGCCTCCAACCCTTGGCGCACCAACAAGGAGCCGTCCTTACCCAAGGCGTAGCTGATGCGCTTGACGGTCAGCAGCTCGCCTTGCACCACGAGTACCTCGTCTTGACTGCCCGGGCGTAGCGCTTCGTGTGGCAGCCGCCACACCGGCAGCGGCGCGCCGCCCTGGATGCGCGCTCGTACGAATGCGCCGGAGCGGAGCCATGTGCTTTCCTTCTTGTTGTCGAACAAGGCTTCGAGCGGGACGCGGCGGGTGCTCGGGTCGACAGCGCCGAGCACGGTCGAGACTACCCCGGTCGCGGTGCCGCGCTCGGTGCTGATCTCGACCGGCGCGCCGACGCGGATCAAGTTGGCATCGCTCTCTCCGACCGAGCCCTTGAACTTGAGCGCGCTCAGATCCATCAGCTCGAATAGGACCATGCTCGGGCTGACGACCGCGCCCACACCGTCCGGCACGCGCGTGACGGTGCCGGAGAAGGGTGCGGTCAATGCCTGATTTTGCAGATTCACTTGGCTCAGCGTCAAGCCCGCCTTGGCGGCGTCCAGCTGCGCGCTAGCCAGAGACAGTTGCGACGTGCTTTGAACGCCCATGCTCTCGGGAAGCGAGCCGCTGCTGACCATGGAGGTCGTGCGGCGAGCGTTGTCTTCCGCCAGCGCGAGTTGCGCTTGTGCCGCGCGCATTTGCGCGTCCGCCGAGCGGACCTGTGCAGCGGCTTCGTTGCCGTCCAGCCTTCCGAGCAACGTGCCGGCCTTCACGACCTGACCGAGTTTGACGCCGATCGTGCTGATCCGGCCATTGACCTTGAAGCCGAGCGCCGCGCTCTGGGCGGCCATCAGCGAACCCTCGAATTCGACCAGCGGCTGCCAAGTTTGGCTTTCTCCGCGTGTGACGCGCACGCGCTCGGGCGCGGCCGCGTCTTGCACGGCCTTCTGGGCCGCCACTGTCCGCTTGCTGCTGACAGCGGCCTGCACCTCTTTAGCCGCGTGAATGCGCACGCCCGTCCAACCGACGAAGCCGACGACGAGTGCCCCCAAAACTACGATGCCCGCGAGCGGCGCGCGTGGCGGCGTGCCGGTCACGAGCGACGCGGCGGAATCGGACTTTGCATTAGACATAGAAGAAGACCCCGGTTTTTGAGCAGATTTGCGGCATGTTTTCGTTCCCCCTAGGTAGCGTTCGAGCTAATGGCTGAGGACGGCGAGGCGTCGCGTTCGGCGTCCAACTGCTGGATTGCGGCGAGCAGCGCGGGCGTCCCCACGCCCCCGAGCACCATCCAGCGCAGTTCGCGCAAGCGCTTCTGCAGGTCGGGCTTCTTGCTTTCTCGCACGAGCTGGCGCGCGAAGCGGTCATAGCCGCCGGCAATGAAGGCCGCTGCGACCTCGACATCGAGATCTTTTCGGTACACGCCGGAAGCGACGCCTTGGCGAAGCAGCAGCTCGGTCTCGCTTTGCGCGTTGGAGGCGAAGTGTTCGATCAGGTGCTGGTAGTCGGCGGAGCGCCCGCCTTCGAGCGTGATACGCATCAACGCCCGGTTCTTCCAGATGAACTCGAACATCTCGACATCACGCGTCAGGCCTTCCTCGAGCGACTGATCGAGGCGGCCATCGAGCGAGGGAAGACACGCGCCCTTTGCAGCCTCCATGCGCGTCTGTAGATGAGAGATGACCTCCGACAGGAGCTCTTTGAAAGCGTCGCCCTTGCTGTCGAAGTGAAGGTAGAAGGCGCCTTTCGAAAGACCCGCTTGAGTCGTGATGTCTTCGACCTTGGCGCGATCCAAGCCTTTCTCTGAAAAGACGCGCTCGGCCGCCTCGAGAAGGCGGCTTTTGGCATGTGGGTCGCTCGGCCTGGCCATACTGACTTTCGAGAATGACCTGCGGGTCACTGACTGCGCGGTCAATATTGCGCCAACCGCCCGATCGTCAAGCGCAAAACTGACACATTCAGAAACAGCGCTAAGTACTTAAAATTGCTGATTCAGCGGTCAAATCGTTGCAACTCTGCTGTAAATCCGCCCAGGTCGACCGGGTCGTGTCGGGTGACTTTGAGCCCGAGGCGCCGAGCGGTGGCAGCGGTCCGGTCAGCAAATGGAGAGAGCCAGACGAGGCGCCCGCCCGGAGCGAGCGCGGAGGCCGCGTTGGCTAGGAATGCGTCGAGCTGAGCACCCAAATCGGCGTTTCGGGTGACCCGACGCCCCATTGGCGGATTGCTGATGATCAGCGAAACGTGTTTGACGCGGTGGCTACGCGCGTCGGCCTGCGAGAGCCGCAGGCTCAGCTTGGCGCGCTCGGCGTTCGTGTGCGCGGCCGTGAGCGCATCACTTTCCAGATCGCTGCCGTGAAGCTCCCGGAACGGGCCGAGTAAGCCGCGCTCGATCAGCTCGAGTCCGCTGCCCACGAACGGATCCCACACGATGTCCTCAGCGTGGACGCCAGCGACCCGCGCCAAGGCGGCGGCCACGGTGGGATGCGAAGCGGCGGGCACGTCTTGGCTGCGGTAACTGAAGCGCGGATCCTCGAAGCCGCGCGGACATAGCTGGAGCGTGTTCCGGCGCGTGTCGATGACGACCTCCCACAGCGATTCCTGCGTATCGTTGTGAAGCCAAGAAATACGCTCGGCGATCGCCGCGGCGAGCCGCCAAACCTTGTCCCTCTGGTGACCGCCCTCGGCGAAAGCTAGGCGAAAACGTGCACGCCCGTTGGTCCACGCTCGCACCGCGCGCTCCGCGTCGGGATGCTCGAGTGCGCCCACCACGCGGGAGGCGAGGCTGTCTTGGCTCGAGCCAGGCAGCGGGATTTCCAGGCCGAAACCGAGGGCCGTGCGCACTCGCAAGAGCTCGCCGAAGGTGCCGCGATGGCTGAGCCGAACGCGATCCGGACCGACCACCGTCGCTGCACCCAAAACGCGCGCCTCTTCCGCCAGCACCCAGGACAACCCCGGGCGACAATGCGCGATGACGGATTGCGGCGCGCCGAGCACTTGCCCCAACGCGAGTGACGACGGAGCCCCGCGACCGATGTCTCGTTCGAGCATCAGCCGCGCGCGCTCGAGGATCCGCGCGAGCTCCGGATCCGACGGGCGCTCGCTACGAAGGAGCGCGAGTGCCGCCTCGCTACCGCTCTTGCCCAAGGCTTCGGCCAAGCTGCGACGCTCCAAAACGCTGGCTCGTGGCCACTGTTCGAGCAAGCGCTCGGCGGCTTCCGGCACTGCCAGCTTGCCGAGCGCGCTACTTGCGACGCGCCGCACACGTTCGTCGCTGTCCTCCAGCCCCGAGAGCAACGCGCTGCGAAATTCAGCCACGCTCGAGGCGTTGGCCACGCGTCCAAGGACCGCGAACAGGCGCGAGCGCTCGCGAGCGTCCGCCTCAGCTAGCCGCCCGAGCGCGAAGCGTCCGGCGGCGTCGCCTGCTCGCCCGAGCGCGCGTTCCAACTTGCGCGCGTCTTCACGCTCGGCAGTAGCCAAGGCCGAGAACAGCTTGGTGAGGTGTTTGGCCCCTGGGGTGAACCCGGGATCGCTGAGCCAGGCGCTGATTTCGGCAGTAAGATCGCTTGCGGTCGTCACCGCAGTCACTTAGCACTGCGTGCCACAGCCCATGAGAGATTTCGCGCCCTTACCGGCATGGCAAGTACTCAGCGATACGGCGCTCATCTCGCAGCGCTGGCTCGAGGTCCGTGAACAGCGCGTTCGCTTGGCCAACGGCCACGAGATTGAGCGCTTTCACCTGATCCACGGCCCGAATTGGGCGGCAGTCCTGTGCTTGACCCATGACCGGCAGGTCGTGTTAGTGCGGCAATACCGCCATGGTTTCGGCGGCCCGAGCCTGGAATTGCCGGCCGGCGTGCTCGATGTCGGTGAGTCACCGCTCGACGGAGCGCGCCGTGAATTGCGCGAGGAATCGGGCTTCGACGCCGAAAGCCTCGAACCGCTGATGTCGATCGCGCCGGAGCCGGCGCGCAATTCCACGCGGGCGCACTTCTTTTTCGCACGCGGCGCCGTGCGCGTCTCCGAGTTGGCCCTCGATAGTAGCGAGGATCTGGAGGTGTTGCTCGTCCCGGTGCCGGAGCTACTGGAGCTGATCGATCGCGGTCAAATCGTGCATGGCGCGCACATCGCGGCCATCCTGCTAGCTTGGCGTCGCGGTCTGCTCGGCTGAGCCCGCCAAGCTGGCGAGCGTGGCCGCGAGCTCGCCCGGCAGCGGGGCTTCGCAAGTGATGGGATTGCCGGCTTCGACCAAGGTGACGGCCGAACAATGCAAGAAGCTGCGATCCAGCCCGTGCCGGTGCTCGAAATAAGAATTCGAGCCCAGATCGCCGCTGCGCGCGTCGCCGAGCACGGGATGTCCGACCCCGAGCAGCAGTTGGCGGAGCTGCGACGGGCTCGAGTTTTCAGGCCAGACCGTCAGCAAACTATGTCCGCCGCGCACGCCGTCGCGCAGGTAGCGCGTGCTGGCTGATGCCACGCGTCCGCCCTCACGCACTGGCCGGCGAATGCGCCCGCGCTTGTGGGTCACGCCCCGACACAGCGCAACGAAGCTCTGCGAACCGTTGCGAAATGCCAGCTCCAATGCCGGCAATGCAGCCTCCGTGCGCGCGAACAGGCACACGCCACTGCTGTCCTGATCGAGGCGCTGCGCGGGGAGCGCAACGGCATCGCTGGCGCCCGGCAGCAGGCGCACGCGATCGAGCAGGCTGCATGGAAAGCCCGCTTCCGGGCTGACCGGTTCATAGCCCGATTTGAGCACGGCCAACCAGTGCTGGTGCTCGTAGAGTACCTTCGGCGCCGGGAGTGTGTCGCGCTGAAGCACGACCAGGCTCTCCACCGCGGTGCTGTGCGGGATCATGTCGAACGGCCAGAGCTCTCGTGCGGTGTAGCCGAGCTCCCTCAGGTGCGCGAGATCGCGAGCAAGTGTCGCTGGATCGCAGGACATGTACAAAATCGCACTCGGTTCGAGCGCGCTCGCGCCGCGGCGCACCTCGGGTGAGAGGCCTCGCCGAGGCGGATTGACGATCAGCGCCTGAAAGCGCTCGGCTCGCGCGCCCAACTCACGCAGCGCGCGTTCGGCTTGGCCGTTCACGGCTTGAAGGGTGAGCTTTTGTTCACGCGCCGCTCGTTCCACGTGTGCCAGCGCGGGACCGAACGCTTCTACGGCGGTAACCCGGAAGCCCGCGGCGGCGAGTCGCAACGAGAGCGCGCCCGAGCCCGCGTACAGTTCGAGCACGCGGGTTGCGCCGAGCTGCTTCAGCGCTTGCTGGATGCGCTCGTGGGCCGCATTGGCTTGCGCGAGGTGCGCTTGCGTGAACGCGCCATGTGCGGCCAAATGATATGGGCCAGCATGCTGGAGGTGGTGCGGCGCGACCTCTTCGCCGCTGAGCAGGACGTGACCGGTGCCGAGTACGGTCGCCGCGCCCGCCTCGCGGAAGCTGGCAGCGACCGAGCGTACGTCACTGGCTTCTGCGCGCAGCGCCTGGGCGAGGCGCTGCAGCTCCGGGATCGGCGTGCCCTGCGGGGCGATCAGCGTGACGAGAGCGCCGTCGTCCACCAGCCGCACGTCCAGCCCGTCGAGCGCTGGCTGGGCGTGGGCGAGCACGCCTCGGGCGGCCGCGACCACGCGCGCCAAAACCGGAGCCAGCACGCGGCACCCCGGGATATCCACCACGGTGTGCGAGTCCCGCTCGAATAGCCCGAGAGCGCCGTCTTTGCCGAACACGAGCTTGGCGCGGGCGCGATAAGCCTCCGTGGGCAGGGCGCCCGCCACGGGGTCGAGTCTCAGCTCCGCGAGCTGCGGGTAACGTGCGATCCCACGCTGCACGAACGAGTGTTTGCGTGTCAGCTGCTCCGAATAGGGCACGCCCAGGAATGCGCAGCCGCCGCAGCGGGCGCCGTGTGGACAATCCAGGATCTCGCTCTCGGTCATGGGGCGTGGGTACAGGATTGTCGCTCTCTGGGTCCCGCGCTAGCTCTTACGCGTGCGCACCATTCTTCTGCTGATCGGCAGCAACTTATTCATGACCGCGGCCTGGTACGGGCATCTCAAATATCGTGGAGTCGCGCTCTGGAAAGTGGTCTTGATCAGTTGGGGGATCGCCTTTTTCGAGTATTGCCTACAAGTTCCGGCCAACCGCCTGGGCTACGGGGAGTTCAGCGCGTTCCAGCTGAAAATCATCCAAGAAGTCATCACCCTGGTAGTGTTCTTGGGCTTCGCGACCTTGTGGCTGGGGGAGCGCGTGCGTTGGAACTACGGCGTCGCGCTGGCCCTGATTCTGGCCGCGGTGTACTTCGCATTTCTCCCGGGTAGCGCGCCGGGTTAGGTGCTACCGCCCTGACATGAAGCTGTTTCGTTTCGGTCCGGCGGGCACGGAGAAGCCAGGGTTGATCGTGGATGGCGTAGGGCGCGTCGACGTCTCGGCGTTCGGCGAGGACTACGGCGAAGCATTCTTCGGCTCGGACGGACCAGCGCGACTTTCGCGGTTCTACGCCGAGCATCCGCAGCAGTGCCCGCACGTCGCAGCGGATGCGCGGATTGGCCCGGCGATCGCGCGACCGAGCAAGATCGTGTGCGTGGGCCTGAACTACCGAGACCACGCGTTGGAAACCGGCGCTCAGATCCCGAGCGAACCGGTATTGTTCATGAAGGCCAGCTCGGCGGTGTGCGGGCCCTATGACGATCTGCGCTTGCCGCGTGGTTCACTGAAGACTGATTGGGAGGTCGAACTCGGGGTCGTGATTGGGAGAACCGCCCGCTATGTCGAGGAGTCGGCCGCGCTGGAGCACGTGGCAGGTTTCGTGCTCTTGAACGACTATTCCGAGCGCGCCTTCCAAAAGGAGCGTGGCGGCCAATTCACCAAGGGCAAAAGCGCCGATACCTTCGCACCGATCGGCCCGTTCGTGGTCACACCGGACGCGATCGACGCCAGCGATTTACGGCTTTGGCTGAACGTGAACGGGGAGCCTTGCCAAGACGGCCGCACCAGCGCACTGCTTTTTTCGGTGCCGAAGTTGATTGCGTACATCAGCTCGTTCATGACGCTGCTACCGGGGGATGTGCTGAGTACAGGCACGCCTGCCGGCGTGGGGGCGGGCCGCAAACCCGCCCGCTTCCTGAAAGCGGGCGACATCGTCGAGTTTGGCATCGACGGACTCGGTGAAGCGCGCCAAGTCGTGATTGCGCCCGCCTGAGCGTGCTAAGAGCTTGCGCCCATGAAGTTCGTGCACGCTGCGGATTTGCACTTGGACAGCCCGCTCGCCGGCCTGTCCAAGTACGAGGGCGCGCCGGTCGAGCAGATCCGCGGCGCCACACGGCGTGCGCTCGAGAACTTGGTCAAGTTGTGCGTGAGTGAGCAAGTTCAGCTCTTGCTGATCGCGGGCGATTTGTACGACGGCGATTGGCGGGATTACTCCACGGGTCTGTTTTTCGCCAAGCAGATGGCCACGCTCCGCGCCGCGAACGTGCGCGTGGTCTGGATCCGCGGCAATCACGACGCCGCCAGCAAACTTACGGCCCACCTGAACCTGCCCGACAACGTGCGCGAGCTTTCACACAAAAAGCCCGACTCGTTCGCGATCGAAGATTTGGGCGTGGCAGTACACGGACAAGGCTTCGACACCCGTGAAGTGACGACCGATCTCAGCTTGCGCTATCCGGAGCCGAGGCGCGGTTTGTTCAACATCGGACTCCTACACACCGCGTTGGAGGGCAGGGCAGGCCATGCGCCGTACGCGCCGTGTCGGTTGTCGGCCTTGATCGATCGCGGATACGACTACTTTGCGCTCGGGCACGTGCACACCCGCGAGCTTTTGTGTGAGCGACCGTGGATCGTGTTTCCAGGCAATTTGCAGGGTCGCCATGCACGCGAGACGGGGCCCAAGGGGGCCAGCCTAGTGACCGTCGAGGGTGAGCAGGTGCGCTCGGTCGAGCATCGAGCATTGGACGCGGTGCGCTGGCACTTGGCCGAAGCAGAGGTCAGCAGCGAACGCTCGCTCGACGGCGTGCTCGAGCGTGTCCGCAGTTCGCTGAGCGCTGCAGTCGCGGCCAGCGACGGACGGCTGTCCGCAGTGCGGGTCCGCATCCATGGTGCGAGCGCCGCACACGAGCAGCTCGCTGCGCGCT
Organism: Polyangiaceae bacterium; assembly: GCA_035273265.1. GTDB lineage: Bacteria > Myxococcota_A > Polyangia > Polyangiales > Polyangiaceae > PMG-095. The sequence goes on from DATEPG010000423.1 coordinate 18,261, forward strand.
TCGAACGGGTCACCGAGGAAGTGCGCGCCCTGACCCTCGATCTGTCCGCTGAGGCTTGGCTCGAGAAGGTCGAGATCGCGACACGCCCAGTCAGCCAGCGCGTCGAGCTGCGCGAGCGTGAAGACGCGATTGGCGAGCTACTGCGCGGCCTGGGCAAGATCGCACACGACGACGCTGCGCTGCTCGAGTTGGCCGCCGAGCTGGCGGAATTGAAGCGCAAATTACCGGCGGAACTGCGGGAGGGCCCGGACGCGATCGATTTGGAGAGCCCGGAGGCACTGCGTCGCTTGTTGACCGAGGTCGAGCAAACCCTGGTGCCCGCGGTGCGCGGCTCGGAGGAGCTCGCCTCTTGAGGTTTCAGCGGCTCGATTTCGGCGCGTTTGGCCCGTTTACCGGGCTTTCCTTGGACCTCTCGGGCGGCGCGCCGGGCGGCTTTCACATCGTGTTCGGCCCCAATGAGGCCGGCAAGAGTAGCGCTCTGCGGGGCGTTCATGATTTTCTGTTCGGCTTTCCCGAGCGCACGCCCGACGCGCACGTGCACCCGAATGCAGAGTTGCGCATCTCGGCTGCGTTGACTGCCGAAGCCGGGCACGTAATCGAGCTCAAGCGGCTCAAGCGTCGTAAAGATGCGCTGCGCGATGCAGCGGACGCCCCGATCGACGAAGGCGTGATGAGCTCGCTGCTAGGCGGCGTGGACGCGCAACTCTTCGAGCGCCTGTTCGGGCTCGACCACGAGCGCCTGCGCCGCGCTGGAGAAGCGCTGCTCGAAGATCAGGGCGACGTCGGTGAGAGCTTGTTCGATGCCGGCTCTGGCGGGCGCGGCATTCGCAGCGTACTGGCCTCGCTCGAGCAAGGCGCGGATGAAATTTTCAGACCGCGCTCGAGCAAGGCCAGCCTCAATGTGCTGCTCGAGGCCTACAAGGAGGCCAAGTCAGCCACTCGCGACGCCCTGGTTTCGCCGGAGAAGTGGCTGGCGCAGGCCGAGCAGCTGAAGGCGGCACGGAGCCGCTTGGAGGAGCTCGGCGAACGCCGCAAACAGCTGCGCGAGGAATCGAACGCGCAGAGCCGTTTGGACGCCGTGCTCGGGCCGATCGCCCAGCGCAACGCGTTGCGCGACAAGCTGATCGCGCTGGGTCCCTTGCCGCTTTTGGCCGAAGACGCCGGGGAGCGGCGCGTGCGCGCTGAGCGCACGCTCGACGAGGCGCAGCACGAACGCGCCCGGTTGGAACGCGAGATCAAGAAGAAGCAAGATCGCTTGGCCGAACTCGTCGTGCCGGAAAATCTGCTCGGCGTGAGCGCGGAAGCGATCGAAAAGCTGCGTGACCGCGTGGGAAAGTTCCGAGCCGCGGAGGAAGATCTGCCGCGTCGTCACGAAGACGCGCGTCGCCACGAGGCCGAGCTTTCGCGTTTGGTCAATCTGCTCTATCCCGGGCAGCCGCTCGATGGTTTGGAGGCGCTGCGCCCGAGCCAAACCGAGCTTTCCCGGGTGCGGAAGCTGCCACAACGTCAAGCGGCGTTGCTCGAGCGCGTGGCCAACGTGCACAAAGCGCTCCGTGGCTTGGCCGTTCAGCGTGCGCAAACGGCCGCCATTTTGGCTGATTTGCCCGCTCCTCGTGAGCTCGGGGTGCAGCGCCGCGTGCTTTCGTTGGCGCGCGCCCAAGGTGACGTGGAGCGGCGGGCGCGAGAAGCGCTTTCGCTGGCGGACAAGCTCGAGCTGTCGGCCAAGACCAAGCTCTCGGCGCTCGGCGCCTGGCGGGGCAGCTTGGATGCCTTGCCTGGTTTGGAAGTGCCGTCGGAAGAGACCATCGATCGCTTTCAGCGAGAGCTCACTGAACGAGCTCAGCGCTTGGCCGAGCTGGAACGGGACCGGGGCTCGTTGTCGCAGCGGCTTGCCCAGACCGTACAGCGGATCAAGGCCATCGAAGGATCCGGCAGCGTGCCGAGTGAAGCGGCGCTCGATTCCGCGCGTGCCCGCCGAGACGACGGCTTGCGCCGCGTCCTGGGCGCCTGGTCGCGTGGTGATGCGGCGGACTCGATCGACCGAGAGTACAGCCCGGAGTTGCCGCTCGCGGACAGCCTCGAGCGAGCCGTGAAGGCTGCCGATGAGCACGCCGATCGCTTGCGCCGTGAAGCGGAGCGCGTGTCGAGTCTGGCCGCCCTGACGGCGGAGCGTGAACAGCTGAGCGCGGATTTGGCCGCACTCGAAGCGGGCAGAGTGAGCCTCGGTGAGCAGTTGGCGAGCAGTGAGCGAGCGTGGGTCGCCGTCTGGCGCGCTTCCAACATCGAACCCGCCACGCCGCCCGAGATGCGGGCCTGGCTTTCGCGTCAGCGTTTGCTGGCGGAGCTCGCGCAGCGCGCGCAGGACGCGCGCCTAGAAGCCGTGAACGCCGGTCGCGAGCGCGACGCCCTGTGCGCGGAGTTGGCTTACGCGCTGGGTCAGCCCGCGACGCCGGAGCGATCACTCGGAGCGATGCTGGCCGCGTGCGAAGACGCGGTCGAGGCGGGGACGCGTGCGGCAGATCGGCGGCTCGAGCTGCTGGAGACGCTGCGCGAAATCGATCGCCAACAGGCGGAGCGTGAGCAAGACCTGGCGATCGAGAGCGAAGCGCTCGAGGCGTGGCAAGTCGAATGGAGCGCCGCGACGGCCAAGCTGGGCTTTGCCGGCGAGCTTTCGCCGGATGAAGTCGTCACACGATTGGATTCACTGTCTGGGCTGTTCGATGGCTTGGTGCAACTCTCCGATCAACGCCGGCGTGCCACGCGCATCGAAGAAGATCGCGCCAAATTTCAGACCCACGTATCGGAGTGGATCCAAACCTATGCGCCGGATCTCGCGCCGCGCGCGCCGGATGTTGCGGCCGAGGAGCTCGTGCGCCGGTTCCAGGCGGCCGAGCATCAGAGCGCAGAGAGCTCGCAAATCCAGGCTGATTTAGCGGAAGTGACGCGCGCGTTGTCGGCGCTCGAGGCCCGCCGTGAGCTGGCTGAAAGCGAGCTCGAAAGCTTGCGCGCGGCCGCGCGCGCGCCCGACCTCGGCGCCCTGCCCGGGATCGAAGCTCGCGTCGCGGAAGGCCGCGGCCTGCAACGGCAGCTGGATGCGGTCGAGGGCTCACTGCTCAAAGACGAAGGCGTACCGCTAGAAGCCTTGGTCGACGCTGCGCGTGGGGTGGATCGCGCGGCGCTGCAAGTGCGCTTGCGCGAGCTCGAGGAAGAGCTGGAACGACTGGACGAGGAGCATCAAAACCTGAGCGCCCAAGTTCGTGACCTGGAACACGGCTTGGAGCGCTACGCGGAGACTGACGCCGCCGACTACGCCCAAGGTTTGAGCGTGCAAGCCGCGGAAATCCGTGAGCAAGCGCTCCGCTACGCGCGACTGAAGCTGTCCTCGGTCGTGCTCCAGCGCGAGGTCGAGCGCTACCGCGAGCAGAACCAAGGTCCGGTTTTGAAGCGCGCCTCGGCGCTCTTCCCGAGGCTCACGCTGGGTAGCTTCCGAGGCCTGCGCGTCGGCGTCGAAGAGCGGCAAATCGTCGCGTTGCGCGAAGACGGCAAGGAGCTGTCGGTAGACGGTCTGAGCGAAGGCACCCGCTACCAACTCTACCTGGCTTTGCGTATTGCCAGCTTGGAGCGATACCTGGAACGCAATCCTCCGCTCCCGCTGGTCTTGGACGACATATTGATCCACTTCGACGACGAGCGGGCTGCGGCCGCCCTGAGCGTATTGGGTGAGCTCGCCGAGCGGATTCAGATCCTGTTTTTTACGCACCACGCGCGCGATCTCGCCCTTGCTGCGAGCGCTATTCCGGCTCGGGTGCTGTTCCGTCACGGTTTGTCGGGCCCGTTGCTGAAGAGCATTTGAGCTAAACAAGCCAAACACGCCAAACACGCCAAACACGCCAAACACGCACGACGGAGTGCGACAGTCCCCGACAGTAGCCGACCCGCGCGCTTCGCGGGCATGTCGGGCAAGGCGGGAAAGCCGGCCAGGGAGTCCGAGCAGCGGGGGCAGACTTGCCGCGCGCTGAGTCAGGGGAGTATCCTAGAAGTCATTTCCTTCAGTGCAGATCCTTTGATGGCGACAACTCCCCGGGTGTTCGGTCGATGACCGCGAGTTGGGGACCGGGCACGGTCATCCTCGGCCGCTACCGGCTGGGCTCATTGTTGGGTCGCGGTGGGATGGGCTCGGTGTGGCGCGCGGAACACCTGCAGTTGCGTTCGCCAGTGGCGATCAAATTGCTCGACGCGGCGATTTCGAACGAGCAAATGCTTGCCCGCTTCATGCGCGAAGCGCAGTCGGCAGCGTTGCTGCGGAGCCCGCATGTGGTGCAAGTTCTCGACTTCGGGGTCGAGGACGGCACCGCTTTCATCGCTATGGAGTTGCTGCAGGGTGAGTCCCTCGGCGAGCGAATCCGGCGCTTGCCGCGCTTACCGGCCGAAGAGGTGATCCGACTCTTGACGCAAGTGCTGCGGGCCATCGGCAAGGCGCACGATGCGGGCATCATTCATCGCGACCTCAAGCCCGACAACATCTTCATTTGCGCGGAGGAGCCCGAAATTGCCAAGGTTTTGGATTTCGGTGTGGCTAAAGTCACGGCCGGTGAGCTGAGCGGGACCGCCGGCACGCAGCCAGGCACGATGATCGGCACTCCGTACTACATGAGTCCGGAGCAAATGAAGGCGACGGGCGTAGATGCTCGCACCGATCTCTGGAGCATCGCGCTGATCGCCTACGAGTGCCTAGTCGGCTCGCGTCCTTTTGCGGGCGAGGAGCTGGGGGAGTTGGTGATCGCGATTTGCACGGGGCCCGTGCCCTTGCCGTCGCTCAACGCCAGTGTGCCGCCTGGATTCGACGAGTGGTTCGTCAAGGGCACGCAACGCGATCGCGAGCTCCGCTTTGGATCTGCGCGTGAGATGGCGGACGCGCTGATCAATCTCAGCTCGACGGTGGGGCCATTGCGTCCACAGTTCGCGACCGTGCGAAATCTGGGCTCGGTTTCGATTCCGGTGCCCAAGTCGAGCGCATCCCCGTCACGCACGACAGCTGCCGACAACCTGGAGCTCACGACCGGCCAGCGCGCAGTGACGTCGAAATCACTCGGTCACTCGCGCCCGCCGCGCAGCAGCGCGGTGTACGCGCTGATCGCCGCGGCCGCAGTGCTCGCCGTCGGAGTCGGCGCATTCGCTGCTTCCAGAGGCGCATCGGCGGTCAAGGGGGCCGTCGGATCGCAAGCGGCGGCCGCCTCACTGACGGTCGCCGTGCCGACCGTTGCTGTGGTGAGTCAGGTTGCTGCCGCGCCCTCCGCGCTCTCCGCGCCGGCAGCTTCGGGGTCCAGCGCTCCGCCCGCGCCGGCAACTCCGGCGCAGCAAGCGAGCAAGGTCGCTCCGCTGGCATCTGCGCCCTCCGGATCCAAAGCCAAAAAGAACGATCGACTGGAGAACCTGGAGAACCAAGAGTGGCGCCGCTAGCGGCCCTGGTGGCGCTCAACCGCTCACGATTTCAATCTGGCCGCCCATGACCACGGCCAGCAGCACGTCCTGAACCGCGTTCATTTGCAGGGAATGCTGGCTGCCTTCGCCCATGTCGTGGAAATCACCCGGGCCGTACCAGCGCTGCTCGTGGTCGAAATAACCGCCTTCGAGGATCAGCACGCGCTCATGGCCCAGGTGTCGATGCGGCGGAAAGGGCATGCCTCTTTTCAGGCGCACGAAGCCGGTGTCGAAGCCGGCGACGGCCGGGCCGCCCTGAAAGTGAAATAGCGACACCCAGGGCAGGGGACCCTGCTCCCAGTCGGCTTCGTTCGCGGCCCGCGCGAAGAGCGAGCGCAGTGCCTCTGCGCTCAAATCCAAGAATGCGGTCAGCTTCCCAAACAGTGGCGAGAAGCGCTCGTCGCTCCGAGCGACAGCGGCCAAAAGGCGCGCCCGCCCCTGCGCTAAGCTGGCTTGTTCGGGCTCGGGCGACGCGCCGAGCCGCGCGAACAACTCCGCGAGTTCGCTGCGTTCCGCGTCGCTGTGCGCGTGCTCGGTTGCGAACTCGGGCAGCTCGGAGATGGGCGTGAGCGGCTTCATCGGCGCTCTCCCTGCTGATCGGCCAATGCCGAGCGCAGCGCATTCAGCGCGGCGGCGACCCGCGATTTCACGGTGCCGATCGGAATGCCGATTGTCGTCGCGATCTCGCTCGAGCTGAGGCCCTCGAAATAGCCCAGGTACAAAACCTCGCGTTGCTCGTCGTTCAACGCCGAGAGCAGTTGGCGAAGGCGTAGGCGATCGGGCGCTTCGGAAGCGTCCGCGCGCGGATCGGCCAAGGCGGCCAGCCAATCCCCGTCACCGCTGGGCACCGTGCGCGCAACCCCCGCGGACTTGCGAAAGTCGATCGCTCGGCTGCGCGTTCGCAGGAGCAGCCAGGCTTTGACGCTGCCCCGATTTTCGTCGTAGTCCGCCGCGCGTCGCCAGGCCTCTACGAACACGTCGTGCACGATGTCCTCTGCCTCGGATTTGCCGATGACGATCCGCCGCGCAAGCCCGAGCATGAGCGGCGCGTGCCGATCGTAAAGACTCGCGAGCGCGCGCGTGTCCCCGTTCGCGCTGGCGCGGACCAGGGCCTCGTCGCTCTCGGGCTCGGGCGCGTCTGCGCCGGTTTGGCTGTCACGGCTCACGAACGCAGAACGGTACCAGCGCGCCTCCCGCCGATCCAGCCGAGGCGCCGGCCCGTCCCCGGCGCGCGCCGTCGGCAGCGCTCTCCTCAGATAAACCCGACGATCGCTGAAACTTGCTACACCCTTTTACGTACGGCCGAGAGGCGGGTTCGGATCGCCGTTCGGCCCGACTTTCGCCCAGGGCTTGACAGCCGTCGCTGTACAGCGAAAAAGGTCCTCGGTTTGGCGGACTTGCCCGAAGAAGTTGCGTTGGAGCTGGGCCTCGATGAGTCCCAGGACGAGGCCAACCTCCGCCGACTGATTCAAGCCAAGCTCGGCATTTCAGCCGAACAGCTGCCCGGGGTGACGGTCGAGAAGCGCTCACTCGACGCCCGCCGGGGTCGCGTCCGCTTCCACTTACAAGTCGCGCTGACGAGCCCCGCGGCACGTCCGCCGCTCGGCGGGGCGCCGCTGCGCGAAGTGCGCGAGCAGCCGAAAGTGATCGTGGTTGGTGATGGTCCCACCGGACTTTTTTGCGCCTACGAGCTAGCGCGCCACGGCATTTTTGCCCACGTGCTCGACCGCGGCAAGCCCGTGCAGCCGCGGCGTCACGATCTCAAGGCGCTGAACGCACGCGGGGCAGTCGATGCCGACAGCAACTATTGCTTCGGCGAGGGTGGCGCCGGCACATACAGTGACGGCAAGCTGTACACGCGCTCGCACAAGCGCGGCAACGTGCGCGACGTGATCGAATTGCTCGCGCTGCACGGGGCGCCTGAGGCGATCTTGAGCGACGCGCGCCCGCACATCGGCAGCAATCGCTTGCCCAAGGTGGTCACGGCCTTGCGCGAGCGGCTAGAAGCGGTCGGTCAGCGCTTCGAGTTCGGTGCTCGGGTGATCGGACTCGCGATCGAGCAGCAGGCCGGCAAAAAACGCGTGATCGGCGTGCGGCTGGCCGATGGTCGGGAGATCGCTGGCGACGCCGTAGTGCTCGCGACGGGGCATTCCGCGCGAGATGTATTCGAGTGGCTCGTCGAATCCGGCGTCACTCTGGAGTCGAAACCATTCGCGCTCGGCGTGCGCATCGAGCACCCGCAGCCGCTGATCAATCGCCTGCAATACGGCGGCGTGGCTGAACATCCGCTGCTGCCGAACGCCGCCTATCGCATCGCCGAAACGATCGAAGGGCGGGGGGTATTTTCGTTCTGCATGTGCCCGGGCGGCTGGGTGGTCCCGGCCTCGACTGCGCCGGCTGAGTTGGTGGTCAACGGCATGAGCCTTTCGCGCCGCGATTCGCCGTACGCGAACTCGGGCCTGGTGGTCGGCATCGAGCCGACGGATTGGGCCAAAGCGGGCTTCTCTGGGCCGTTGGCTGGGGTTCAACTGCAGCGACGATTGGAGCGCGCAGCATTCACCGCGGGCGGTGGAGCGCTGGTTGCGCCCGCCACCCGGGCGACGGATTTTCTCGCTCGTCGCGCGTCGTCCACGTTGCCAGAATCGAGCTACATCCCAGGCTTGCTCGCCAGTGACATCGGCAGCGTGCTGGACAGCGTCGGCGTCGATCTATCGCGTCGTTTGCGCGCTGCGCTATCGCGCTTTGCGCGTTCGATGCCCGGCTACGTGAGCGACGAAGCCGTCTTGATCGGTGTCGAGTCCCGAACCAGCTCCCCCGTCCGCGTGCCGCGCGATCCGCACAGCTTGGCCTCGCCGGAAATCGACGGTTTGTATCCGGCGGGCGAAGGCGGCGGCTATGCGGGAGGCATCGTCAGCGCCGCCCTCGACGGCATGCGAATCGCCGAAGCCCTAGCCAAAAAATTCGCCTGAAACTGAAGGGCTGGCGGCGGAGGCCAACTCCAATCAGTCTTCCGGCGTCACCATCGGATCCCCATGGGGCACAAGCGTCTCCCCTGGGCACAAGCGTCTCCCCTGGGCACGAACGGCTTTCGCGGCACAGAAATAGTTGTTCGCGCACGAACAGCTTTCGCGGCACAGATGTTCGCGCACGAACAACTTATTTCTTCGTGCGCGAGCGGCGCGCGAAGTCATTCGTGCGCGAGCGGCGCGCGAACAGTCTTTCGTGGGCGAGCGGACACGCCCCCCCAAGCTTGAGGTGGCGGCTACGGTCCCCCGAGTGGCCCGGTGGTGACGGTCCTCCCAGCGGCCCGGTGGGTTATTCCTCCAGCCGGTCCCTGGCGGTCTGTGACCGCATGCGCGGCGAGAGACGGGCACGGGCACGGGTGGAGCGGAATGCAGGACAGGCTTTAGCGCGTTCGGGTGAACGCCGGAGCGGGCAGTGACGACGGTCGCGGTGCACGGACCGTGTCTGGGGCCCCGTCGCCAGGATCGACCGGCGGCGGCATGGATTCGAAGCCTGGCGGGCAATGATCCGTGTCGTGGGAAGCGCTCTGCTCGAGCCGCTCGGGCTCGGCGGGATCATGCTCCAAGTGAGGCGGCGCGCTCAAACGCAACAGAGTGCGATCGAGCGTATCGAGCGCTTCACTCTCGGACGCGCCAGCCGCCTCGACCGAGCCCGAGAACGCTCGAAATACGCCTGACCCTTCGCTTTCCTGCGCTTGGTCGCGGTCTTCGTCCTGATAGACGCACGCGAGTGGCCCGCTCTGTAGCCGAACTAGCTTCACCTGGAGAAAGAACGGACCGCTTGCTTCGGCTATAAGAGTGCAGTCGCCGAAGGTGAAACGAGAATTGCGCTGCGTCAGAGGCATGACGCAACAAGTGAACCTAAGCGCAACGCAGCGTTAGCTCGGCGATCTCGGACGGCGCGCCAAGACGCATCGGTGGGCCCCAGTAGCCCGTGCCGCGACTCACGTAAACGAGTGACTCCCCAAAGCGCGCGAGTCCGGCGACCACCGGTTGCTGCAAACGCACCAGGTAGGTCCAGGGCCAGAGCTGTCCGCCGTGCGTGTGGCCAGAGAGTTGCAGCCCGACGCCGTGATCTTTTGCCTCGAAAATCGTGCGCGGTTGGTGCGCCAGTAGCACCAATTCTCGCGTGAGATCGCGGCCGTGCAGCGCTTTGGGCAAATCTTGCCCGTGTCCGTCGCCGAAGCCCTTGGCCGAATGATCGTCCACTCCCGCCAGATCGAAGCTGGCGCTTTCGCTGCCGATGCTCACGCGCTCGTTGCGCAGCACGCGCACGCCCAGACGTTCGAGCTCGCTGCACCACTCGGCAGCGCCGGAGTAGTATTCGTGATTGCCGGTGACGAAGAAGACGCCATACTTGGCGTTCAAGTCGGCGAGCGGAGCCACGTGCTCACGCAGTTCTTCTACGCTGCCGTCCACCAGATCACCGGTGATGACAACCAAGTCTGGCGCGAGCGAATTACATTGCTGAACGATGATCTCGATGAAGCTGCGATGAATCGTCGGTCCGACGTGCACGTCCGAAAGCTGCACGATGCGCGTGCCACTGAGCGCCGGCGGCAAGCGCGCCAAGGCCACCTCGACCCGCTTGACCGCGACTCGACCGAGCCCGGAACGCAACGACCACAGGCCGAGCGAGCCCGCGACCAAGGCCGCGGTGCCGGCCAGCAGCCGCGCGATCACCTGCCGCCGTTCGGGCAGCAACGGCTCAGCGTCCTGCCAGGTCCGACTCACGTGCCAAAGCCCGCGCGCGAGATCGGCCGCCCCGACGGCGAGCGTTAGAAACAAAAGTAGCCCGAGCCAGGTCATGGCCAGCCAGACCAGGGCGGAGGCCGCCCCACTGAAGGCGCTATGCCGCACGAACAGACTGGCCGGAATGGCTACGAACAGGAAAATCAGCGTGTAACTGAGGGCCCGTGTGACGGGGGCCGGCAGACCCGGGTCACGGACCAGCCGCGACCAGAGGTAGTAATGGGCCGAGCCAGTCAGCGTTATCATGATCGTGAGAAACAGCGCGAACGTGAGCAGGCGGGCCATTTATTTCGTAAAAGATGGGGCTCTTTGCCCGGGCTGCCAAGGGGTTCAAAATACCTGTTCTGAGGGTTGAAGAACTGCCTCGACCGGCCTACGTATTCGGGGACAATCGCGTGCGGCGCCCGCCGGACGCCCCGACCACATCCCAAGCCAGCGCTTGGGATCAGACCCCAAAAGCAGCAGGAGCTCCCGTGGACAGCTACAGGCCCGAATCAGACAAAGACCCCGTCGAGACGCGGGAGTGGCTCGATTCGCTCAAGTCCGTGGTCGAGCACGAGGGCAGGGAGCGCGCGCGCTTCTTGCTCGAGCGCACCATCGAGGACGGTCGCCGCCAAGGCGTCGCGCCGGTGCTGCCGCTCAATACGGACTACGTGAACACGGTGCGCGTCGAAGACCAGCCGGAGTTCCCCGGTGATGAGGTGCTCGAGCGCCGCATTCGCCGGATCATCCGCTGGAACGCGGCGGCCATGGTCCACCGCGCGAACAAGAAGTACGACGGGCTGGGCGGCCACATCTCGACCTACGCCTCGAGCGCCTCGCTGTACGAGATCGGCTTCAACCACTTTTTCCGCGGCAAAGACGGCGACGGCTTGGGTGACCAGGTCTACTACCAGGGCCACGCCTCTCCCGGGATGTACTCGCGGTCGTTCCTCGAGGGGCGCATCTCGATCGACCAGATGAACCACTTCCGCCGCGAGACCGAGCGCGGTCGCGGTCTGTCGTCCTACCCGCACCCGCGCTTGATGCCGAATTATTGGGAGTTTCCCACGGTCAGCATGGGGCTTGGGCCGATCGGCGCCATCTACCAAGCGCGCTTCAACCGCTACATGGAAAACCGCGGCCTGGCCGACACGTCCAAATCGCACGTGTGGTGCTTCGTCGGCGATGGCGAGACGGACGAACCGGAGACCCTGGGCGCGTTGCGCATCGCCTCCGGTGAAAAGCTCGACAACCTGACGTTCATCGTCAACTGCAACTTGCAGCGGCTCGACGGCCCGGTGCGTGGCAACGGCAAAATCATCCAAGATCTGGAGGCGGTCTTCCGCGGCTCCGGCTGGGACGTCACCAAGGTCATTTGGGGCGACAACTGGGACGAGCTGTTTGCTCGCGACAGCGAAGGCGTCTTGCGCGAGCACTTGAACGCCGTCGTCGACGGTGAGTGGCAGCGTCTGACCACCGCTTCTGGTGAAACCGTACGCAAAGCCTTCTTTGCCCGCGACCCGCGCATGCTCGAGATGGTGAGTCACCTGACTGATGACCAAGTCGGCGCGTTGCGACGCGGCGGTCACAGCAACCGCAAGGTGTACGCCGGCTACAAGCGCGCGTTGGAGAGCAAGGGCCGCCCGTCGGTGATTTTGGCCCACACCGTCAAGGGCTGGCGCCTTGGCGAGGCCTTCGAAGGCAGCTATGTCACGCACTCGAAGAAGAAGATGAAAGAGACGGAACTGAAAGCGTTCCGTGACGTGCTCCAGCTGCCCATCGCGGACGACAAGCTGGAAGATTTCCCGTTCTACCATCCGGGCGCCGACAGCCCGGAGGTGCAGTACCTGACCGAGCGCCGCCGCGTGCTCGGCGGTTCTCTGCCCACGCGTCGCACGTCGGTCGACGTGCTCGAAACCCCGAAGTCGGAGCTGTTCGGGGAATTCTACCAAGGCATGGCCAAGGGCGAAGCCTCCACGACGATGGTCTTCTCGCGCATGCTCGCCAAGATGCTGCGTGACAAGAAGATCGGCAAGCTCGTGGTGCCAATCGTGCCCGACGAAGCCCGCACGTTCGGCATGGACGCGCTGTTCGGCCAAGTCGGCATCTACGCTGCCCATGGCCAGCTGTACGAGCCGATGGACAAGGGCAAATTGCTCTACTACCGCGAGAGCAAAGACGGCCAAGTGCTGGAAGAGGGCATTACCGAGGCCGGTTCGATGGCCTCCTTCATCTCGGCGGCCACGTCTTACTCGGTGCTCAAGCAGCCGATGATTCCGTTCTACATCTTCTACTCGATGTTCGGCTTCCAGCGCACCGGTGACCAGCTGTGGGCCGCCG
>DATEPG010000424.1:0-9450 GCA_035273265.1 Polyangiaceae bacterium
GGGTTGCTCCTCAGACCTCAGCAGCAACACGCCGAATGCGACTACGGCGATCGGTACCAAGAGCAAGGTTCGGCGGCGATTTGAGCGTCGTGGCGCTTCTGACGGCACGGCTCGAGTCGTATCCTCCGGCGCTAATTCCGAGACGTGGAGCGAAGCAGGAACCGAAAAAGCTGCCAGCGAGCGCGCGAAGTCATCGGCCGAACGCGGTCGCGCGGAAGGATTTCTGTCGATAGCGCTCATGATGAGTTTCGCCAGCGCAGCTGAAATCTCCGGACGAAGCTCGGCAATTGGTCTCGCTCTTCGGTTCAAGATGCTGAACGCGATCGCTTCCGGAGTTTCACCTTGGTGGGGAAGTTTGCCCGTGAGGCACTGATACAAGACGACTCCCAACGCATAAACGTCCGATTGTACCTGGGCGTCTTCGCGCTGCGAGAGCTGCTCGGGCGCCATGTAGCGAATGCTACCGAGCACCACCGGACTCGTGGTGTCGGCGTTGCACGCGCGGGCAATCCCCAAATCGAGCAGCTTGCAGCGGCATCTGCTCAGGTCGGCGTTCAGCACGAACACGTTGGCCGGCTTGATATCGCGATGCACGACTCCGATCGCATGTAGATCGGCCAGACCAGCGCAGATCTCCAGGGCGATACGAAGCGCGGCTTGCACGGTCAAGTGTCCCTCGCGCTCGAGCAGTGAGCGCAAGTCTTCTCCATGCAAGCGCTCCATGACTACGTACGGCAAACCGTCTGCGAGCGTTCCGCAGTCACTGACCCGGACGATGTAGTCCGTGTTCAGCCGTGCGGTGAGACTCGCTTCGCGCAGCAAGCGACGTGCCGAGTGCTCGTCGGTCGCGCCTCGTAGCACCTTCAGCGCTACACGCGCACCGAGTCGCAAGTGCTCGGCCTCGTAGACCGTCCCCATGCCGCCGCGCCCAAGGACACGCAATACCTTGTAGTTGCGGTCGATGATGGCCCCGACGCACACGGGACCGCCTGCATCATCGACGACCGTCCCTGCTGATTCGAGCGCGGCGGTCACTCGGGGGTGCCTTCCCCGCCGGTCGAACGCTTGGCTAACAAGCGGTATGCGCGCGCACGAGAAATGTTGGCCAGTTGTGCGGCGCTCTTTAGATTCCCGCCGGTCCGTGCCAGCGCAAGGGTGAGCGCATGGTAATCTCCTTCGTCACGCGACTCGAAAATGGGCTCCGCATCAGGAATTTGATTCGGAAGCGCGTACTGCTCCGGGAGTTCGTTCACCGATAAAGACGTGCATCCTCGCAAGGCAAGCATTCGGCGGGCGAGCAGCTCGAGTTGACGGACGTTGCCCGGCCAATGCTGTACACAAAGACGCTCGTAGAGTTGAGTCGACACGGTGGGCACCACGCCGCTGGAATGCTCCTCCAAGAAGTGAGCGTATAGGCTTGGAATGTCCGCGCGACGCTGTCGCAATGGCGGGATCTCGATCGTCAGTCCGCTCAGCCGCATCGCGAGATCTTCTCGAAATTGACCGGAGGCAACGAGCTCCTCCAGCGGCCACTGCGAGGCCACGACGATACGCGCGTCGAATCCGAACGAGCGCGTATCGCCGAGCGGTGTGACTTGCCGAAGTTCGATTGCGCGCAACACCTTGGCTTGCAGACTCAAGGATAGATCCTGTAGTTCGTCCAAGAAGAGGGTACCGCCGTCCGCTGCGCGCAAATGTCCGAGCGTTCTTTGCTCAGCGCCCGTGAAGGCGCCTCGCTCGTGGCCGAACAACTCTGACTCGGCTAGCGCTGAGGGTAGCGCCGCACAGTTGACGGCATGGAGTGGTCCTGGGCGCTGACTAAAATGATGAATGGCCGCAGCGAACCGTTCTTTGCCGGTTCCGGTGGCTCCAACAAGGACGATCGGCAAATCCGAATGGGCAACGCCACGAAGCGGTGCAAGCGTGCGGTGTAGTTCGACTCCGCCGATCAGCCCGGGAGCTATTTCTTCACACCAGCAGGCAAGCTCCGTCGCGGCCAAGGCCTCGACCACGCCCAGCCAGGCTCCGAGCCTAACCATGGATCCCTGGCGGAGCGCGCAACAGCGAATGCGGTGGCCGTCTATGTAGACGCCGTTCGTGCTGTCCAGGTCGCGTAGTACGGGGACCGAGCCTTCGTGCGTAATCTCCGCATGACGTCGCGATATTTCGGAAAATGCGAGCTCAGAATCACAATCCGAGGCGCGCCCGATGACTCGGGATCCATGCCCCAATCGGATCAGCGTGCGATCACCCGGGAGCGCGCCACGCAACACTAACTCCAGCGGTGCCTTGGGCGGCGTCTTCTCGACCGGTCGAGTCGTATCGTCCGAAAACCCACCCAAAACAACGACTCCGTTCGCTGTGTCCCAGAACTGTTAGTTGGCATCGGGCATTTAGCATGGGCTGTTACCGCGCGCAGTTGCGAAGTCGAGGCTCTAGAGCGAACCAACCGGTCGCCCGCGAAGCAGTTTAGGAGGCGCACTCCGCGGCTCGCCAGCGCCAGCGCTGTAGCTCGTAAGATCTTGTATTTATAGAATTTGTCGAACAATGAGCTGGTGCTGCGGGGAGTGGCGGTTTCGGACGGCCAGCGCTGAGTAGTGCCCCAAGCGTAGTCTGGCCGCTGTTCGGCGTAGCGCGCGTGAACCCGCGAGTCCGAGGAGCGCAGCGGCCAAGGCCGCGAGCACCGCAAGGCAATCCTTCTCTTGCCGCAGCTGTCCATCGCTGTATCGACGAAGCCGGGACGTTGGCACCTTTTGCTCCTCGCCTCCCGACGGGCGTCGGCGGGGCGCCGACCTCGTCGTCGGGGCCCCCGGTCACCGAGGGGAGCGCCAGTGGATTCGAACCACTGACCTACGGGCTGCGGAGGCCTGGGCTGCTCCTTGCCGTGCGTCTGTGCGGCCGGTCGTGCTCGCGCCTTTCAGGCGCTGCGCGCGCCCGGGACCAGCCCTCGTTTCAGCGCGCAGCCGTCCTCGCCGAGCGCGCTCGCGTGACGCGCGTCACTAACCTCAACCGAGCAACTCCTTTGGGCTCGCATTCGTGGTCGCCGCTTGGGCGTAGTCATTCGCCAGCGGGTGCCGTTGCTCGGCGCTTCATCGCGGACTTCTTGGCGCCCGCGCAGCGTCTTGTGATTGAGGTCGATGGCGCCTATCACGGCGAGCGCGGGGGTGGGGATTCGCGCCGGGATGCTGCGCTCGGGCGCGCCGGATACCGCGTCGTTCGGATCCAAGCGTCGCTCGTCGTCAGCAACATCGAGAGTGCTCTTGAGCGCATCCGCGCAGCGCTCGTCGGTTGAGCGCGTTCAACGCTCAACATCGGGTGTAGTCAGCGCGCCCCAGTGGATTCGAACCACTGACCTACGGCTCCGGAGGCCGTCGCTCTATCCAGCTGAGCTAGGGGCGCTTGCTCGTTTGAGCGAGGGTTTCTCGCACGCTCGGGGGCGTTGGGCAAGGGGCGCGAAGGGGGGCGGGTTTGGGGGCGGTTTACAGGCCGCTTTGCTCGATCCAGCGCCAGGGCAGGGTGCCGTGGGAGAGGGCCCAGTCGTTGAAGCGTTTGAGCGGCCAGCCCTGTTCGTCGACTTTGCGTTGTTTGAGGCGTGTGACTTCGAGCTTGCCGAGTAGGTAGCTCATGGGGACAGTCGGGCTCATCGTGTACCAGTTGACGTCGGCTTCGGCGCGGCCGCGGGTGAAGCCCATGTGCTTCATCAGGTGTTTGACGGCACCCTCGTAGCTGAGCTCGCCGGTGTGCAGACCGCAGTCGATGATGATGCGGTGGGCGCGCCAGAGTGCGTCGTTCAGTTGGTTGAGGCGCGCGACCGGGTCTTTGACTACGCCGTGATCGACGGCCATTTGTTCGCACCAGAGGGTCCAACCTTCGTAGAACACGGAGTGCGCGAAGAGGCGGCGCAATTGGCTCGGGTGGCGATTGGCGGTGCAGAATTGCAGGTGGTGTCCGACGTAGGCTTCGTGGGCGCAGGTCAGCGCGACGCCATAGTGTTGGCGGATTTCGGCGGACTTTTCGGCGGGTTTGTCGCGCAGTAGGCTCAGATCGTTGACCCAGAAAATGCCGGTTTGATCGCGGTCGTAGCAGCCAGGTTGGGTATAGGCGGCGGTCGGGAATTGGTGGCGCAGAAATTCCGGCACCAGCTTGACCAATAAGCGCTCGCCTTTGGGGAGGCTCACGACGTTGGCCTTGCGGAACGCTTCGCGAACGCGCTGCGTTTCGAATTCGTATTCCTCGAACAGGCTCGGGCGTTGCGGGCTCCATTGCGAGGCCGCGCGTTCCAGGACATCGCGCGGCTGACCGCGACCGAGTTTGCGCGCCTCGCTGGCCATTTCGGCTTCGATGCGGCTGACGAGGGTTTGCCCGAGGGCCTGCGCTTCGCGCACACCGAGGTCCCAACCCAGGCGTTCGCGGATCAAGGCTTCGAAACGCTCGCGTCCCACGGAAAAGCCCTGCTCGGGGCCGGGCTTTTGGCGCTGGATTTGCTTGGAAAAGGCGGCAAACGCGGCTTTTGCTTTGGCCAGCAGGGCGTCGATTTTGGCGGGGGTGGCGCGCTGGGTTTGCTTGAGCGGTTCGGCAATGGCGTCGAGCAAGCTGGGGGCGCCGGCGCAGCTTTGGACAGCCATCTTGGTCCAGACCGGGATCGGCGCATCGATCAATTCCGCGCTGCCGGCGAGGTAGGCGGGAAGCTTCTGCAGGCGAGACAAGATGGCGATCGCCGCGGGGCGCAAATCGTCCGCGTGTTTGACGACCAAGGAGTGGACGCTGCCAATCGCTCCGGACGCCCAGCGCTCCGGGTTCTTGCGGAACTCCAGGCGTTCGATCGACCATAGTTCGGTGCGCAGCTCGGCCATCAGCGCTCGCCGGTCGAGCCAGGCGTCTCCGCGGAAGTCGACTTCGGGCAGGCCTTCGATCGCGCTCAAGGTCTCGCGCAGTAACTTTTCGTGCGCTCGGTAGAGAGCGAGCGTGGGCCGCTCGAGCTCGGCGTCGAATTCGTGTCGACCGGTGCTGGCTCCGTAGCTCGGAAAGCGCGCGAACGTCTGTTCGACGTAACTTTCCGCCAGCTTTGCAAACACTTTCAGCGAGGGGTTGGTAACCGCTGTTCGTCGAATCGTGCGCGCCATTCGAATCAGCGTGCAGGATGGCTCGCAGGAGGTCAAATCGTCGCATCGCGCGCCGCGCGGCCGATCAAAATTGGCGTATCGTGCGGGTATTGACCATGTTGGCCATCGCGCAGAGCTCGAACGTCGCGGCGCTCCTCGCGCTGCTCGTCGGCAGTTGCTTGGTGGCGTGCAGTTCTGCGAGTGACTCGGGTGCAACGCACGCAGGCGCTGGAGTCAACGGGTCGAGCGCGGGCAGCGCCGGCAGCGCGGTCAACGTTGGCAGCGCGGGCAGCGCGGGCAGCGCGGGCAGCGGAGGAGGACTGCAAGCCAGCGCTGGTTCGACATCGGGTGGCGCTGGCGTTGGAGGCGGCGCTGGAGCGAATGGAGTGAGCGGGGTCGGAGGGAATGCAGGCAGTGCGAGTAGCGGGGGTCGCGCGGGTCACGCTGGATCATCATCCGGGAACGCCGGTTCGGGTGGCGCAGCTGCCAGTGCGGGTTCGACCGCGACCTCGGCTGGCAGCGCCGGTTTCTACCCGTGGCCGGGTGGCAACGCCGTGGTCACTGTCGATCCGGTCGACACGTATCAAAGCGATCTGAGCGGCTTGCACTATGAGCCGGCGCAGGGTGCTGCGCCGGCGGTGCTGTGGGCTGCGCAGAACCAGCCGTCCAAGTTGTATCGTTTGCTTTGGAATGGCAGCGCCTGGGTTTCGGACGCGAGCAACGCTTGGGGCGACGGCAAATCCTTGCACTTCCCCGATGGGCGTGGCGTGCCCGATTCCGAGGGGGTGACCAAGGGCAGCGTGGGCAGCAGCGCGTTGTATGTTTCGAGCGAGCGTGACGATGAAGTGAGCGCGACCAGCCGTCTGAGCGTGCTGATGTTCGACGCTGCGGGCACGGGCGCGGTGCTGACCGCGACGCGTGAATGGAACTTGACCAGCGATTTGCCGAAGGTAGAAAGCAACCTGGGGCTGGAGGCGATCGCCTGGGTGCCGGACGCCTACCTGGTTTCCAAGGGCTTCGTCGATGAGAGCAAGCAGGCGCTCTACGATCCCGCGAGCTACGGAAACCATGGGGGCGGCATTTTCTTCGTGGGCGTGGAGCAGGACGGTATGGTTTATGGCTTCGCGTTGGATCACACCGCGAGCAGCTTCACGCGCGTAGCAGCCTTTGCTAGCGGACACTCCGGCGTCATGGATCTCTCATTCGATCGCGATGCCGGCTACTTGTGGGCGGTGTGTGATGATACTTGTCAGGGACGCATCAACTTGCTGGACATCGACACGCGCCTGAACTCAGCCACGCGCGGCAAATTTTTCATCCGCCGCGGCTTAGAACGACCCGCGTCGATGCCCAACCTGAATAACGAGGGGTTCACGGTCACCCCTGAGAGCACCTGCCAAGGCGGCTTCAAACCAGTCTTCTACGCCGAGGATGGCAGCAGCATGGGTTTTGCCATCCGTCGTGATTCCATTCCGTGCGGGCCGTTCCTCGGTAACTAGCCTCGCTTGGCCTGCGGCCGCCCCGCAAGAAGCCGAGGCGCGCGGCCGAGCTGAGTTCAGCGGCCGACGGCGCGCTCTTCGAGGATCGCGGCGTTGCGTGCGTCGGCTCGCTGGAGCGCGGGGCGCGCCGCCAGGCGTTCGCAGTAGGCGGTGATCAGCGGGCGCGGCTCGATCATTTTGAACAGCAGCATGTAGCGCACCGTGCCGCCGAAGATGACATCGGCCATCGAGAACGAATCACCGAGCAAGTACTCCCGGTCTCGGACCGCGGATTCGATCGCGGAGACCATGGTCTCGTAGCTGCCCCAGCCGACTTGGCTCGGTTTTGCTTCCCAGTTGTTCAGCTTAGCCGTAGCGCCTGGCTCAATTACCGACGGAGCAAACAGGGACCAGCGCAGGTAGGTGCCGCGGAGAGGATCGTCCAATCGCGGAGCGAGCCGGCCGGGCGCGTAGCGATCCGCGAGGTACAGGCCAATCGCTGCCACTTCGGTGACGACCTGGTCCCCGTCGGTCAAGATCGGCAGCTTGCCCATGGGATTGAGCGCCAAGAGCTCCGCTGCTTTGTGGGCGCCCGCCGGCATGTCCACGAAGCGAAGTTCGTGCTCGATGCCGAGCTCCTCCAACATCCACACCACGTTTGCGGCTCGGGAGTGGGGATGATGATACAAAACGAGCGACATGAATCCTCCGTTGATAGTCGGGTGAGAGGGCAGCTTAGTTACCATTTCGCCGCTGCGCACCCTGCTCGTCCAGCGTTTCGCGTGGGCCATCGACGCCCAACACATCGGCCACGCGCACCCTGCCCTCGGCGCCGACGCGGTACTTGGCGCCGAACGGATGGGGCCGTGTGCTGCCGTGCGAGAAGAGGTAAAACGATTGCCCGTTCTCGTCGAGCTCGAGTGAAACGTACTCAGGTTGGGTCTTCGCCAACTCGTTCAATAGCGCTGCCACCGAATCCGGATCCAGTTGCAACGAGCGCGCGGCATCGGCCGCAGTGAGCATGCCGTTGCGGTTCACGGCCAGAGCGTAAACCGCTTCGACTCGAGCCTGCCGCTCCGCCTCGACACCTGCGCGCCCCAAGCGGCCGCTCGCGATCATGAACAAGGTCCCGGTCACGATCGAGATCAGAGCTATCGGTGAGCCGAGCGCATAGCCGATGTTCTCGGCTGGCCACAGGAACTGAAAGAAGAGCATCAACGCCGCTGCGAGTAGCAGTCCAAAGATCAGCACCAACGCTCCGACGACTCGCCCCACGCGGCCGCCAACCTTCGCCGGTTGACCCGCGAAGGCCAAGGCCTTGCCCGAAAACGGCGCGCGCGGCTTGTCGCACGCGGAACAGAATGCGAACACGCCCTTGTACAGTATCGGCGCGTTTTGGTGGCAATGCGGGCAGGGCATCTGGCGAAGCTTAGCGCGCCGAGAGACGATCGCTCTCCGGTGGGTCCAGCAGTGCAAAGCCGCTGGAATGCAACAGCAATTGCATGGATTCGCCCCGCTCACGAGTCATTTGCATGTCGCGTTATTGTGAAGAGATGCGAGGCGAGCCGCATGGTCATGCGATAGCGGCCAGCACGCGGTTGGGCGAATCTGTAACTAATGCGGAACCGGGCAGGGAAGAACGGGGGCTCAGCGGATCGTGGCACCGTCCAAAAGGCGCAGCTCGATCGCGGCAATCACGGCTTCGACCTTGGTGCTGGCACCCAAACGCTCGTAAATCGCTCGCACGTGGGAACGGACGGTGTTGATACTGAGGCTGAGCGCCAGGCCGATATCCTCGTAGCTGTGCCCTTGGGCGAGCAGCTTCAGGATCTCGCGCTGCCGCTTGGTGATCAGCTCGTCGGCCGCCGGCCCGCCCTCGCGAACCGCCGCCATGCTCGCCGAGCTGCGGCGTGCGCGATTGAGAACGAGCTGCGAGACGGAGCGCGACATCGGAACACCGCCTCGGAGCAACTCGCGAATCGCGTCGGGAAGTCGGAAGACGTCTTGAGTCAACAGATAGCCCCCGGCACCGGCTTTGATCATGGCAGTAACGCGCTGTTCGTCGACCGGCCCGGAAACGATCAGCAAAGGCGCGCGATAGGCGCTGAGCAGCCGGCGCACCTCGGCAACGTCCTCCGTCCCGGTTTGCCTGAAAGCTACGACGATGGCGTCGGGGCGCATGCGCGGCAGCTCTTGCCGGCCGCCCGCCAGGGACTCGGTCACACGGAGCTCGATTTGGCGATCGGCCTTCAGCGCTTGCTGAGCGAAGCCGCCATCCATCCCGAGCAAGAGGACCCTGGGAATGGGCCCTGCCAGGATTCTCGGATTCCCGCTGCGGTTCACCTGGCCACCGGCTCTTACCTCCCCGAAAGGGTACGGCCGAAGCTCCGAGCACCGCAAGACTTCGTCACGTGTTTCGAGCTGAGCGGCAATCGGGTGCCGGACCTGCTGACCGTTCAGCGCGTGAGTAACCTGTGCGACGTCGAATTCTGGACCGTCGCAGGCTGTAGCCGGGAGCGCACGCAACTTTCGGACATGTTCAGCGCTTCGCTGGTGCTCGGCACGAGGAACGAAGAATGCGGTCGGATGTGGATGCGCGGCCAAGACGAGCCGTTCCGTTCCGGCGACATCTTACTGGCGGAACCCGACGAGATTCAGCGAATCATGCCTGCCGACCGGCCGAGTACTCTGTTCACCATCTACTGGCAGCGGAGCGCGCTCGAGCAGGCGAGTCGGGAGAGTGGCCTCGGCGGGATGCCGCAATGGGCGACCACGCGACTGTCCGCCGGCCCGCTCTCAGACGACTTCGCAGCGCTCCGAGCGTTGCTGGAGGCGGCTTCGGAGCCCGAGGCGATTGTTCGAGGTTACCA
>DATEPG010000425.1:0-36879 GCA_035273265.1 Polyangiaceae bacterium
CAGGTCGCCTTGGGCGACTTTACGATCGACACCAGTCAGCTCGCGGTTTCCTGTGAATCGGGCACGACACGCTGCGCAGAAGGCCAGCTTCAATCCTGCGTCAGCGGCAACCAGTGGCGCGTGCTCGCGACCTGCGCCTCACCCGAATTGTGTAACTTGCGCAGCCTCAGCTGCGCCCCGTGCCAGCCGGGCTCTCATCAATGCAACGGCGCACAGCCTCAGATTTGCGACGCGGATGCGCGCTGGGTTGCCGCAACCCCGGCGCCTTGTGCTTCGGCTTCTTTGTGTGAAGTGCCCCAGGATGGCTCGCCCGCGAAATGCTTGCCCCCCGGTTGCCCCGTAGCCGGGCAATTGCAGTGCCTAGATGGGCACCTTCAGCGCTGCCCGCTCAGCCAACAATCGTGGCAAGACGTCGAAATCTGCGCCAGCCCTGCGCTGTGCGACCAGGAGCGAGCGAATCAACAGTTAGTAGCCGGCAAGCCCGCGACCTGCGTCCTGCCCAGCTGTAGTCCCGGTCAATTCAACTGCGACACCGGCTCGCCTCGACCTTGCAAGGCCGATCGAACTGATTGGGATGCCGAGCTGACTCACTGCACCGGGCAGACTTGCAATCCCCAAAAGGGAGACTGCTCGGAGTGCGTGGTTGGCAGTTACGCCTGCAGCGGTCGCTACCTCGAGCGCTGCAGCGAGCAAAAGACCTGGGACGGTATCGCTTGTAGCTCGGCGTTGTCTTGCAACACCAGCGCAGTGCCGAGTTGTGACCCGCTCTCGTGCACGCCTGGCGAGTTTCGCTGCAACAGCACCTCCGCTCTAGAACGCTGCCGTAGCGACGGCACGAAGTGGGAACCGATCGAACAGTGCATCAACAAGGTGTTGTGCAACCCCCGGGCGACCCGCTGCGACGTCCCTCGCTGCCCCATCGCTTTGGCCAAGCGCTGCCAAGGCCAAACCCAACAGGCCTGCCGCGCCGATCTCACCGGCTGGGACGAGCTCAGTGTCTGCCCCGCCACTGGCTCCTGCGATCCACAATTGGGTTGCCTCGACACGCGCTGCGAGAGCGGTGCCTACCGCTGCAACGATCTATCCCTCGAGACTTGCAGCAACGGCAACTGGACTCGCGTCGCGACTTGCCAAACCTCTGCCTTGTGCGACGCTGCACGACACGTGTGTACGAACGCCAGCTGCGCTCCTGGCGAACGCCAATGCCAAGGCAACGTGCTGAGTCGTTGCAACGCGGCTCTCGACGGCTGGGACGAACTCGATACGTGCAGCGGCGCCAAGCGCTGCAGTCCGGAAACCAAGCGCTGCGAGCAACGTTAAAACGGGAGTAGAGCTAGCGCGAGCGGTCGAAAAATTCGAAGACGTTCGGCAGCACGAGGCGGACCATTCCCCCGTGGTCAGCGTTCACCTCCAGGTACTCCTCGTTGAACTGGTTCGCCATCAGCCAATCTCGAAGCGCACGGCTTCCTTCCAAAGACGGAGCTTGAGTTCCTTCGGTCACGAACAAGTGGAGTGGGCGCACGCTGTCCCAGGGATAGCCGGACGCCTGTACGAATGGCCCGGACATGGGCGCGAGTCCCTTCCAATAGCTCGCGTACTTGCCACCGATGTACCAGGTGCCGCCGCTGCCCATGGAGTGACCGGTCAGGAACATCGCCGCGGGATCGACGGGATACTCCGCTTTGACCAACTCGAGCACGTTGATCACGTCTTGTTCGCTGAGTTGGTTGCTGCGCTCGCTGTCCGTCGTCACTTGCGCCATCAGCTTGTCCGCTTCTTCCGGCTTTCCGAAGGGGGACGACAGCCTCAAGAAGTTGCCGTAAGCGCCGCTATCGCCGAGCGGCGCGACCAGGATGTAGCCGTGCTCCTGCGCCAACGTCAGCAATTGCTTGTTGTTTTGGTCGACGTACGTATTTTCGTTCGCGCCGGAGCCGTGCAAAAACATGATCAAGGGCAATTGGGACTTGCCGTCCCAGTTGGTAGGCACGTAGAGCCGGTATGGCTCGTCTTCGTTGGCTGCGCTGAAGCGGTAGGTTCGATGCTGGTCGCCTTTGGCTTGCCACTGTGAAGAGCTAGGCGTGGCTAGTGAATCTGCCAGCTTCTGAGCGGCCGCGATTACCTCTCGTGCATCGAGCAAAGTTCCGAACGAGATACTTCGACCGTTGCTTGGCTGACCGCCGGCTCCCGCCGAACCGTCGCTACCGGCTGTCGCCGACGCGCCTCCGCTGCCTGCTACCAGCCATCCGCCCGCACCACCGCTGCCAGAAATGCCGGGAGCGCCTGCTGCGTCACTCCCGGCGCTGCCCGGCGCAGGGCTGCCGGCAGTCCCTCCGAACCCGCTCCGCCCGCTGTCCCCGCCACCGCCGGCGTCAACCATTCCACCCCGACCGCCGTTGGCAGCTCCGCCGCTCGAACTACCGGATGAACTCGGGCTACCCCCGACGCCAACGGGAGCGCTGACGGGGCCTCCGCATGCCCCGATTGCGAAGCTTATCATGGCCACGGTCAAGCAATTGTTCGGAAGACGTTGCGTCATACACCACCGGCAGGTTCGCAGGCTGCTGGCCCTGCCTCCTGCCGACGCCCGTGACACCGCAAATTGGTCCAAAAAAGACGGTGCTGAAGGCAGGCCCGGTGCACGGGCGTCACGCGGGCAAGGGCCACACGATCAGAACGCCGAGGTCCCAAACCACGTGCGCCAATATGGGCGCTACGAGGGATCCCGTTGCCAGGCCGAGGACGCCCCACAAGGAGCCGCAAAGCAGGGCGCAGATCAGCAAAAGCGGGCTGCCGAGCGGCGTGGTCGTGAGCGCATACGCTGCTGCCAAGGCCACGACCTTAGCGAGTTCGCGGGTCGAAAGCGGGTTCATTGGCGGCGCGCTTTGCACCGCGCGGCCAGGCAGGGCGCCTCGAAAAAGAATCTCTTCGCACCTGGCAATGAGCATGATGAGGCCGGCGCGGGAGCCGGCCGAGAAGCCACTGACGTTGAGCAGATCCATCAATCGGGCCGTAGCTGCCCCGACGTCCGGCGCGAACGCACAGAGCGAGCGATAGACGAGCTGCGTGAGCACCACCATGAGCAAGCCTGACAATAGCCCGACGCGGACGTTGAGCTGATTCGGTCTCAGACGCACCCAGGGCACCATTCGCAGTAAGATGAGCGGCGCGGCCAAGGCGACGCCAACCGCCGCAAAAGTCGTCCAGGTGCCGAGCCGAGCGAGCACCACAAAGCTCGTGAACCAAGCCACGATCGCCAGAGTAAAGAGCGTCGAACGCGCGCACGCTCCGCTCACTCGCTGGCCAAGGCCCTTCGAGCCGCGTCGTCGAACGAGAGCAAGTGGGTGTGACCGATCAGCCCCCAAATACGATCGTCTTTCGGCAACAGGTCGTCTTTCAGGCCCTGCACCAACTCACGCGCCACGGAAAAGTCGGCGCGAGTCACCAGCTTCAGCCACAAAGCGGACAGCTGCGGAGTCAGGAGTGGCACCTTGACCGCCAAAAACCGCCGCCCTCGGATTGCGGCGATCCGCTCCAAGATCTGCTGACCACTTACCGTGTCCGGACCCGGAACGTCGAACCAGGCGCTCTGCTCGAGCGGCAAACGTGCAGCGCCAATCAGCGCAGTGATGACGTCTGTCAGGGCGACCGGTCGCGTTCGGGACGAAAGCCACCTGGGCAGCACCATGATGGGAAGGCGCATCGCCAAATCGCGCACGATGCGCCAAGAAGCGCTCCCGTTGCCGATTACCATGGATGCCCGAAGCTCGACCGCAGGCACGGGACCCGAACGGAGGATCTCACCAACCTCGAGTCGGCTGCGCAGGTGCTCGGAGGGGCGACCGGGAGGTGCAGGGCCGCCCAAGTAAACGATGCGTTCGACGTCCGCAGCAGCGGCGGCGGCGACGAAGGCCTCGGCAGACCGGTGTTCGAGCTGGCGATACCCCGACCGACCGCTGCCCATGCTGTGCACGAGGTAGTACGCGACGCGAACTCCGGCGAATGCGGTCGGGAGCGCTTCGGGACTGAGTAGATCGCAGACTCGCCAAGTGACTCCAGGCTCGTTCGACTCCGAGCCGACTGGGCGACGGCTGAGTGCGATTACCGGCTCGCCCCGAGCAAGAAGTGCGTTGATTAGTGCACGACCGATGAAGCCGGTTGCGCCGGTGACCAGAGTCGACGTGCCGCTGCTCGAACTCATGCCTCGTTCCTAGCATGAAGGTCGGCTGCTACCGACTTCACAGGAGACGTGTTCGCGTCGAGCCGGTTCCGGGATCTTTTGCCGCACGCATTGGGCTGCCGCGAGGCATGCGCAGCAGCGAAGGCGTCTTTCTAGCCACGGATCTCCGTATTCGAGTGAATACACACTGTCGTGGCAGAGTCTGGTCATCGCTGCGGCATGGGCGCATATGAAGCCGGGCGGGCCACTCGGGTCTTGCACAGCGGAGCAATCGCTCGGAGGAGAAATCATCATGAAGTACTTGCCTTGGTTGACGGCTATGTTCGTCGCATGCCAACCGTTACTCGCGTGCAGTAGCGACAATTCGGATGTTGGAAGTAATGCTGGCGCTCCTTCCGCAGGGAGGGGTGGCGGCGCAGCAGGCTCGCCTAGCGCCGGAGCGCCTTCGAGCAGCAAAGCTGGCGCGCCCGGTGCGGCCGGCGCGGCCGGCGCGGCTTCGGGCGAGGCCGGCAGTGGTGGTGCGGGGATCGAAGCTGGCGCCGGCGGCTCGGCGGGAACCAGCGAGGCAAAAGACATCGTCGAGACTGCGGTCGCCGCCGGATCTTTCACCAAACTGGCTGCCGCATTGACCGCGGCTGACCTGGTCGAAACGTTGCAAGGGCCAGGCCCATTCACCGTGTTCGCTCCTGACGACGCGGCATTCGCTGCGTTCGAGACCGCAAACCCTGGCGTCCTCGCCGGGCTCAGCAAAGCGGAGCTGACCACGATCTTGACCTATCACGTGATCGCCGGCAGCGCGGCAGCCAAAGACCTCAAGAACAATCAGGTGTTGGTCACGGTTTCCGGCTCGCCAGTGCTGATCGACAAGACGACCGGCGTCAAGCTCAGCGACGGTGCAAAGGTGGATGACGCCAGCGTGACCTCCGCCGACATCGTAGCCAGTAACGGCATCATCCACGTGATCGACTTCGTCATCACTCCGCCGACGAAGGACATCGTGGAGACAGCCGTCGCAGCAGGTACCTTCAGCAAGCTCGCGAGCGCACTGACGAGTGCGGGTCTCGTGGACACCTTGAAAGGCAAGGGCCCGTTCACGGTGTTCGCGCCGACGGACACGGCGTTCACCGGCGTGACCGCACCGACAGGTGACGCGCTCGCGAATCTACTGAAGTACCATGTGGTCGGCGCTGCAGCGGGCTCGGGCGATCTGACCGACAAGCAGTCGCTGACGACCCTCGACACGGCAACCAGCTCCAAGCTCACCGTCGACCTCAGCAGTGGCGTCAAGATCAAGGACTCCACGGCGACTGCAGCAACGGTGGCGCCCGCCAACATCCTCGCCAAAAATGGCGTGATCCATGTCGTGGACAAGGTGCTCATTCCCAACTGATCTTTGCCCGACCCAGCACGTGCCGCCGTCTCCCTGCGGCGCGATGCGGGTCGGGCTCGGTGTGATCGCTGGGTCCGCGGGTCTAATCCCTCCGAACCGCGGCTCAGCGATCACCCCACTTGGTCTCGGGGAGCTACTCAGCGTGTGCCAGGCGCACCGGCACCGCATCTAGCTTACCGTCTCCGTCGTCGTCACGGTACAGAGCAACCCCGCCCGCCAAGTTCCGTTCGAATTGGGCGAGCAAGTCCGGGTTCTCCGAAGCCGATATCATGATCGCGTCGCCGGTCCGAGCAGCCGACGCAAAGTCCAAATCGGACAACCAAACCGCGATGTCGAACGCAATCAACGTTCGAGCAGCTGCCGCGTCGAGCGCGAAAATATCGGCATCTGCCGTTAGGCGAACAGTCGGTGTCGCGCTGCTGAGGATCTGAAACGGTGTGCCATCAGCCAAGGCACCTTCGATCAGGATTGAATGGTCGGCAAGCACTGCGGGAGCACCGGCGAGATCGCTGGCTGCGGCTCGCACGAACGGCAAATCCAGCCCGCAGTAAAAGCCTGCGTTCAGCTCGAAGCGCGTCGCGTTGTGGTTTCCAGCGGCGTGGTCGCCAACCCCCAGGGCCGGTACCGAGAGCGCCATGCGCTGGGCGGCGTTGCAACTCCCCGCCCGGAACAAGCCGACGGTGTCGAGGTCGAGCCAGGCGCTTTCTACGACGGCAGCGGACGCGGAGGCGGACAGCCCGACTTGCGAGGGAGCGCTCGAAAAAGCGGTATAGCTGAGTTCAGCCTGGAACGTCGGGTTCCCGGTTTCGGTGCCGCTCGAACAGCTGCTCAGGGGTCCTGTGGCCAACACGAGCAGGCCGAGTGAGCTCAACCAGGCAACGCGACGAGAACGACCGATCACGGCTCCGAGTATGCCTTTGACCCTACCCCAAGTCACCGACTCGTTTCCCGTCTTTTGCCGCGACTCAGCGGAAATAGTTGAAAATTGAGCTGCACGACTTGCTCGGGCTCGCTTTCGAGCGCCGACAGCTCGAGCAGTTCACGTCGGAAGCGTTGCAGGCGCTCCTTGAAGGCGCGCAGCCCGCCGCGACTCAAACACAGCGTCAGCGAGGAGATGTCGCGATCTTGCGCCGGCACGAGATCGATCGATTCCAGCGCGCGTTGGGTCATTGCTCGGTGAAAGGCCGTGATGTGCAGGCCGCGGGTCTCGGGGCCCGTCGAGAGGATGGTATCTGCCTGGACCAAGCGGTCGGGGTCAGCCCTGAGCAGCAGGCCGAGTTCGATCAGCGTTTCGAGCGCACGCGCCGCCTGCAGGGGCGTGATCGAGGGCACCAATTGATCGGCGATCCACTCCGGATCGCCCCGGAAATCACGAGCGGCAGCAAGCTCGCGGATGGCTGGGATGTACCACTCGCTATAGTACGCAGCGTGTGCGATCTCGAGTTTGTGCGCGCGCCGATAGTGCTGAAAGCTGGTGAGCTTCCCGTAGTGTTGCGCGCGCTCGCTCGACACCTTGGCCTGGTTGAAGGCGACCAAGTGAGAAAAGTAGCGACCGGCATCCAGATCGAGGCCGCAGGCTTGCGCGAACTTCTCCGCCATCTTTGCGCTGAGACTACGCTGCCCCTCGATCACGAGCTTCAGGTAGTTCGGCGAAGCGACGCCCGCACGTCGCGAGAAAGATCGATACGAAAAAGCCTTACTCTTTGCTTTCCGCGCGGCATAATAGTCCCGTAGATACGCTCGATAGTCGAGGTAACCATAGACATCCACAGGAACGTCCTTGCTCACCGCTCGAGCTTACGGCCCGCGAATGGATAAGTCGATCGCTGTCGCGGCCGACGCATCCCGGCTGTCTAGGTTGCTCCTCAGTTGCGTCCCAGCAGGATGTGCCTTCGTGGCTGCTTGCCAGCCGGGCGCGGGGCTGATCAGCGACTGATTTGGGTCAGTCGAGGGCGCTCGGCGCGTGCGGCTTCAAACCGGGACGATCCGTATTCTGCTGAATACGCTCGCTTAGGCGAGCTACGGCCTGTGCCTGAATTGCACGGGCACGGGCACGGGCACGGGCACGTTTATGGGAGGACCTGAATTCAGGCAAGACGCTAGCGCGCTGATTCCGAGCGCAGCATGCTGATCAGATCGGTGCTGCCAGGATCGTAGCCCTGCTGCGTCAGCAGGGTGGTGAGCTGGCCGCGATGATGGGTCTGATGGTTGAAGAGGTGGGCGACTGCCCACCACAGCGGAGATTCGACCTTCTGGCCGCGGCGCAGGAAGACCAGCGGGCCAGCCAACGACTCGGGGGTGAGCCCGGAGATCCAAGCCGTGAGTTCCTCGTCGGTCAGCGCCCGCTCCCGGCGAAGGTCCGCGAAATCGGCGTAGAGCTCCTGGTCCAGGGAGTGAATGCCTCCGGGGCCCATGAACCCGTCCGGGACGGTCA
Source organism: Polyangiaceae bacterium (assembly GCA_035273265.1). Lineage (GTDB taxonomy): Bacteria > Myxococcota_A > Polyangia > Polyangiales > Polyangiaceae > PMG-095. The sequence continues at coordinate 8,002 of DATEPG010000425.1, forward strand.
CACCCTTGAAGCGGGCGAGCCAAACTCTGTCGCTGAGCAAAAGGTGGTTCAGCGTGCCGTGGATCGACTTGAAGAACGCGCCGCAATCCCGCTTGCGCGCTTCGTCGCTCAGGGTGACGGTTAGGGCGTAGAGTTTGTCGTTCATCCAGCGGTTGTAGCGAGCAGAGGCTGCCAGCCATTCGGGACTCATCATCGTGGCAGTATGTAGGACGGAGTCCCGAGGTTGCCAACCTCCTGGGGCAGGCCGGTACGGAGAGCCGCGTGCCTGTTGCGCCCCTGCTATTCGGCTCGCTCGACTACGAAATGGGGTTCGAGCGTGCGCGTCATACGCTATTGGTGGGTTCCGTGAGCGCAGAGACCCCGCCCAACGACGATCGCGAAGCGCGCGCGGCTCGTCTTGCGACTTTTCGCACTGAACTCAGCGCGCGCGAGAAGCAGTTGTTCGAGGCGGCGCGGCAGGCGACGGCGGCCCAATTGACGCCCGCCACGCCTGCGCTGCGAGTCCGAGAAGCCGCGCTGAACGCGATGTCCGTGAGCGATGAGCTTCAACGCTACCATCTGGAGGTCCTGCCAGCGCCGCAGGCGATCGACTGTCATGCGGGCTGTCATTGGTGCTGTCACATGAAAGTATCGCTGACCGCTCCCGAAATTTTTGCGCTGGTCGAATACCTGGAGAGCGGCGTGTCTGAGCAGACGCGCGATCGCGTCAAGGCGCGCGCCGCGGAGTTGAGTCGAGACCCGCGCATCTTTTCGTCCGACGCCAAGGTCGAAGCGCGTATTCCGTGTGCAATGCTGAGCGAGCAGGGCGCCTGCTTGGTGTACCCGGCCCGTCCCTTGGCCTGCCGGGGCTACAACTCGCTCGACGCGGAGTCCTGTCGTCGGTCGCTCGATGACGACTTGGAGATCGTCGAGTCGAATGAGCCGCTGGTTCGTGACTCTGCGGCGGTGGCCCTTGGTTTGCTCGTCGGCATCGAAGACGCTGGTTTGCCGGGGGAGCTCTTGGAGCTCACGTCGGCATTGCACATCGCGCTCAGCGAAGCCAACGTCCTGCAGCGCTGGCTCGCGGGAGACGCGCCGTTCGCGGCTGCCCTCGCCGAGCGCCGCTGATTGTGGTTTCGGCCTCTCGGTTCGACGCGCCAAATCCCAAGATGACTTTTTGTCACGTTCAGTGTGCCGCATGGTAGGCTTGTCCGGGGCGCCTTCGGGCCTACCTTCCCCCCATCGAACGGGCACTGGGCCCGCGACTTTGGAGCCTCGAAAATGAAGATCGGCGTATTGGGAACTGGGATGGTGGGCCAAACGATCGGCTCGAAATTGATCGCCCTCGGCCATGAAGTGAAGCTGGGGTCGCGCACTGCCAGCAACGAAAAGGGCAGCTCCTGGGCAAGCAAGGCTGGCTCGCGCGCCTCGAATGGCACCTTTGCCGAAAGCGCAGCGTTCGGCGAGTTGCTCTTCAACTGCACGCCGGGTCAGGCCTCTCTCGAGGTGCTCGCGGCAGCAGGGGAGGCGAACCTCGCGGCCAAGGTGCTGATTGACGTATCGAACCCGCTCGATTTCTCGAAGGGCATGCCACCCACTCTGTTCGTCGGCAACGACGACTCACTCGGGGAGCGGATTCAGCGAGCCCACCCCGAGCTCAAGGTCGTAAAAACACTGAACACCGTAAACTGTGAGGTCATGGTCGACGCCGCCCGAGTCGCTGCCGGCGATCACACGATGTTCCTGTGCGGCAACGACGCGGGGGCGAAGGCGAGCGTGCGCGAGCTCTTGACCAGCAGCTTTGGCTGGCGTGACGTGATCGACCTCGGCGAGATCAGCAACGCGCGCGCCACCGAGGCACTGCTGCCGATTTGGATTCGCCTCTGGGGTGTGCTCAAGACCGGTGATTTCAATCTCAAAGTGGTGCGCTGATCGGGCATGAAAGACAGCTCGCCCGACCTGTTCAGCGGGGTGGTGCCGTTCGTGACGGCGGCCGAAGCCAAGAGCTTTCGCGAGGCTGCGCGCAAGCTCGGCCTGACACCCTCCGCCGTCAGCAAGGCCATCACACGGCTCGAAGCGCGGCTGGGCTTGCGGCTCTTGAATCGGTCGTCGCGCAGCGTCTCGCTGACGGAGGAAGGTGAAGCTTTCCTGCGCGGCTGCCAAGAAGCGGTTGCGAGCGTGCGTACCGCGGAAGAGCTCGTGCTGCAGGCGCAGCGCGCACCGCGCGGCCGACTCACGGTGTCCTTGCCGCTTTTGCTCGGCAAGCTCGTGGTCTTGCCGGCATTGAAGCGCTTCTGCGACCGCTACCCAATGCTCTCGGTGTACGCGAGCTTGACCGACCGCGTGCTGAGCCTGGCCGACGAAAACGTCGACGCGGTCGTGCGAGTGGGAGCACTGCCGGACGGGCGACTCTCGGCTCGCAAGCTACGCGACGTGAGCTGGGTCACGGTCGCGGCGCCCTCGTATCTTGCGCGGCGCGGCACCCCCCGCACGCCGGCTGAGCTTGCGCTGCACAATTGCTTGAAATTCGTGCTGCCGGGCGGGACGGTTCAAGAGTGGGTGTTCGGAACGCGGGGCCTCGAACTCGGCGCAATCACCACGCGCGGCTCGCTCTTCTGTGATCACGGCGAAGCCCTGATCGAGGCAGCCTGCGCGGGGCTCGGCGTGTTCCAGGCGCACGATTACTCGGTCAGGGAGCCCCTGGCCGCCGGTCGGCTAGTGGAAGTGCTGCCCGACTTCACGACCCCGGGTCCGCCGATCTCGCTGCTCGTCGCCTCGGGCAGACGCGCCTCACCGAAAATCCGCGCGTTCCTCGAGTTCATGCTCCAAACGCTGAGTGAACACGCTAGCGAGCGCTGATTTCGTAGTTCAATCGGTAGCAGAACGGTGTTGGCTTTCCGTCTTCCAACAGCGGCCGGTAGTGCCAGCGAGAGAGCGCGTTGGGAATTTGCGGATCGAGAGCGGGTCCAGCGGAACGAAGAATGTTTACCTTGGACACGCTGCCAGTCGCGGTAACGCAAATATTGACGATCGCGCTGAAGGTCTCGCGCATCCGATCGAGTCCCGCTGGCAGCCGCACTCGGGACGCCTCCGAGGAGGGGTTGGTCAACAAATGACTATGCCCCAGCCTGGAAGACAAGAGTCGTGGAGCGGCAGGAGCGGCTTTGGCGAGTGGCGCTGGGGTAGCCGCCGTCGCCGGGGCGAGCACTTGCAGCGCAGAGTTCGGGTTCGCTTCGTCCGCGCGGGGAGCGGCGGACGCCAGCGCTGGTTCTGCTCGGGTCTGAGATCCCCCGATCATCTCCATGCTCGGCTGGTGCTCCCCGGCTGAAGCGTCGGCTTCAATCCCGGGTCGTTGGTCTTGCTCGGGTCGTTGGTCTTGCTCGGGTCGTTGGTCCCTCAGGGGGCGACTCGATGGTGCGTGCTTCGCTGGCAGCGCGTTGCTTCGGACGAGCGTCGCGGGCGATGCTGCGACTGGTGGCAGCAATGTGCTTGCTCCGCCCACTGCCAGGCTGCCCTGCGCGGTCGATGCCAGGCCGAGGCTCGTCGCAGCGGCGCCAGGTAGCGCGCGTGGGATGAGCGATGCCGCACTGTGCAACGCTGCGGGCCCGAACCCTTGCAGGTAGAGCGTCCCGGCCAGCGCGGCCGCTCCAAGGCCGATGAAAAGTCCACCCAGTCCTAGCAGGGCGCTGCTATGCGATTTGGCGACAGGTGCCGAGCTGGTCGTCACCACCGGCAACGAGTACGCGGAATGCCTGGCAGAAGACTTTTCTGCCAATTCTTCTGCCATGCGCAGGGTTGCTTTGCGCTCCAAAATGCGATCTTTCATCAAGCGCACGAGATAGAACGCGGCGGCTTCGTCTGCTCGGGGACCAAAGGCGCTGGGGTAGGCACTCTCGAGGGCTTCGAGCATCGCCGCTATGGACTGAAAGCGCTGCTGCCGGTCCTTGTGCAACGCGCGCATCACGATTTGTTCCAGCGCGTCCGGATAGTCTTCTATCAGCACGGATGGGGTGGTGGCCGGAGCCTTGGATAGAATGCGCATGATGGTGCTCGACTCGGATGCCGTACGGAATGGGTGGCACCCCACCGTGAGGAGATACAGCAAGATGCCGGTCGCAAACACGTCGACGCGGGCGTCGAGCGCCTCGCTGCGCAGTTGCTCGGGTGCGAGGTAACTGATCTTGCCCTTGATTTCGCCCGAGGCATCATTGGCGCTCGCGGACGTGGTGGCCACCCCGAAGTCCACGATCTTCACTGTGCCCGCCTCGGTGATCATGATGTTGGGCGGCGAGATGTCGCGATGAACGAGCCCCACGCGCTCGCCGTCCTTGTCTCGCAAATCGTGAGCCGCGGCCAGGCCACGGCAGATCTGCCCGATCACGTTGATGCAGACAGGCATTGGAATGCTGCCGTGCGCGTGGGCTTCACGCAGGATGAAGGGCAACGACTCACCGGTCACGAGCTCCATGACCAGGTAGAGCGTCCCCTCCTGCTCGCCGAGTTCCAGCGTTTCTGCCACGTTCGGATGGTGGATTTGAGAAGCGAGCACGGCCTCTTGAAACAGCATCTGCTCCTGGTCCGCATGCTCGAACGTGCGCAAGATGGTCTTGATTGCGACGAGCTTGCGGAAGCCTCGCGAGCCCTTCAGACGCGCGGCCCATACGTTGCCCATGCCGCCCTTGGCGATGGGCATGAGCAGCTCGTAGCGGCCCAACATTTGGCCTGGGATCAGCTCTTCGTCCCGAACATTGGTTTTACTCGACACGCGACACCTCCGCGCCTGGCGCTCTAGACCCTGCTGCCGATCACGACTCCGAGGTCGTTCGCCACACGTGTCGAGCTGGTCGGCAGGTGAGGCGGAGATCGAAATCCCACATTCCGCACGACTTTTAACTTTCGCTGAGCTTCAGTGCGTTCGCAAGTTATTTCGAGACTCGATGTTTGGTTTCTGGTTTGTTTTCGGGTTTGGTTTCTGCTTGGCTTTCGGCTTTCGGTTGCGCAAGCTCGGCGGGCGGAGCCTTTTCAGTGTTGCGTAGATGCTCGAGTCACGACTATCTTCGGTCTCCCGCGAGCCTTTACTGTCACGTAGAGCGCAAGCAGAGCGAGTGGCGGAACGCAACACTTGTGATCTCGAACAGCCCTCTTGGCTGCGGGTGAGGCAGAAGAGTCTATGTCGAGTTTCGATGTCTCTCGCTGTCTGTCGAGCGTCTCTCGGTATCTGGCAGGTCATCGCCGAGGCCCGCTAGCGCAGGCGGTGGCGGCAGCGACGCGCATTGGCTGGGATTTGCAGGATACTGCGCGACGGGTCTACCGCTGCACCACATGGTGTGCGAGTTCGCACATCGGCGTGAACGTGCGAGAAGTGCCCCTATTTACTCCCAAGAGGCGCTGCAAGGACTAGAATCATCACTGCAGGCATCCACCACACGAGCGATGGATATTTGCGGCGGAACTCGCCGCGCAATGCAGCGATCATACCGTGTTCACATGGTATTATTTTCATTGGCGACCGGATGCGGAGGCCTGTGCCGTGCACGCCGTTCTCGCCTGGCCATCAACCCGGCGCGGGCCGAGCCCGGGGTAGGTTTAGCTCCGCCCACGATGCTCGAAACCCGCCGGCTACGGCAAGTCTACTTTGACTCGATACAAGCCGCCCCGTGGTTCGACCTTGGCCAACGAGATATGACGCTTGCCGAGTTCCGCAACCAGCTGCTTGAACTGCGCCGTTCGCGACGGCTCGAACACGTACAGTTCGAACCGCTCTCGGGCGGCGCGTTCGATGGACTGCGCGGAGGCCTTCGGATCTTCGATGATCCAGACTCTGACCCGCGACCAGAGCCATTTGTCTTCCTTTGCGGTGTAGACGACCGCATCGTTGGGGATCTTTTGCGCCAGTCGCTCGAGCTCTGCGCTCTTCTTGTGCACGAAATCGTGCAAAAAATTGAACGACGAGTTCGGCTCGTGCCAGAGTTGATAGCCGCCGGTCGCGGCCACCGCGACGGCGAGCAAGCTGCCGCCCAGCGTGAGCCAGCGATTTTTGCATTGGCCGAGAAACAACAACGGCGGCAGGGCAGCCAAAAGATAGAGCGGAGTCAGGTAGCGCGGGACGCTGTGGTGGACGCTGCCATAGTTCATGGCTCCGCCGAACAAGTCGTCGTGCATGCGAGAGAGACCAAAAAAAGCCATGGTCGCGATCGCGGCGAGCAACAGATAGCGCGGCTGACGCGCCCGTTTCCAGAGCAGCGGTACGAGCGCAACTTGTCCGAATAGAACCAGCGCGATTGGCCCCATGCTCAGCCAATACTTGCGAAACGCGGTACTTCCGATCTCCCAATTGGGAATGCCCATCGGCAGCAATAGCGAGCGCAGCATGCCCAAGCCCGGGATGGTATGCTCCGGCTCGGCGCCAAACGTGCGATCGATCGACATTTGATAGGCGGCCTTGAGCGCATGGCCGGTAATCATGCGATTCAGGATCAGGTTCGCCGCTAGCGCGAGCACGCCCGAGGCAGTGACCAATGCCAGCATCAGCTTCCATTGCCCGGGGCTCACGGCCAGACTGAACAGCAGAATCAAGACGAACAGGTATGCCGCGTAATCGGGCCGCACGGCGGCGCCGTATCCAAGGCAGAAGAACGCGGCCGATAGCCAGCCGCTCTTGCCGGATTCACGCCAGCTGGCCCAACAAAACACCGTCCAGCAGATGCTCGTGAGTAACGGAGAGACGTTCATCCATGGCCGCAGCAGCCAGTAAAGCGCGGGGAAGGCCAGCGCCGGAGCCAAGATTGCCAGCCAACGCCGCCCGGCGGGCAGGAGGCGCGCGGTGCCCGCTACGAAAGCCGCGACTCCGCTGGCGGGCAGCGCTGCGATCAGCACCAGCCCAAAACCATGCAACTGAGTCAGCCAGCCGAAGACGTAAAAACTGACCGGCGCATAGGTGGGAGTCGCGCGATCGCCGATCGTAATCCAACTGCGCGGGTGCCGCAAATCTTCCGGATCCGGCAAGGGCACACTCAAGAATGGACCGCGACCTTTTTCGATCAGCCACGCCGCGTAGCGAACGACGGCCTCGTCCGAGGAAGGAAACACGAGCGGATCGAGCCCCCACGTCCAGAGCACCGTGGCCAGGCAGGCGACGAACCAAACGCTGCCGAGCAGCAGCAGCCACAGCGCTGGTAAGAGCGAAGTGAGTGTCGCGCGAGCTCGCGCGGTGCTCGGCGGGCCCCCGCCCCGATCGTCCCTAGATCCACTGTTGTGGCGTACTTCCGCTTCCAAACCGGCAGAAGCTCCCACGGCCGTCCGATCTCGTCAACCGTTCGCCCGGGCGCGGGAGTCAGCCAGGTGTCCGCGAGATAGCCGCGAAATCGGCGCGATTATCGAGGCAACTGGCCCAGGTCGGTGGTAGTAGCGCCGTCGGAACATGCCGCCCCCGCTGCGCCGACCGTTCTCTGCAGCTCGTTTTTGATGCCCCGCCTGCGCCCACTACTGAAGCCGCTGCTTTCCGCGCTGATCGTGCTGTGCGCGGGCTACTTCTTCTTTCGTGCTTTTCAGCACAATTGGGCGGACATCCAGGCTCACGAGTTTCGAATTACGCCGCTCTACTTGGTTGGTTCGGCGCTGGCGCTGTTGGCCGCCTGTTTGCTTGCGACCCTGGCCTGGTACACCGCGATCAACGCGCTCGGCCCGAGCAAGATCGACTTTCGCCAGAGCGTCGCTGCGGTCAACGCCAGTGGCCTCACCAAATACATTCCTGGCAAGGTCTGGTCGTATGCGCTGCAGTTGTATTGGCTCGACGGCCTCGGTTTCTCCAAGGCGCTGATCGTCTACGTCAACTTGGTCAACCTGCTGCTCTCGCTCGGGATGTCCTTGATGCTGGGGCTCGGCTGCCTGCTATTCACCGATGGCGGGATCCCACTCCGACCAGTGGCCTACGCGCTCGTCGGCTTGGTGATCGCGGACATCGCTTGCGTGCTCTTCAATCGCCCGCTCTTGATCGGCCTATTTTCTCTGACGAACCGGCTGTTCAAACGCAATTTTTCGTATTTCGAAGTCAGCAAGGGCTTGCTGCTCGAGCTGCACCTGATTCAGCTCGTCGCGGCGGTGGCCTCCGGCCTGGGCGCGTACCTATTCTGCTTCGCGATTGGCTACGAGGTAGAGACGGAGCGCGCGCTGCTCGTGGTCGGTTCGTCTCTGGTCGCCGATGTGGTCGGCTTTTTGGCGATCATCGTGCCAGGGGGCCTGGGCGTGCGCGAGACCTTGATGTACGCCATGCTCGGTGGCAAGGGGGCGGGCTCGCTCGCGATCATTTTGCCTGTCGCATCGCGCATGCTGAACATGCTCGTGGATGTGCTGCTCGGCGCGGTCGCACTCAAGCTGCTGAGATCACTGACTGCCCGTAAGCGCGCCGAACTCTGAGCCGCGCGGCGCGCGAACTCAAAGCCCGCGGCGTAGGACCTTCTCGTACACCGCGACGTTGCCACGCGCAGTTCGTGCCCACGAAAACAACGAGGCGCGTGCGATCGAACGCTGCGATAGATCCTGCTGCAAGTCGGGGTTCGAAAGTACGCTCGACAAGCACTCTGCCAAACTCTCGACGTTGTTGGGTTCGGCCAAAATGCCTGCATCGGCGAAGAACTCCGGCGCATCCAGCGCTCGCACTCCGACCACGGGCGTGCCACAGGCCATGGCTTCCAGAGTGGAAAGGCCGAAGCCGTAGTGCGACGGGAACACCATCACCGTTGCCTCGCGGTAACGGGTGGCCAGATCCGCTTCGGAAATGTAGCCCTCGAAGCTGACATCCGTCACGCCCAGGCTGCTGGCAAGGCCCTCCAGCATCGGCTGATCGACGCTGCTCTTGCCGCCAATCCGCAACTTGGCATCGGAGACGCGCGCTTTGATTTGGGCAAAGGCACGGATCAGCACCTCTACGCCTTTGGAACGAGTGACCGCTCCCACGTACAAGATCGTGCGCGGCGCTCGCGCGATCTCTGGCTTCGGGAAGTAGCTCTGGTGATCGACGCCGTAGTTGACCACGTGCACCTTGTCCGGGTCCGCGTGCAGACGAGACACGAGCTCGTCCTTGGTGACCTGATAGGGCACGATGATCGCATCGGCGCGCTTCAGGCAGATGTGCACGCTTTGCTGGAACAAACGAAGCTTGAGATTGCTCTCGTAGCCGGACACATTGAAGGGCACCAAGTCGTGCACGGTGACGACCAGCGGTCGCCGGCCGAGTAACGCCGCGGGCGCGCCGCCGGCCGCCGAGATGGCGTGATACACGTCCGCGTCGGAGCGCAGCAGCGCCATGCCCTGCTGAGGTAGCCTGAGCAAACCATCGAGCGTGTTCTTGGCGAAGCCGCTATCGAGCAAGCTCAGGTCTACGTTTTTGCACTCGCGCCTGGTGTTCTCGACCACCTCGGCTACGTAGCGATCGTGTCCCCGTCCGGTATGCTTCGAAGAGTGGTAGGGGTAGCTCAGCAGCGCGAGCTTGAAGGCGGCGTCCATGCAAAAAAGCTCCAAAATCTTGCCGCAAAACGCGGCCTTGTCGACTAGCATCGCGGCCTGACGATGGCAATCGTGGACGCGTTCGGCAATCGTCGGCTAGCTACCCAGCTCAAGGATTCCGGTCATGCGCGTGCTATTCGTCACCCGTAAATACCCACCGCGAGTCGGCGGCATGGAGAGCCTGAGTCACGGCCTGCTGACGGGGTTCCCGGAGCCCAAAACGACGATTACTTGGGGTGGTTCGCAGGCGCATTTGGTTTGGTTTCTGCCGTACGTCTTTTGGCGCGTGGCATTCACCGCGCATCGCTACGACGTGATTCACTTGGGGGATGCCATGCTCAGCGTGGCGGGCCTGCTGCCGCGCGCTTTCGGAAAAAAAGTAGCGATCTCGGTGCACGGCCTCGATCTGACTTTTCGGCCTCGCGTCTACCAGGCCTACTTGAGGCTATTTCTAAAAGCGGACGCGATCATCGCCAACAGCGAATCTACTCGAAAATTGGCGGAGGCACGCGGCTTGAGTGCGGTCCGCGCGATCTCGATCGGGGTTCCGGAGCGCTACTTCGCAGCATCGCGAGCGACGCGTCGGGACGCCGAGCTGGAGCAGCGCCGCGCCGGTCGAGTCGCGCTCGTCACCGTCGGGCGCTTGGTGCCGCGCAAGGGGGCCGCATGGTTCGTTCGCCACGTGCTGCCGCGGCTCTCCAACGTTCTGTACGTGATTGTGGGCGTGGGCGCGCAGCGCGATGAAATCGTGCGCGCCGCTGCCGAGACGGGCATGACCGACAACGTGTGGCTAGTGGGCAGTGTCAGCGACGCACGCCTGCTCGACTTGCTGTGCTCGAGCGATGTGTTCGTCATGCCCAACATCGTCGTTCCGGGCAACGTCGAGGGCTTCGGCATCGTCGCCATCGAGGCCTCCGCCAGCGGACTGCCGATCGTCGCCTCCCGCTTGGAGGGGATCCCCGATGCCGTGATCGACGGTGCCAACGGCCAGCTCGTGCCGCCCGAGGACGCCGAGGCCTTCGTCAACGTGCTGCGCGAGCTCGTCGCCAGCCCCGAGCAGCGTCGCCGGCTCGGCGAAAGCGGACGCGCCTACACCGAACAGCACTACTCTTGGCCACGGATCATCGACCGATACCGCGCCCTGTTCGAGTCGCTCGCGACGCGCTAAGTTCGCGGGCCACCATGAAGTTAGCTCTACTTGCGGGTTCGTATCTTTCGCTCGTGGGCTGCGCGGCAGCGCAGCAGCCGGTGATCGAGCAAGCGCCAGCCAATGCGAGCAGCGCGAAAGCGCCGGCCACGGTCGCCGCGCCAGCTGCCTCCGTGCCCGCCGCCGTTGCCAGCGCCGGGTCGCCCGTAGCGTCCCCTCCACTGGCAACGTTCAAGTTGGCTCTGACTCGGCTGCTGTCGGTCCCGGTGAGTGCCATCGCGTTGGGTGAGGGAACGCGGATAGCGGTGCTGGCAGACATGCCCTACGTCGGTGATGCGCGTGGCTTGCGGCCACTCCCGCTGCCGGCCAGGCTTCGCCCCACGGCCTCTGAGGTCGACCAATTGGGCATCTTCTTCGGGCGCGACAACGAGCCGCGCATCATGGGCAGCCGGCGCGGAGAGCGAGGCGAGCGCGCGGTCTACCTTCGCCACCTGCAGACGGGCTGGCGTGATGGCCGAGAAGAGATCGGTCAGCTGGGCGGGCCCGCGCCGGGCGGGCTCTGGGGGGTGCTCGGTTCGGCAGATCCAGAGCTGGTTTGCCGCACTGACGCGATCTGTATCATCAAGCGAAACTCAGGCTGGACTACCGCAAAAGCAGGGCCGGTGACCCGCCTCGTCACTCTTCAGGACGGAGTCCTGTGGGGACTCGAAGCCGCTGGTATCTCTGGCATCGATGCCCAGGGTTGGTCGCTTGCCATCCCCGCACCCGATTGGTCCGAGCCACGCGCCTTCTGGGCGACGCGCGGCGAAGCTTGGGTGAGTAGCGCGCACGAGCTCTACCACTATCGCTCGGGCCAGTGGCAGACCGTGCCTTCCCCCGTGGGGCGCGTGGCGTCGTTTTGGGGCGCGGGGCCGAATTCACTGTGGCTAGTCGGCAGCGGCGGCGCAGCGCACTTCGACGGCCAGAGCTTTCGGCTCGCCGAGCTTGCCGGCCCCCTGGGCGTCGTGCGCGGTCGCAGCGATTCCGAGCTCTGGTTTGGTGGTGATGCTGGGCTGTTCCGCGCGTCGCCAGCAGATTAGATATCGCGAATTAGCGTGTGTGCGTCCGCGCCTCGAAGGCCACCTCGTCGCACAACCTCATACATTCGCTGAACGAGTCGATCGCATTGCAGCGGCAATTCGGTTAATGAAGTGCAGTGTGAGACTCAATGAGCTCTTCAGCGCGGAAGAAAACCCGTTAGTGTGACGAAGGGTTCTGCCACTCCACTCGTACAACGGACAGTTGGGCTTCGCTTGTCATCAAACAAAGAAGAGGGACGAATGCGATCGATTTGGATCTGTAGTGTGAAAACGTTGCTTGGCATTGCTGCGGTTGCGGGAATTCTTTGCGGGCCGAGCCGGGCGCAGGCGGCACCCCATACTCACGACGGTTTCTACCTGCAGATGAACGCCGGTTTGGGCTACATGAGCGCGAGCTACGAGCAGGCCGGGCAGAAAACGAACTTTCACGGCGCCACCCTGCCGTCCTCGCTGCTGATCGGCGGAACCATCGGTCCGGTCGTGCTCGGCGGCGGAGTCTTCACCGACTACGCTTTCTCTCCCGGCATATCGGTCAACGGGCAATCCGTCGCAACAGCGAACAGCGTGACGATGACGCTGATTGGCCTCGGTGCATTTGCAGACATCTATCCCGACCCACTCAATGGCTTACATTTTCAGCCGTTCGTCGGCTGGGGTGGGCTGGAGACGTCCGTCAACGGCAACTCTGCCGGAAGTGATCCGACGGGGCTCGTGCTGGCCCTGGGCGGCGGCTACGACTTCTTCGTCAGTGACAATTGGAGCATCGGTCCCATGGCGCGCCTTGCCTACGCGCCGCTGAAGTACGAAGAAGTCGGCGTCAGTGTGCTGTCGCCGTCGTTGCTGGCGACGTTCACCTATCACTGAGCCCGGTCACGATCTAGCGCGGGGAGCCGCAATCGAAGCTCCGGCTCCCTGTGCAGCGTTCGCGATCAACGCTCGAAGCGTAAACTCGGGCGACTCTAATCTTGGCTGTTGGTTCGATCGGCAACGCACTTCCCGTTGCTGCAACTTTGCTCGCGATCGCAGGGCGTGTTGCAGTGTCCACAATGGGCCTGTTCCACCAGGATATTGGTGAGGCAGCCGGTTTTTTCTTCGGGACAATCGAAGCCCAGGAGACAGGCGTTGACCACGCAGGTGTCGCCGTCACAGCGAGGGATGGCGTTGGTCAGTCGACAAGGGGTGCATTCACTGCGTGTGCAGCCGTACGCTGGATCGTTCAGATCCACGCATTGGTCGCCGCACAGCTTCCTACTGGGGCCGCAGCCTTGGTCGACGTCGGACGTATCGACGACCAGCGAGCAACTCAGCGCGCACAACCAGCCGGCGGCGATCAGCAGACGGACGAGCGAGCGTCGAGGCATCAAAACTCACCACGCCAAATGAGCGAGATGCCCTGGCCATTTGCGCTGAGCTTGGGACCGGAGTGGCGACGTTCCTTGAATACGACGGGGCGTCGCAGGTACGTGTAAACCGCCAATCCGCCGAGCACCAGTCCAGCGCCGCCGGCGACGTCTGCCAAGAGCAAACGCGTATCGATCGAGGTGCGAATGTTGGGATCGCAGGTGGGAGCGCAAATGGCGCGTGCGTCGTCGTGCTCGTTCAGTCCGGAGACGAGCAACGCGGTGGAACTGGCGAATGCGACGAGCGCGCCGCCAGCCAGCCAATAAGTGGCCGCCGGAACCGGACGTGTCGGAACACGACTCGCCGCAGGCGCGGGCGACCGGCTAGCGGTGGGCGGCGCGAAGCGCACTCGTTCGATGTGATTCTTCTCACCCTTCTCGAGCGAGAATTCTGTCTCTACCGGCGGATTTCCTGGCAGCTCGAGACGCAGCCGATGCTTTCCGGGGAGCAATTCGATGGGGCTCGGAGGATCCTTCAGCTCCACACTCGTGCCGTCGAGCTCGACGCGCAAAGCAGCTTGCCGGGCCGCGAGATCCTGACCTTCGACGACCACGATCAGCGTCGGCATCAATCTGGCGAGTTCATCGAGCCAGGCGCGGCAATCGGCTGCGATCGCCAGTGGGCAGCGCTCGTCGGCGCAGCTGTTCATGGCTGTTCGCGCGCCCTGCCACTGCTCGTCTAGACGCAACTGACGGGCGCTGTCGTGCTGCGCGACGCACTGCTCGACCTCGGCGCGGGAGGTCTCTTTGCTGGCTTCGGCTACTCGCTGCGCGAAGCAAACGGAGGTGAAGAGCGTCGTCAGGATCAGCGCGAGCGTCGAGGCGCTTCGTCGATTCATTCTTGTCCCTCGGCGATACGGCTCTGCCAACGCTCGAGCAGCGGTAGCGCGTTACGAAGCAGCGCGATGACGGAGTCGATACTCGCTTTCGATGCGCCGTCCTCGGTCATCCTCGAGAGCCGCGTACTCAAGTCGTCCGGATAGTACGGCGGAAAGAGGCCGGAGGTGGCGATCGACTTGTGGATCTGGGGCGAATCGAAGGCTTGCCGTGTCAGCGCGGCGCGTTCGCCCAGGGTTTCTCGCACGAGCTCGGTCGGGATGTCTGCGCGTGCCGGGATGGAGCCTTTTTCTAGGCTGAATGCCAACTGAGCCTCGGGCGAAGCCAGCGTTTCCAGCAAATCCTCACTCTCTTCCGGATAGGGGGCAGCGACGGGTAGAGGGAAGGTGTCCGAGGTGAATACGAACGTATTCTCGGAGCCAGGAAACGGTTGCACGCCGACCGTGCCCTGATCGAGAGCCGGCTTGAGCTCGCCGTTGGCCCAATCACCCATGATGCTGAAGTCGGCATCGCCCGTTACCACTAGATTCAGCGCGTCGGCCCAGCTCAGGTCGCTCCTACGCAGGAACGAGCGAGATAGAAATTGCACGCATTGCAGCGCGCGAAGGACGGGCTGATGCCAGATGGACTCTGGCAAGTTGCCGAGAAAGAGTTCGTCGTACAGAGTGCCGCCTGCCACGGCCGGTAGTACGTTCTCGAGCGTAAATAGCGTGAGGGTGAAGCTGTCCTTCGTGCCCACGGCAATTCTGAGCATCAGCTTGTCGTTCGGGTTCTCGAGCCGCGCGGCCACGTCCTTCGGGCAAAGCAGCGTTGGATCCAGGAACGACCGACCGCCGTGATCGCTCATGTAGCGGTCGAGTGCTTCACGGTTGTAGTAGATCAGGTTCAGACGGTGAATGTTGAGCGGCACCGCATAGGGACGGCGGCGCGGACCGGCCAGCAGGGCCTGGTAGAGATCGCGCGGAAGTGCGTCAGTCAGCCTCGTTCGCTGGAAGAGCTCGTCGAGCGGCGCGATGCGGCTAGCGCTGGGCAAGGCGGCTTCCGTGGTGTCCATGGCTGTCCAACGCAGCAGATCAGCGCCCGCGTTGGCTTGAAAGGTCGACGGCGGCGCGCCCGCCAAGAGTCGCGCCGTGAGCGCGGCTCGCACCTCGTCCGCGTTGATGTCTTTAGTGACCTGATTGACCGCCTCCGAGTCGGGGTGCCTGGCGTTGTAGATGCCGAGTACTCGGTCGAACGCGTTCTGCTCAGAGGGTAGTGTCCACCAGCTATATGCTTCTAGGCGCACCTTGTCGCGCGTGGGTGTTGCACAACCGAGCGCGCCGACGGCGCACAAAAGCAACACCCGCACCCGCTGCAAATGGTGCCCCCTGCTGGGCGTCGGTGGCGTGGTCTGCGGGGACATCGTGCTCGACCGCTCCTATCGTGTATTTACCAATTTCGCCTGCGCTCGTAACCGGGCAAACTCGCCCGGCGAATCCCGCGGCCTAAAATCATCAGCCAGGGAACCGAATTGACCGAAGATTTTCGGAGGTAGGCACTCTAAGTGGAGTGGAAGGGTCTGGCGAGCGATGAGTAGAGCAAGAGGCGCCATGCCCCCGCGGTTGGCCAGCCGGGATGACCCGACCGGCCGACTATTGCGAGAAGCGGAGCAGGCATTTAAGTCCCAGCTCTCGCCGGACCGGGCGTGGAAGCGGTTCCAGTCGCGACGGCAGCGCGGCTGGTTGATCCGCTTTGCAGTGTTAGCGGCAGCGACCGCAGCTGCCGTCGCCTTCACTGGCCATCGCCTAGCGCTGCGCGCTCCAATTGAAGCGCCTACCCTCGTAGCGGAGCACGTGCCCGCCCCGCCGCTGAGGTCGGTCAGCCCTGGTCCGACCGCAGTACTGGAACGGCGAATTTCGCCACCTGCAACCGCGGTCCCGCGCTCTCGTCATTCCTCGCCAGTGGCTTCCTTGCCGCCGGTTTCCTCGTCGCGCACCTCGCTCGCGCCGCTGCCCGCCGAACCGTTGACCGAGGTGACCTGCCGCGCTTGGGCGAGCCAGGCTCGTCCCCAGCGAGCGGTCGATTGTTATCAGACGATCGCCCGAGAATCGGGCATCGGCGCAGAGGTGGCGCTGTATGAGGCCGCGCGCCTGTCGGCTGAAGCGCTCGACGACGCGCCGCGCGCTTTGGCGCTGATCGAGCAGCACAGCACGCGTTTTCCGAACAGCGCGCTGCGCGTCGAGGTTCAGTGGCTCAAGATCCGAAGTTTGGAACGCGCTGGGAGGCTCGATGAGGCGCTGGCCGCGAGCGAAGCGCTACTCGACTCGGCCGTGGGGCGGTCGCTTGCTCCGAAACTGCATCTGCTGCGCGGACGGATCTACTCCGGCGTGCGGCAGCAGTGCGCGCTAGCGCTCCCCGAGTACGTGGCGCTCTTGGGTGAGCCGGGGCCGGCCGGCGATGAAGCAGAGTTCAATCGTGCTCAGTGCCTGGAGCAACTGCAGCGGCCCGCTGAAGCGCGCGCAGCATATCAGCGCTATCTCAGCCGCCCCGATGCTCGCTCGGCCGAGGCCGCGCGCACTCGGCTAATGGCTATTGCGAATTCCACGCAGCATTCGGAAGGGCAGCCTTGATGGCCGAGTTTCAGCGCTTGCTCGCAACCGGAACCTGTCCCCCGTTCGCTGAGGTGGAGGTCTCGAACGAAGCGAAGCTCGAGCCGCGAGATACGGAAGACACGCAAGACACTGAACACACGGGACATTGGTCCGAGGGCATCGATTCCCGCTTGCTCGATGACTGTCTCGAGGGGAATGAGTCAGCCTGGCGGAATTTGCATCACCTGTGTTACCCGCGAGCCGCCGCTTTTTTGCGCAAGCTCGGGGTCAGTGAGCCCGACTTGGAAGACGCCGCACAGGACGTGTTCGTGCAGCTGTTTCGATACTTACCGAGTTTTCGGCGCGAGGCCGCGCTTTCGACGTGGCTTTATCGCATCTGTATCAGCCAGGCCCGCGGCGTGCGGCGTCGCAAACGAGTGACTCAGACCTTGGCGCGTCTATTTTCACTCGACACCGCGCCGACGCTCCTGTCCACGCCTTCACTGCCGGACGCCGTCGTGCGACGTCGAGTGGAGGCCGCCTTGTCCAAGATGACCGAGGGCGATCGCACGGTGTTCGTGCTCTATGAGATGGAAGGCGTGCCTGGCAAACGGATTGCCGAGATCGTCGCTTCTCCCGAAGCCAGCGTTTGGCGGCGATTGCACGGCGCTCGCCAGATTTTTCGACGCGCGCTCGAGGCCGAAGACGAGTTCTCTTAGCCGTGCCTTGCTCTGAATAGTGCTCAGTCGAGCGCCGCGCTGGCATTTAAATCCGCGAGCCCGAGCGAAGGTTTGCGCTGGTGCAGACTCCAACTGACGAACAGGGGCTAGTCTGCGACGGAGATTGAAGAAATGCCTAGGATCGAGGATCGAGGGTCGATATTGGCTGCAGTGTGGCTCGCCTCACTGCTCGCCGCATGCGGGGGAGCCGTGGAGCCCACGGACACCGAACTCGTGGCCAGCGCGCCGGGGGAGCTGACTGCGCAGGATAGGTTGGCGACGTGCAGCCAAGACCCTCGGGTGACGACAGGCCTACTTTCACCCGACATCTGCGCCGGAGGCGACATCTTCTTGCGCGAGACATTCGCCGGAAATGGCAGGACGTGTGGCAGCTGCCACCCGATCGCCAACAACACCACCATTGACGTGCCCTTCCTGAGCGCGCTGCACACGTCCAATCCGAGCGACCCGCTGTTCATCTTCGAGCGTGATTCGAGCTTGGCGCAGCTCGAAACTGGGGATTTGCTGGGCGCTGCTGCCATCCTGGAAAACGTGGACGGCTTCGAGGATCCGACGCACAAGTTCGTTTCTCGCTCGGTCAACCACATGCTCTCGCTGCGCACCAGCATTCTGAGAGATCCCGGCGATGGCACCGCGAACCCACCGCTCGAGCGAACGGGCTGGGGCGGGGACGGCGCGCCGGGGGACGGAAGCTTGCGTTCCTTTTTGACCGGCGCCATCAAACAGCATTTCACGAAAAACCTCGCGCGCCGAGAGGGGATCGACTTTCGCGTGCCGAGCGCGCTCGAACTCGACCTGACCAATGCCTTCCAGCAGAGCCTGGGCCGCAGCAACGAGCTCGATCTGAACAGTGTTCGGATCAGCGACGCAGACGCAGAAGACGGTCGGAAGGCCTTTCTGGATCCCCAGCGTGGCCGCTGCAACGTGTGCCACTCGAACGCTGGCGCCAATTTCATCGACACCCGCCTCAACCGCAACTTCGATACTGGTCTGAGTCACGTCGGCGGAAACCTGGACCAGGGGCTGACCCAAGGCACTCACGACGGCAAGGTGTTCGTGGACGGAGGTTTCGGCGCCACGACCCCGGTCGACGCGAATGGTGCCGGTGAGCTGAACGGCTTCGGCGACGTCACGTTCAGCGTCCCGCCGCTGATCGAGGCAGCGGACACGGGGCCCTTCTTTCACAACAATGCGCGTGGACCGGAGATCGAGAACGCGGTCGCTTTTTATGCGTCCGCGCCGTTTGGCTTTTCACCTGCGGCGATCGCGCTCGAGGCTCGCTTCGGCACTCCGCTCAACCTGCTGCCAGTCGATTCCTTGCACATCGCCCGCTTTCTGCGGGTGCTAAATAGCGCGTTCAACGCCGACATCGCCATCCAACGGTTGAGCGCTGCCGGCACGCTCGTCGCGCGCTTCGGCAACACACGCGCGGACATTCAGACCAAGCTGATGGAACTCGCTCGAGAAGAGCTGAACGATGCGCTCGCCGTCTTGAGCTCGCCGGCAGTGAACCCCGTGCTGCTCAATCCCGTAGCACAATCCAGCATCCGCCAGGCCAATTCCCAGATTGCGGCTGGCATGGCTGCGTCGACTGCCGCACACAGGCAGACCCGCATCAACAGTGCGTTGAGCTTCGTGCGCAACGCACGAAGTCAGTTTGGTAGCAACATCAACTTTCAAATGGGCCAGGGCAATCTAATGTTCTGAATGCTACGGAATCGTGTCTCTGCTCGAACATGGCGCATCCCCTGGCCGGGGGTACTTACGCCACGCTCTCGGACGATGCTTGTTCGCATAAGTATCTTGTCGTTAGTCATGGACAAGGTACTCATCCGGACAAGCATCGAAGCCCCTCGATGGAAGTCGTGAGAGCTCCGGAGCCTGCGAACACGATTTTCAGCGCGGCGGCGGCTGTTCCACGGTGTCACAGCCGAACTCCACTTGGATCGCGCCGGTGCTCAACGAGCTACACGTTGAGTCACACAGTTTGATCATCGTGGGGGCGGCGGGGTCGTCGTAGTACCACCCGCCGTTGCTATCGCAGTTGTCCGGATCCCCCATGAAAGTCTGAAGCACGCGCGTCGGCGTGTTGCTGCCGTTCGGGATGTAGCTCACGTTCACCTTCGTGGGATCAATGGGTTCTGCCCCGGAAGTTGCGTCAGGAATGCTGAAATCGCAAGATACGGCGGCGCCGCGGATCTGATCGAGCGCGTCAGCGAACTCTTTGGCCACGTCACCGCCGGTGTCGACCAAAAATGCGTGATCGGTCCCACCCGCCTGCGCCACGAGGTTCAGACTGACGAGCGAACTGCCCACGCCGATCACGAACGTTCGGATCGCCTGCGGACCAGCCAGAGCCTTCGCAGCGATGTCCGCGATGTCTTGGGGAGTGTTCGGCTCGCAGCCGACGGGCTCCCCGTCCGTGGCCAAGACCAACAGTGGCTTCCGCTCCGGGTGTTGGCTGGCCCATTGGCTCAAGTATTCTAGCGCGCCTTCGAGCGCCGGACGGGTCGGCGTGCCACCGCCGATCTCATGTGCGCTGAGATCGCTGACCACGGTCGCCGTTTGCGCAGGCAACGCGAGCTTGACCGCGGGCGTCGAGTATTTGCTGACCTCGCAGGAGCCGCCGGATGTTGCGATGCAGAAGTTGATGATAGGAATGCAAAAGCAGCCAGCCTGCCCGGGGCTGCACGACGCCGATTCAACGGGGAAGTAGCCAATCCCGACGCCGGTGCCGGCGCTGCGTGGATCCTCCAAAAAACCGATCAGCGCGCTCGAAACCACGTCCCACTTCGACCCGCCGGATACTGGGTCGCCCATGGATCCGGACGAATCGACCAGGAAGTACATGTCGATCGGCACGCGCTGACCCTCCCGTACCTGCGCGTCACACACCGCGCTGTTACCTGCGGCGCCGTCCGGAGCACCTCCCATCGAGACCACCAGATCCGGGCCATCATCCGGGCTACCCGCGCTGGCCGGGCCAGTCCCGCCCGCACCACCTCGTCCGCCCGAAGTGTTCCATGAGCCGCCCTCTGGGCCAGCGTCGGTCAGGGGCTCAGTGTCGGGTGCCTGGGAGCACGACACACTGGCAATCGCTCCGAATGCCAGAAGTGCGACGATCGTCGAAATTCCTCGAGGGATTATGGTGCAATTTCGCATGGGGCACTGTCAGGAATGAATCCAGTTCGTCTGACGCGTAGCTGGCCTTCCCGAGCACACCTCGAGAGGGCGCTGCCGCGTTCGGAGGCTCGCCCGCGCCGGCGCTAGAATAACCAGTCGGATCGATACCACCGACTCTCGCTGATGCAAGCCGCGAGCAACGGGCACGCGAGCTTTGGATTGACCATGATCGCAAAGCTGCCCCAGTGGACCGACTCGGGGCGAGCAGACTGCTTGTCGGTAGCGAACGCGGAACCTAAACTACCGAGGGAGGGCCATGGAAGTTTTGCAAAGTCTAGAAGTTCGCTGGTTCCTCGAAGCAAGGAGCCTGATGGCGCTCGAGCTCAACGACTGGTTCAAAGAAGAGCCGCTCGAGAACGACGGGGACCGCAAGGACCTCTACTACGTCGATCCTCAGCGCCCTGACCTGAACGCAAAAGCACGCGGCGGAGAGCAGCCGAAGCTCGAATTCAAGTATCGCCTGGGCGTGCTCGAGGCGCTGAGCCTGACCCCCAAGGTCGTCGGACATGTCGAGCGCTGGAACAAACTCTCACTGAAGGTGGACGCCGAGTTGTCGCAGTACCCGCAAATCATCGCCGTTAGCAAGGCGCGGCGGCAGCGCAAGTTTTCCTTCGATGGCCAAACGCTGACGCAGGTGAACGTGAAAGCCAATCCTGACGCTGGTTGCGGCGTCGAGCTGACGACGATTCAGGCCAGCTGCGGGACGCAGTCCGCTACTGCCTGCTCACTGGGATTCGAGGCCTTTGGACCACGGCCGGTGAGTCTCGAAGCCCTGATCGGTACCGTGCGAGAAGTGCTTTCGGCTCGACCAGCCATGCATTTACTGGCCTCGCAGTCGGAAAACTATTCCAGCTGGCTGATTCGTCACTTTGCGAAGAACCCTAGCCCCACGTCGATGCCGCAACGTTGAACGAGCGGCAGAATCAACCGACAAGCAGCCAAGACGCCAAGGGAGAGAAGAGATTTTGATGAACCGCCAAGCAGCCAAGACGCCAAGGGAGAGACGCCAAGGGAGAGAAGAGATTTGGGGGTTCGCTCGGCACGCTCGATACATCATGGAAAACGCGATCCCGCGACCGCATCGCTGACCCGCGATGCGCATCGCTAACCAAAAATTCCCGCGCGGTGCGTTGCCGGGACGCGATTGCGATGAGGACCTTGCGGCCGCAGGCGGCGGCAGCCGTCATGTGGCTGACCAGTGAGAGGCTTCTACTCAAATTGCCAACCCCAAGATTACCGCGTGCTCTTGGGTAAATTACTCGTCGTGCGGCGGCCTAGGGCCTTGGCGCCTTGGCTGCTTGGCGGTTCAAAATCAGGGAGCCGCACTGAGCGCACTCCTGAGCCATGCGTGGGCGCTCTAAACGATTGCGCCTTTGCACAAGTTCGGCAGGCCGAACACGTCCGACTGGATGCTCGAGGCCTTCTGCACCGAAACCAGCAGGTCGTTGTTGCTCCTCCCTGCCGCGTCCACGATGCGACCCGTCTGGAAAGCTCCGCCGCCTTGTCCGGCAAGCATGAAGGGAATGTCCGTCAAATAGTGGCCGGAAGAGCTGTCGCTCCAACACTCCATGCCGAGAACGACGGAGCTATTGTGCAGCGCCGTTTGTCCGCCACCGTCGTCCACCGATTTGAGTTGCGTCAGTAGCCGCGCGAATTTGCCGGCGTAGTAGGTTCCCATCGTGTTTTGGCCGGGGATGTCATTGCTGTGTTCCAGGGTGTGGTGGGCCTTCTGGACGCCTTGGGCGGGCCAGCGTTGGCCGCTGGAGGCTCCCGAGAGGGTGAAGGCGACGACGCGCGTGAGATCCCACTGGAAGGCGAGTGTGATGAGGTCGATCATCTGATCGTGCACGCTGCTCAGCTGATCGAGGTCGTTCTTGTTCTGGCCATCCCCGGTAGGGCGCGCCGAGCTGGGGCAGGCTCCGACCGTACCGGGGGTGCCGCCGCTGTCGAGCGCGGCAAGCTCGGCGCTGGTCGCTTTCTCGATCTCGCGCCAGCCGTCGAGTAGGCCGTCGAACTTGGCGGCGTGCTCGGTATCCATGCCCAGCGCGCGTTTGGCGCTTTCGATGTCCTGGGTGCGAAAGTCCAGCATGCTCTTGCGGCGGTTCAGCACTGCTCGCAGCTGGCTGTTGTCGGTCCCCGGCTGGTTGGATACGCCAGAGCACAGCAACGTGATGCGTTGCATGAGCGCGTCGTACACCTGCCCGGCGTTTTGGATCGGTTCAATGGCGTTGCCGTATTGGCTGTCGCCGGTCTTTCGCTTGCGGAAGGAGATGTAGCGCTGCCCGAGGCCCACGTTGTCTGCGTCGGAGTGCGCGCCGGCGCCGATGTGCAGGCTGGGGAAGGGGAGGCTCGCGAGCGCGGGGATGGTTTGGTAGTGGTTGGCAATCGCAACGTCGATCGACTCGTTGTCGGTGTAGGCGTAGTAGGAGTCGTTCTTGGAGTAGTGGTAGCTGTTGCCGGTGGTGCAGCCGAGCAGGCCCGCCGCGTGCTCTTCCTGGTAGCCATCCGTCTTCGGAGAGCCGCCGTGGATTTTCATGCTCTTGAACAGGATCAAGTCTTTGGCGTGTGGCGCGAGCGCTGCCAGCGGCGTGCCCCCGAGCTCGTCGATCGTCGCCGGCTTGATCGAAGGCGGATGGAAGGAACCACCTTTGAAGAACATCACGAAGCGTGGCGCACCCGCGAACGAGCCTCCCGCGACGTAGCCCATGGCCTTGGCGATGGGCATGAGCGAAAATGCCAACGGCCCGAAGAGCGCGATCAGGTTGCGCCTGGAAAGCTGGCCTTTGTGACGGATCATGGTCCCTCCGAGCGGCGCGAGAGCGCGCTAGAGCCAGCCAGAGTGCGCAGCATCCCCAGGATATTTTGCTGGTCCTGATTGGCGAAGTCGAAGAACATTTGTCTGAGGATCGGATCGTCGTCGGCGGTTTCGTCGCGGCCCAGGTAGAAGCGGAACAGTTGCCGCGCGAAGCATTGCTGGAATTGCTTGCTACGCGTGAATCCCTTCAATGCCTCGATCGGCGTGCTGGCTTGGAATGGCGCGCCGTCGATGAAGTCGACCGAGATGCTCGGGTCGATCGCTTCGCCCTGGTCGCTCGTGCGGTAGCGGCCGATCGGATCGTAGTTCTCCAGCATGAAACCGAACGGGTTGATGTAGCGATGGCAACCGGCGCAGGAGGCTCGGCTGGTGCCACTCTCTACGCGCTGTCGCTCGCTGGAGCCGCCTGTGACGGGCAAAGACGTATCTATTCCAGCTGGGGGATTGCCGAGCGGCAGACACATGATCTTGCGGGTGAAGAACACGCCGCGCTTCACCAAACGAGTCGTAGTTGGCCCCGAATGTGAAGCGAGCACGGCGGGCAAGGTAAACAGCCCCAAGCGTTGCGTGGGGTCGAGCGCCACGAGCCCTGCGCCAGTCTTGCTCAGCCCATAGATGAAGGCCATGTCATCGCCAACGACGCTTTCACTGGCTTCCGTGAGGTCGCGAAGTTTGGGCGCGCTGGAGGCCAGCTGGCGCTCGATGAATTGCCGTGTTTCTTTCACGACTGCGCTCGCGACCTGGGCCGTGAATTCGGGGAACACCTGGGTCGAGATGCCCAATTCATCGGGCTCTCTGACCTCCAGCCAGTTCATGAAAAACGCGAGCAGCTTGCTTCGAGCTTGCTGCGAGGCGATCACGCGATCGAGCGTCGCTTGCAAGTCTGCCGCCGACCGAACCGCCAACGCGGGCTCCAGCGAAGATAGCCCAAGTGCTTCCGGAGGCGAATCCGCCAACGTGTAACTGATGTTTTGCAGCAGCTGTGCGTCCGCCAGGACGCCCGAGCCGCCGGTCGAGACTTCGTCGCGGAACACGAAGTTGGGCGAACTGAGCGTCAGATCGACCAGATCGGCCGTGGCATTGGCGATGCCCACGTCTTTCACGCTGCTCTGAAAGAAGCTCGTGAAGCGCGCGACTTGGGCGTCGGAAGTCACGCCGCGAAAGGCCTTCTTCACGAACAGCGCGGCCTGCGCTTCCAAGCAAGCCGGTGCATTGGCTTCGGCCGTGCAGGCAATCACCGTCTCGGGCTTGCCTCTTACGCTGTCGACGAGCTGACTGACCCACTGAATATAGGGCGTGAAGTTTGCCGGGTTGAAGCTCAGGTTTTCGGCGTACTCGTAGTTGGTCTGCAGCGGATCGGCCGGCATGCGAGCCGCCACCGTTGCCTTGAAATGCGCGGGCAGCAGGCTGCTGGTCGTGTTGTCGAGTTGGCGCAACGTCAGGCGAAATACCCTTTTTTTTGCGTCGACCGTGCTCTGGCTCGGAAAATAGCGGGTCGCGACCGCGAACAAGTCGGGGTTCATCGCCTGCTGGTCTTGGTCGATGGCTGTCGGCTCGTTTTCAGCTCCCCCGTGGTTCGCAGTGATCCCGCCGGCGCCAGCGCCGGCAGGATCGGGCGTAGTCATCGCCGACGGGGATGCCAGGCCCGAAGTGCAGCCGAGGCCCCACGTCGCAGCGGCGATGGGCAAAGCACGGATCAGGACGACGTAGCGCATGCGCAGGTTTCCCTTGGCGAGCGGGGGGAGCAGGACGCGGGGTTCCTGAGTTAGGTGGCAGCGGTGGTCGAGGATGTGGTCAGGCGGTGCGTGGAATTTGCGAAAAGCACCTGGTTACCGCGGAGCGACTCCGCCCATTCGGGATCGGTCAGCTCCTCGTCGAGCGAGCGAGGGCGAAAAAATGCACGCTGAGGCGAAGATTTCGCCCGCGCCGGAGTCTCACTAAGGACGAAACGACACGAGCCGGCCCCTCTACGGCAGAGGAAGAGGGCTTCGGGAAGCGTTCGCTCGATCCACTTCAGGTGATGCGCATGCGCGTCTGACGTGGGCTCCGCCGGGCGAGCAATTCGATCAACCGGCAGCCTCGCGCGCTCCCACCAATCGCTGCCCATCCGCAGCTACAATCAGTCCTGCCCGGCGCTGATCGACTTGAACGGCGACGGATCGCCGCAACGACTGAACTGGTACTAGCTCGCGCGACCCGAGCAAACGCCCGCATGGCGTTCGACACCGAGCGCCGCTTGCTGCGCCTGCTCGGCTGGCCAGTGCTCGACTCCGGACTGGCCAGCCTGCTGTCGTCGATGATTCGCGAACGCGCTACGCCGCTCAAACAAATGACCAAGGCTTGGGCTCGGAACCGAAGATTTGACCAATGCCCGCGGACGCAAATCGGTGGACGATGCCCATACGCTCGCATTCGCGGCGGCAGACAGAGGATGGGCCAATGAGCAAGGAAACATTCATCGCGCGCGCCGCCGACAGTGCGGCCGCGATCAAGGGCAAGGCAAAGTATACGATCAAGGTGCGTTTTGCCGGTGGGCTCAACGAACGTCAAAAGCAGGCCTTCAAGAGCGCTGCGTCGCGCTGGACCCAGGTGATCATCGGTGACTTGCCGCCGGTGACCGTGGACGGCGAACACATCGACGACGTGCTGATCGTAGCGGAAGGAGCCGCGATCGACGGCGTGGGTCAAATCCTCGGCCAGGCCGGCCCCACCCACCTGCGCCCGGCTTCCGCGGTACGCGGTGCGTTCTTGCCCGCGCGCGGCGAGATGACGTTCGACTCCGCAGATCTGCAGAGTATGGAAGAAGACGGCACGCTGGACGACGTGATCGCCCACGAGATGGGCCATGTGCTCGGCATCGGCACCATTTGGACGCACAAGAGGCTGCTCAAAGGCATCGGCTCGTCGAATCCGACGTTCGTCGGCGAGCTGGCAATGAAGGAGTACGCGGCGCTGCGCGGGCTCGAATCGCCCACGGCGGTCCCCGTCGAGAGCACGGGCGGGGCCGGGACCCGCGACGCGCACTGGCGTGAAACCGTCTTTCGAAATGAGCTGATGTCGGGCTTCATCGCCGCCAAAGGAAATCCCATCAGCCGGGTGACCGTGGCTAGCTTGCAGGACCTGGGCTATCTGGTGAACATGCAAGCCGCAGAAGCCTTCGCGCTGCCCAACCTGTTGGCGCTTGCGGAACTGGGGCTGCTCTCGGCGCACGCGGCTACGACCCACTCGCACGGCACCGTGTTGCCCATCATTCCGACCGTGCTGCCGGACGAGGGCGAGGGCTGACGTGGAAGGCATTCGGCGCCCGCCCATGCAGGTGCTCGGCGACGAGGCGCTCGTTCCGGAACGCAATCGCACCGCTCCGCCGGAGCACTTCAGCCATACGCTGACGGTCGCGCAAGCCTACTACTACGACCTGCCAGCGGAGGCGCGCGCGCCAGACGGCACCTTCCCGGCGGGCACGCGCGTCTCGTTGGTGGGTCAAGAGGGCGATTCTTGTTGGGTAGTGGACGAGGCCGGCGTTCTGGTGGTGACCGCGCGGGCGGGCCTCGCGCCGCTGGGCGGCTAGACTACAGCGCTTCCCACTTGTCCTTTGCCGCTTTCTGGTTGCGGTGTCTTAGATTTCTCAATCACCCCAACTGCGTTGGGGTGTAACCCGAGTCGACTCACTTTCGTCGATACATGAGCCAGCGCAGGTCGATCGGCGCCTTGCCAACGGGTACGTCGAAGACGTTGGAGCCTTGCGACCAACTTTCGAACCAGCTGGTCGGCGGCCACGAGCTGGGCTCGCTGTGCGCCTTCTCGAATTCGAACACCGACTCATCGGAAACGAGCTCGAACGGTAGCTCGTCCACCAAGAACGATAGCTCGCTGCGCGAGAAGAGACTCGCGAACCAGGTGTGCCCGAACTCGCGCGCGAGCCTATCGGGCTCGTAGCCGTTCTTGCCCAAGAACACGTTGAACAAGAGCAGCCCGCCTGGCAGCAGCGCATCCGCCAATTTGACGAACAGCGCCCGCGCTTCGTCGGCTGTTCCGAAATGGGTCAGCACCTCCGAGACGAACGCCAGCCGATATCGCGCTGGCTCCAGCTGGAGCTCCTCGGACAAGATATCCGCTTCGAATACCCGCAGCGGGAGCGACGAGGCGGCGGCGCTGTCTCGCATCGTTTTGCAGAACGCCGCGACCAATTCGATGGCGTCCGTGGGGTGACCCTTGGCAGCGAGCGCCAGCGCGTTGCGCCCAGTGCCCGCTCCGACGTCGAGCACTGGCGCCCCGTCGTCCAGCGTCGACGACACGCGCATCACCTTGGCGTCGGGTTGCGCACCAAATAGCGGTCCCGTCTCCGATTCGGCCCAGTCGTCGTAGCGTTCTCTCAGGCTCTGCTCATCGAGCTCGGCCGTGTAGGTGACGAGTCCGCCCGGGCTCGCCTCCCAGCTCACCACGATCGCGCCGTGCGGCGACACCTCGTAGCCGTGACTCAGCGCCGCTCGCAGACCGCTATGCAGCTGCTCGCGCTCCTCGCTCGAGATCGCGCGTCCCAGCGTTGCCCAAACCGTCGTGAGCTTCGCCGCAAACTCGTCCGCCATCACCGGCATACACGGAAAGCGCAGTTCGCCCTTGAAGGCGAGCCGCTTGTCGAGCGCGCGGAGTATCGAAGCGCGCCGCTCAGCCACCGAAACACCTGCACTCGCCTTCCGAAGTTTTTTCGCCATCGCGCTCACCGCGCTCGCGTCGTATCAGCAGCCGCGTGGCGCCGTACGGGGTTTCAGCCGGGGGAGGGACTCGAACCCTGCCGGCAGCGACCTACCGGAACCAAATCCACAGCCAGCCCGCAAAATTGAAAGAACGACGTAGCGAGGCCCCCCTGAAATCCCGTTCAAACCCCAAAAGGGACATGGATCGCCGTGCGTCTCCGTGACAGAAGCATCTGGTAGTCATGCGTAACTCGCACCGTCCCATTGTTCGAATTGCTTCAGGGCTGCTCTTCGCGTTTCTCGTCGGCGCTTGTAGCTCCGAGAGCTCGCTTCCCGAGCGGCGTCTTTCCGATTCAGGTGGGAGCGGCAATTCGGATACGCCCCAGGCTGGAGGCTTGAACGTCGGTTCGGGCGGAAAAGGTCAACTCGACGTCGACGACACGCCGCCCGAAGAGAAGCCGCCGCCAGGCTGCGGTGACGGCGCTCTGACCTCGGACGAGGCCTGCGACGATGGCAACAATGCGTCCGGTGATGGCTGCAACTCGGCCTGCCTGCTAGTCGAGCGAGGCTTCAGCTGCGCCAATCCAGGCAAGCCCTGTCGCGAGATCGCGCGCTGCGGAGACGGAGTCGTGGCTGCCAGTGAACCGTGCGACGATGGCAACATCGTCCCGGGCGATGGCTGCTCGGAGCGCTGCCGAGTGGAGCTCGGCAAAAAGTGCTCAGGGATGCCGAGCGTGTGTACCGACGCCAAGTGCGGCAACGGCATGGTCGAAGGCGCCGAGAGTTGCGATGACGGCAACAACGCTCCGTTCGACGGCTGCTCAGCGCTCTGCCTGCGCGAACCGAACTGCAAAGGCGAATCCTGCACGTCCGAGTGTGGTGATGGCCTGCTGATCAACGAGGACTGCGACGACGGCAACACCGCCGACG
>DATEPG010000426.1:0-11436 GCA_035273265.1 Polyangiaceae bacterium
ACCTTCGTTCGACCCGGCAAGGGAACCATTCAAGTCGCTTACAAAGGCAAGCCTCTGTATCGCGCCGCGACCGATCTCAAATCGGGTGAGATGAACGGCACTGCAATCAGCGGGTTTACGGCGGCCTTGCCATGAATACCGCGGCCCGATTCTCGAGCCTAGGCTGCTTCGCCTGCTTGACGGTTTTGAGCGCAGTGCGTCCGGCCGCCGCCGAGGTCACCGCGGGGCAGCGCGCAACCGCGGAAGCATTGTTCCAGCAGGCAGCTCAGCTCATGGAGCAGAAGAAGTTCAGTGAGGCTTGCGAACAGTTCGCGGCCAGCCAACAGCTCGATCCGGGGCTCGGTACGAGCCTCTACCTGGCCGACTGCTATGAGCAGGCCGGAAAGACCGCCAGCGCCTGGGCCCTGTTCCAGGAAGCCGCCGATGGTGCGCGGCGAGCGCAGCAGGCCGACCGTGAGCAGATCGCCACCGAACGCGCGCAGCACCTCAAGGGGCGGCTATCCAAGTTGGAGCTCCGGGTATCCGCAGCTCGGCGCGTGCCGGGTCTCGAGCTTCGTATCAACGATGGGCCCGTCCCTAGCGCCTCTTGGAACGCCCCCTTTCCGGTGGATCCAGGGCAAACGCAGATCGAAGCCCGGGCCCCCGGCAAGAAGCCTTGGTCCGTTCAGCTCAAGGTAGCTGAGGGTCCATCGAGCCAAGTCGTAGAAATAGCCGAGCTCGCCGATGCGCCGAAGCCCCTTCCCAACGAGACCGCGAACTCCGTCAGCGCAAGGCTCGCACCACGTGACCCCGGCGCCACCCAGCGCACCATCGGCTACGTCGTGGGTGCCGTTGGCGTCGTTGGGCTCGCGGTCGGCGGCTACTTTGGTTACCGAGCGCTTTCGTTGAACAAGGAGTCGAAGGGCGACTGTCGCGCCGAGGATCCGAATGCCTGCAACAGCGAGGGCGTCGCGACGCGTGAAGACGCGCAAACCGCTGGAACGGTCTCGACCATCGCGAGCATCGGCGGCGGCGCCCTGGTGGCTACCGGCGTCACGCTCGTATTCACCGCGCCGAAGCTCGCTCCCGCGAGTGCCGGTAGCAGCTCGCCGACGCAGGCAATGTCTCGGGGTTTCGGGCTAGAGCTGCGAGGTGCATGGTGAGCAGTTTCAATCGATTCGCGATCTTCGGCCCACTCGCGCTGCTGACCTTGAGCGCCGCCTGCACGCAGCTGCTAGGCATCGAAGACGCGCAGCTCGACGAATCTCTGGGCGTCAGCGGCGCCGGCTCCGCTCAAGGCGGCGCAGACACGTCGTCAGGTGCAGGCGGAAAGAGCTCGGGCGGCACGAACGCAGTCGCCGGTGGCCACAATCACCATGGCGGGGCGCCCAATCAAGCGGGCATGGGCAGCGTCGACGCGAGCGCGGGAACAGACTCGGTGATGGCAGGCGCTGGTGGCGGCGATGTACCGGATCCGCCCAGCACTTGCGAGAGCTATTGCGATACCGTGCTCGCCAACTGCACGGGCAAGTACGAACAGTACCGCTCTCGCCTACAATGTCTCGATGTCTGCAAGCGATTGCCGGAAGGAACTCAGGGGGACGGCCCCGTGAACAGCGTCCAGTGCCGGATCCGGCAAGCGCGCTCGGCGGGGCCTGAAGCCTTCCTGTATTGTAAATCCTCTGGCCCGCTGGGCGCCGGGAAATGCGGCTCCAACTGCGAATCCTATTGTTCGCTGATGGAAAACTCGTGCACCAAGAGTTCAACGGAGGGCAACGTGGAACTGAGCTACTTCGAAAGTACCCAAGCTTGCTTGGCGAATTGCGCCGCAATCCCAGATGATCCGACGGGGCCCACGCAGTACTCGTCCTCGGCGACCATCGAGCCGAACGCTTTGGTCGGCAACAATGTCTATTGCCGGACTTTTCACGTCACGGCCGGTATCGAGCAGGACGCAGCGAGCGAACATTGTCCGCATGCCATGGGCGGTGACCCGTGTATTCCGCAATGAACGCGGGGGCACGGCTCCCGGGAGGTAAGCCGTCGAGTCTGCGATGCTGACCGGACTCGTGCTATTGGCCATTGGCGCAGCTCTCCTGGGCTACGTGGTGGCCGGACGTCAGCCGGCAGCGATCGAGGCGCCGAGCACAGCCAACGCGCTGAAGTCATCGAGGCCCGGCGCGGCTGCGTCGAACAGCGTCGCTCCCGAGCAAGCCGACGTCGAGGACTTGTCGGACATGGCCGAGACGCAGGTAATGCGTGTGCGCTCGACGCTCGGCAACGCGGTCCTCGAACCTCTTTCCGACGAGCTCGGCTTGGCCGCGCCAGCGATTGAATACGTGCCACCGCGCGCGGACCCGAAGGTCAACGTTGCCTACGAAGAAGAGGCAGAAGAAGAGGAGGCGACCTCGCCTCAAGCTCGAATTCTGGTGACTGCCTCGGGGGATACCGACCGCGGACAGCGGCGCACCGCGAACGACGACAGCCTGCTGGTTTTGCCAGATCACAGCCTATTCGCCGTGGCCGATGGCATGGGCGGCTATGCCGGCGGCAGCGTGGCCAGCGCTCTCGCGGTCGAAGCGTTGAAGCGTGCCTTCGAGCACGGCACGTTCCGCGCAGAACTACGCTCAGCAGGCCCAATCCCGCGACGCGGCGGCGAATTGGCGAGCTCGATCATGCAAGCTCATCAAGCCGTGTTCAGCGCAGCTCGCGCGAACCCGGTGCATTGCAAGATGGGCACGACCCTGGTCGCGGCTCGCTTTTCACCGAACAAGCAACGAGTATACGTCGGGCACGTCGGCGACAGCCGTTGCTATCGTTTCCGCCGTGGAGGCCTGCGCCAACTGACCACCGATCAAACCATGAGCACGGTGGGGCTCAGGGGGCCGCATGCGGACGACCTCTTGCAGGCCATCGGTGTCACGCCCGACTTGTCGATCGACTTGGTCGTCGACAAGCCCCAAGCTGGCGACATTTACCTGTTGTGCTCGGACGGCCTGAACAAGATGGTCAGTGATCGGCAGATCCAGCAAACCCTCGCCGGTCAGCGCGATCTAGAAGCAGCCGTGTACTCGTTGATCGAACTGGCGAATGACGCCGGAGGCAAGGACAACGTGACCGTGGTGCTGATCAAGGTGCTCGATCGCGCCCTGCACGACATCGCGACGATTCCGAGTCCGCCGGCAGAGCCAAAGGGCTGGACCAAGCTGCCCAACGTCACTCCCACCGATAGCTGTAGCTCGGACGACGAGACAGTCGTAGGGCAGCTCCCGCCAGGACTCGCGGGGCGAGAGCTCGATCCCGCGACGGACAAACACCGAAGCTGAGCGGGGCGAAGTTGGTGGGCCCGCCTGCCCGCCAATTCGGCGACATCACTTACTCCTGATCTCGACTCGCCCGTTACCCGGTGAGTCGTACGGTGACTCCGTACGGCCCGAAGAGAAGCTGACGAGTATCGACCGCTTCGCGAAGCGAGACGAGGAGTCGAGTTTGAGCGTCGGTCGTTGGTCGTCACCGAGCAACGTGGGCGGATCTCACCCCGAAAAACGACATTCAAGCGCGCGCGGCGTCGCTCGAGAACTTCTATTTCTCGGGCCAAGGCGCAGTTTCAGCGGTGGTCACGTGCTCCGGCAACTCGTGCAGCAGCTTGCGCTTCATACCGGTCACCAACAAGAACAACAGCTTCGGCCCGCTCTTCAATCCGAGCTCGAGCTTGGCCAACGCTCCGGCCTTCAGCAGCTTCTTTCCCTCACAGGTCTCCAAACCGAGATCGTCGGTGGCGAGATCCGCTTCGTGATCTCTGAGGCACTGCTCAATCAATTCCTCCCCGCGCGCAAAGCGATCTTGGAAGATTTCCTCAAGAATCGACCGCGACCGTCCAAAGGCGCCACGCATCCGCTGAGTGGCTCCCGCACGCACGGTTGAGCTGCAAGTTGGCAACGGGACTTACCATCCCATCTCGAACCGCCGTTAGCCATCGAGTCGCACGCAGACGCCCTGCGACCCGTATGGCATTGGCGATTGTCGCTAGTCACGGAAGACCAAGTGAAGGAATCGATTTTGAACCTACGAAGTTCCGCAGTGATTCGCGCATGCGTGAGTGGCGCGATGCTCCTCGCAGCTGGTTGCTCGGCAACGGTCGAGCAAGTCGAGCAGGTCGAGCAGCGCAGCGATTCGCTGGGGCCGGTGCCGCCACCGCCACCGGTACCCACGGGCAGGGTGACGACGATCGACGTGCGTCGCTCGCTCGTCGTGACCGAGCAAACCATCTTATCGCGATTTTCACTGCGGCGCGTGCTCACGCAGTTGGCCGCGCAGAGCAACGTGCCGGGACTGACTGCGACAGCGCTGTTCCAGCAATGGTGGGACACTCAAAACCCCGCCCCGGGGGTGTACCCCGGCCCGCATTGCGACGACACGATCACTTCGCCGATTGGCAGCACGATCAACGGCTATCCTTATCTGTGCCGGAACGGCGCCGAAGGCAGCCAGGCGACCTGTGATCCGTTCGCCGTCAACAGCCCGTGCGCGTACATCCCCATCGGTTTGTTCAACCGCTACGATCAAGCGCCCGAGAATGGCGCGCACTGCGGCGAATACCGGATCGTTTACGCCAAAACTTCCGGGATTACTTCGACCGGCGATCGCAATCTGCTGATCTTCGAAGCCGCACTTCCGAACCCGCATCCGCAGATCGGGTTGGCAGGCTGTCAGCTGATTGTCGACACCTGGGCAAATCTGACGCCGCAAAACAACATTCAGTCGCGAGCAGCTGCGCTCGAAGCCTTCTATTTCGTCGGCCAAGGCGTGATCGCGCCGGTGATCTCGATCGGCAACTTCGGGAACAACGCGCTCGGAGCAGGCCAGATCCGTACCAATCAGTTCTCGAACACCACGACCGGTTGGTCACTGCGAGAGTTCAAACTGCTCCGAACCTGCGTAGGCAGCTCGTGCAGCAGCATGCGTTTCGTGCCTGTCACCAACAAGAACAATAGCTTCGGTCCGTTGTTCGATGCCAATTCGAGCTATGCTGCCGCGCCGGCGTTCGTCAGCTTCTTTCCGTCGCAAGTCGCCAAGTTGAACGCGCCGAGCATCCCCGGGTTGGACATCAGTACGCCCGACACCTTCAATACCGCGCAGAGCCAGACCTCGGGTGTGACCGCTGATGAGATGCGCTACCCGCTGCAGTTCGGCACTGCCGCAAGCCCACTCAGAGCCGCGCTTCAAACCCAGCTCACCAGCCTCGCCAGCGCCCTCACTCCCGATGACATCGTGGCACGGGCGCAGGCCATGTCGTGCGCTGGCTGTCATCGATTGAGCAACAACGTCGCCCTGGGCGGTGGCCTGATCTGGCCGCCTTCGCTGGGCTTCACGCACGTGACCGAGCGGGCCACCGAGGTGGTCGGCGGCGAGACCCGCTTCGTGCTGTCGGACGCGCTCTTGAATCACTTCTTGCCTGCTCGTAAGGCAATCTTCGAGGACTGCCTCGGCAATCGCCCGCGGCCGCCCAGAGGTCCCTTTCATCCCCTGAGCGGCTCGAGCACGCACGGCTGAGGCGGACCGCGGTCGATTCGCTCATATTCGTAGGCTGCCCAGCCGTAGAATGCCCGCTTCCAGATCCGTCGCATTCGCGCCGGCCGTGCTGATGCGGACGAACGCGGCTGGGCGCTCCGCAGCAAACCAGGGCGCACCTGGAGTGAGCGAGACCCCCGCGTTCGCGGCAGCAGCAACGAACGCGAGATCGTCAATCCCGGGGGGGAGTTCGATCCACAGGCTGAAGCCGCCCTCGGGGATGCGCTGCAAGCGAGCCTCCGGCAAATGACGAGCCAGCGCGCGGATTGCGACGTCTCGGCGTTCACGCAGCGTCTGGCGCAGCTTTTGGACGTAGTTACCCCAACCGGCAGCGTTCACGAGTTCGAGCGCGGTGTCTTGCAGGATGCCAGCCACGAAGAAGTCTTCGGTCGCGCGCAAGGTGCGTAAGCGGCCGAGGACGGGGCCCTTGGCAACGATGCCAGCGACGCGTAAGCCAGGCGCCGTCGATTTGGTGAGCGAGCGAATGTAAACGACGCGATCGCCAGCTTGACGAAAGAGCGGCGCAGGCGG
The DNA here is from genome assembly GCA_035273265.1 of Polyangiaceae bacterium. Classification (GTDB taxonomy): domain Bacteria; phylum Myxococcota_A; class Polyangia; order Polyangiales; family Polyangiaceae; genus PMG-095. The sequence goes on from DATEPG010000426.1 coordinate 6,082, forward strand.
CGCCACGCCGAACGCCAGATCGCGAGCGTAGTCGTCTTCGATCACGAAGGCACCAGCCCGCTCCGCTAGGCGCAGAACCTCTTTGCGACGCTGCTCGGAAAGCGTAACGCCGGACGGGTTCGAGAAGGCCGGTTGCAAGTAGAGCGCGCGGGCCCCGGTCGAAGCGAAGGCGGCTTCGAGCAGATCCGCGCGGATCCCTTGGGCATCGAGCGGCACCGGGATCGGTCTCAGGCCGAGCGAGCGGGCCACGCTGAGGGCGCCGAAATAGGTGGGGGACTCGAGCAGAATCGGGCCGCCAAACGGCACGAGCGTGCGAAAGGCGGCCGCCAACGCCGCTTGACCACCAGGAGCGAGCACGACGTCTTCGGCGCGCGCATTCCCGCCCACGTCTCGCGCGAACCACAGCCTGAGTTCGGGGTGGCCTTCGGGCGGAAGGCGATCCCAAGCGCGGGGATTGGCGGCGGCACGCCGGGCCGCTTTGGCGAGCAGAGCCAGTGGTTGCAGCGAGACATCGGTGTAGCCGCTTCCGAGAACCAGCGTGCCTGGCACCGGTAGTTCGAAGACGGCGTGGGCGATCGGATCGGTGGCTGGGCCGAGCACCGTGAGTTGCCACGACGAGTCTGCGCGCGGGCTTTCTTTGGAGCGCTCGGCGACGTATGTGCCGTCGCCCGGTCGACTGAGCACGAGGCCCTCGCGCGCGAGCTGCGCCATCGCGCACTGCACGGTCACCGGACTGGCCACGAACTCCGCGCTCAGTTCGCGCACCGACGGCAGCAGTGTACCCGGCGTGAGCCGTGCCACGCGCCGACGCAGCTCGGTCGCGATGCGCACGTCCGCCTTGATCGAAACGCGCCCAGAGGACTTGCCGTTGCCGGAAATGCTGTTATCTATTTTCATGACGGAACAGAGTAACGATACTCCTCGCCTCCAGATAACGCTACGAGCCATTTGGACTCAAATCGCCCGGCACTTCAGCGGCCTGGGCGCGGCTAGCCTGGGCGTGCTCTGTTTCAGCCTTACTGTACCGGCGACTCGCGCAGCGGTACCGGAACTGGGCGCTCTCTTGGTCGGCTCGGGCCGCTCGGTGATCGCCGGCGGAATCGCGTTGCTGGTACTCCTGGCTCGGCGCGAGCGACTGCCGGTGCGCGCCGATTTGAGATCGCTTGCCCTGGTTGCGCTGGGCGTGATCTTCGCCTTTCCGCTGTGTAGCGCGATCGCTCTGCGCAGCGTGCCCGCGGTGCACGCCCTAGTCATCATCGGTTTGGTGCCGATGGCGACCGCGTTACTGGCGGTGCTGCGCAACGGGGAGCGGCCTTCGTCCAAGTTTTGGCTAGCATCGTCGTTGGGCGCGGCTTCGGTGTTTGCGTTTGGCTTCACCCAAGCCAGCCTGCGCTTGGTCGCGGCAGACGGCTGGATGCTGGCGGCGGTGTTCGGCGCGGCTTTCGGCTACAGCGAAGGAGCGCGCCTCACCCCGAGGCTCGGCGGCTGGCGCGTGATCTCCTGGGCACTCGTTTTGTCGCTGCCACTGTCCTTGGGCTTGTCAATCTGGGCCTTGAGTGTGCAGCCGCTACACGCCGCAGTCTCCTGGCGAGCCTGGTTGGGCTTGGGTTACGTGGGGGTGATCAGCATGTATTTGGGATTTTTTGCCTGGTATCGAGGGCTTTCGCGCACGACCATTGCGCGCGCAAGCCAGGTGCAATTGGCGCAACCGGTGCTCGGCTTCTTATGGTCCTGGCTGCTGCTCGGTGAGCGGGTCACCCCCGCCATGCTGTTCACGGCAGGTTTCGTCTTGGTCTGTGCAGCCTGGGCCAGCCGCAACCGTGCGCAACTCGCGCCGGCCGCTCCGGTCTTGCCGGCCGCCGAAGTCGTGCGAGCTAGCCGCCCTACCAGCGGGCGGACCGCGGCGGTGCGCATTTCCTAGTGGACTCTACCCACCTCCTGGGGCATTCACCCCCCGCGCATGATTCGGACGACTGACCTCGGTAAGGCTTACGGCGCGCGAGTGCTGTTCGAAGGCGTGAGCCTAGAACTCAACGAGGGCTCGCGTTACGGCCTCGTGGGTGCCAACGGTTCCGGCAAGACCACCTTCATTCGCGTGGTGTCCGGCGATGAGCAGGCCACGAGTGGCACGGTGCACATCCCCAAGCGCGCCCGGGTGGGCGTGCTGCGCCAGGACCACTTCCTCGACGATCAAGCGCTGATTTTGCACATCGCCATGATGGGCGACACGCACGTTTGGAAAGCGCTCGAGGAGCGCAACAAAATCATCGACCACGGCGGCGACGCGAGCAACCTGGCCGAGCTCGAAGAGGTGCTGAGCACGCACGACGGCTACACGCTCGAGGCGCGCGCCACGGCGATCTTGGAAGGTCTCGGCATTCCGATCGCTTCGCACCTGCAAAAGCTATCGACCCTATCCGGCGGCTTCAAACTGCGCGTGCTCTTGGCGCAGGTACTGATTGGCGGTCCGGATTGCCTGCTGCTGGATGAACCCACCAATCATTTGGACATCCTGTCCATTCGCTGGCTCGAAAAATTCATGGCCGCCTATCGCGGCACGGCCTTGGTGATCTCCCACGATCAACGCTTCCTCGACAACGTCGCCACGCACATCTTGGACGTCGATTACGGCACGGTCACGAGCTACGTGGGCAACTACGCGCGCTTCGTGGTCGAAAAAGCCGCGGTGCGCGAACGCAAAGAGATCGAGATTGGTCGGCAACAGAAGATCATCGCGGAAAAGCGCGCCTTCGTCGAACGCTTCGGCGCCAAGGCCAGCAAGGCCAAGCAGGCCCAAAGCCGCATGAAGCAGATCGAGAAGATCGAAGTGGAAGAGCTCGCGCAAACGTCCCGTCGCGAACCGCTGTTCCGCTTCACCCCGGAGCGTCCGAGTGGCAAAGAGGTGCTCGAGCTGGAAGGGATCTCGAAAGCTTACGGATCCAAGGTCGTCCTCAAGGACGTGTCCCTGACCGTACGCCGCGGCGAAAAGCTGGCGGTGATCGGCGCGAACGGCCTGGGCAAGTCCACGCTGCTCAAGATCATCATGGAGCGGCTGAAGGCCGACCAGGGCAAGATCCGCCTTGGGCACGAGGTACGACTCGGCTACTTCGCGCAGGATCATCACGAGCTCTTGGGCAGCGACAAGCAGACCCCGCTCGAATACATCTGGGACGCCGTCCCCTCGGAGGGCACGGCGACCGTGCGAGGAATGCTGGGCCGCGTCCTGTTCAGCGGCGACGACGTGATGAAGCCGGTCGGCTCGCTCTCCGGCGGTGAAGCCGCGCGCTTGATTTTCTGCAAAATCATCGCCGAAAAGCCCAACGTATTGGTGCTCGACGAGCCCACCAATCACTTGGATTTGGAGGCCATTTCCGCGCTGGTCGAGGGCCTGAAGGCGTTCGAAGGCACGGTCATCTTCGTTTCCCACGATCGCTCGTTCGTGTCCGAACTGGCTACGCGCATTTTGGAGGTCACGGCCGAGGGCCCGCGAGAATTCTCGGGCACGTACGCGGAGTACTTGGCGCGCGCCGGCGACGACCACTTGGACATCGACGCCGTGAGCCTGAAAGCCAAGACGGCCAACGTCGGCGCGGGCAAGAGTTCACCGCCGCCCGCTGCCGGCTTGTCTTGGGAAGAGCAGAAGAAGCGCCGCAATCGTCTGGGTACGATGCCCGCCCGGCGCGACAAGTTGCTCGCCCAAATCGAAGTCGCAGAAGCGCGCAAGAAAGCCATCGCCGATAGCTACACGGTGGAAGGCTTCTTCGAACGCACCAGCCCCGCGGACATCCAAAAGCTCGAAGCGGAGAGCCTCGCGCTCGGCAAACAAGTCGAAGCTTGGCTTGCCGAGTGGGAAACGGTCGAGACCGAGATCGCCAAGATCACGGCGGGCTGAGCCCCGTGCCTGGCTCGCCTGCCACGCGACGGATCATCCAAGCCGAAGCCTTGGCCTGGCTTGCCGAACATCCCGCTCCCCCTGGAACGAGCGTGATCACTTCCCTGCCCGACGTCAGTGAACTGCCGGAGCGCGGATTTTCCGGTTGGAAAGCCTGGTTTGGCGAAGCCGCGCGCGCGGTCCTGCGCTGGACTCCCGCGCCGGGCCTGACGCTGTTCTTCCAGAGCGACATTCGCGAAGGTGGCGAGTGGATCGACAAGGGCTACTTGGTGCAACGCGCGGCGGAGGCCGAGGGCCGCACGCTGCTTTGGCACAAAATCGTCTGTCGCCACCCACCCGGCACGATCAGTCACGGCCGCGCCAACTACTCACACCTGCTGTGCTTCGCGCACGCTCCGCGCCCGAGCATCACTCACCCGGGCCCTGACGTGCTGCCTGACGCCGGCTACAAACCCTGGAGCAAGGCCATGGGAGTCGACGCCTGCCGGCTCGCCTGTCGCTTCCTGCGCGAAGAAAGCGAGACGACCCTGGTGGTCGATCCCTTCTGCGGCCACGGCACCGCGCTCGCCGTGGCCAACCATTACGGCTTCGACGCTCTGGGCATCGAACTATCCACGCGCAAAGTCCGTGCCGCCAAGCGGCTGGTCCTCGAGTTCGACGCCAAGCCGATCGACGAACCGTGAACTGCTCAGGGCAGCGATTGCAGCCAAGTGACCGTGGATCCAGAGACTGCCACGATCGACGACTTCACCAGCATGCCGGGGGAGGAGTCGAACGTTTCGTTCAGCACCAGATTCGAGGCCCGAATGCCGTCGACATAGACGATCGTCGGATTTGCCCAGGGGCCCGGTCCGGCCTTCAGATCGAAGTTGATCTGCTTCAGCATCGTGGCGTCGAACGAGCCAGCACTGACGACTGGAATGGTGAGATCCATCCACTTCGCGCTGAGGCTACTCAACTCGGTTTGCAGCACGTCGGGGCTGAAGTTGGATTGCGAGTCACTCAGGAACATGACCAGGGTTCCGCTCGTCGCGCCTGGCGCGTAGATGCGCAGCGTCAAGGTAGCGCCCTCCAGCTTCGCGGGCGACGGGAACAGGTTCGCGAAGCGCTGAAAGTGCGTCGCGTCCGTGAATGGGACGCTGAGCACCGCGACCCCGCTTGGCGCGACGCAGCCGCCGGAATTGCAGACGAGCGTAGGACCGCAGGCGACACCCGCGCCGTTGCAATCGTTCCCACATTTATCGAGCGAATCGCGGAACAGTTCACAACCGTCATCGCGTGACGGATCGGCATTGCCGTTGCAATCAGCGTAGCGGGCAGCACACGTGGACGCGCACCGACCAGACGTGCACGAAAGGCTCGTAACGCCGTTCGTGCTGCAAATATTGCCGCACGCGCCGCAGTCGACCACTCGGTCGCCGGCCACATTGCCCAGCATCAGGTCCGTGCACTTGGCGCTCCCT
>DATEPG010000427.1:0-4084 GCA_035273265.1 Polyangiaceae bacterium
CGTGCACCAAGAGCAAGGATACCGAGGAGTACCTGCCCTCCGAACGCGGTGCAGTCCAACCCGACGCGGGCGGCCCGCTGATCAGCGAGGGCAGCGCTTGCGATGAGCTCAGCGCGGCCGAAGCGGACGCCCGAAAAGCGCAGGGGTGCGGCGCAGTCGCCCGTCAGTGCCCTGAGTTCATTCGCCCCGCGGGCGGTGAAGCGTGCTTCGAATACTCGCAGGCGAGCGTGAAAGGCTGCTCTGCGCTGTACGACTCGTTCACGAGCTGTGATGAGTTCACGAGGCACCCGTGCTTGATCAGCGCAGTCTCGAATTGCGATGGGGCGGGGGCGGGCGGTGCAGGCGGCGCTGCGTCCGGTGACGCGGGAGCGGCAGGCGAGGCTGGGAGTGTCGGGAGCGTAGTGAGTGCGGGGAATGCCGGGAGTGCGGGGGAGGGCGGGAGCGGGATTTGAGAGGAGAGCGGGCACGGGCACGGGCACGGGCACGGGCACGTTTATTTTGAGGACCAGAATTGCACTAGGTCTGCGGGCATGGGGGCGATGACTTCCAGGGGTTCGCCGGTGATGGCGTGGTTCATGCGATAGATGTGGGCGTGCAGGGCGTGGTGCGGTAGCTCGAGCAGGGCCAGATCGTCTTCGGTTAGTTCGTCGTCGGCCGCGCGGGCGAGTAGGCGTTCGTCGGGACCGTAGAGTTTGTCGCCAACCACCGGGCAGCCGAGGTGCGAAAGATGCAGCCTGATTTGGTGCTGGCGGCCGGTTTGTAGCGCGCATTCGACCCAGGCGTAGCCGGCGCGGGTTTCACGCACGGTCAGCTGCGTGCGTGCTTCGAGGCCAGTACCGGGCTGGGCGATGCGCATCTTGACGCGGAGTGGATTGTCGACGTCGGTTTCCATTGGCACGTCGATCAAGCCGTTCGGGGGGACGCCGTGGGTCAGGGCCAAGTAGATTTTCTCGACGCCGCGCTGTTGGTCGCTTTGCAGCGACAATGAGCGTTCCTCCAGCTTGCGCTTGAAGGCGCGCTCCGCTTCGAGCGTCCGCGCCAAGAGCAAGATCCCGCTCGTCTCGCGATCCAAGCGGTGAATCAGGGCCACGAATTCGTCGGGGCGCTCCGCCTGCAGGCGTTTGATGACCGTGTTTTGGTGGTAGCGCGCGGTCGGATGTACGGTCACGAGCGGCGGCTTGTCGATCACCAGCAAATGCGGATCTTCGTATAGGATCGGCAGTGGCGCTTGGCCTTCGGTGTCTTCGAACGGCCGACGCCAAAGCGCGATGCGCTCTTCGGCGCGCACGCGCTCGCTGGGCCGCCGCGCGCGACCATCGGCGGAATAGGCGCCATTTTTGACGATCAAGCGCGCGCGCGTGCGGCTCGTGCTGCGCAGTTGCGACTGCACGAAGCGGTCGAGTCGCATGCCCGCGAGCTCACCGGGAACGCGCAAGACGCGCAGCATGGCATCTTCGGGCACGCCTTCCGGGCGCACGATCGGCGGTTCTTCTTCGAGCCGCTTTTGGTTCACACCTTGCCGCGCCGGATTTCCGTGCCCACGCCGCTGTCCGTGAAAATCTCGAGCAGCAGCGCGTGCAAGCGTCGGCCGTCGATGATGTGCACTTTCTCGACGCCCCCGTTCACGGCGTCGAGCGCGCAGCGCACCTTCGGGATCATGCCGCCGCTGATCACGCCCGTGTCGATCATCTCTTCGGCCTCGGCCGAACCGAGCGAGCTCAGGCGTTCGCCCTTGGCTGTTTTCACGCCGTCGACGTCGGTCATCAGCACGAGCTTGGCTGCAGAAAGCGCGCTAGCGATGCTGCCCGCGGCGGTATCTGCGTTCACGTTCAAGGAATGACCCTCGTCGTCGACGGCGATCGGCGCGATTACGGGGATGAAGCCGGAGCTGATCAGGTTTTCGACGATCCCGGCCTGCACGTGGGACACCTCGCCCACGCGACCGAGGTCGACCAACACGGGTTCACCTTGCTCGTCTTTGGCGGCCACTTTTTCCAGCCGCTTGCCGCGCATGAAGCGGTCATCCTTGCCGGACAAACCCACAGCGCGCCCGCCGTGCTGGCAGATCATGCCGACGATCTCTTGGTTCACGCCGCCTCCCAGGACCATCTCCACCACGTCCATCGTGGCGTCGTCCGTGACGCGCAGGCCGCCGCTGAAGGTGGAGTGGATGCCCACCCGATCGAGCATTTGATTGATCTGGGGGCCACCGCCATGCACCACCACCACGCGGATACCGACGTAGCGCAGCAGGCACACGTCTCGCGCGAAGCTCTGCTTGAGCGTCTCGTCGATCATGGCGTGGCCGCCGTATTTCACCACGAAAGTGCGGTTCTGGAAGCGCCGGATGTAGGGCAGGGCTTCGTGCAGGACCTGGGCTTTGCTGACGAGTTCGTCCATTTCGGGCCGAACGCTAGCAGTCGGCGCTCTTGTAGCCAGTACAAACTGGCCGTGCTAGACGCCCGAGCAATGGATATTCTGCTTGCCCTTGCCGAACTGGCCCCGTACGTGCGGGAAACCGAAGCGTGCGATTCGGCATCGGCCTTGGTGAAGGCCCTGCGTCAGCTCGGACACCGGGTGACCGTGGCGGCCCCGCGTTCGCCGGGCTTCGAGGCCGGAGGTCTACTCGCCGCTCGTCGGCTGACGCCGCTCACCCTGGCAGACCGCAGCGAGGTGAACGTGCTCGACGGCCAATTGGCGTCCGGCGCGGAACTCGTCCTGTTCGATTTGCCCGGCTTGTTCGATCGCAACGGCATCTACGGGGAAGGCGGTGTCCCGTACGTGGACAACGCGGCCCGCTTCGCCACGTTTGCCCGCGCGGTCGCCGCCTTGGTCGAGCAGCGAGCCGAGCAGGGGAAAGCGGTCGAGATCGTGCACGCCCACGACGCCGTGGCGAGCTTGGTGCCGCTTGCATTGCGTGGCCAACGCGTGCCGGTCGTTTTCACGATCCACGATATCGAGCGCAAAGCCGAGTTTCCAGAGTCCTCGCGCGAAGCGCTTGGTTTTCCCGACCTGTCTTCGCTCGCGCTCGCGGGCGGCCTATCCGGGCTCGCCTCGGCCGTCACGCTGGCGAGCGCGGTGACCACGGTTTCGTCTCGTTATGCCGAAGAAATCCTGGACCCGGCGCGCTCCGGCGCGCTGGCTAGCGTCCTCTCTGGCTTGTCCGAGCCGGTGCTCGGCATCCCCTGCGGCGTTGACTACGCCACTTGCAACCCGGCCACGGACACGGCGCTCGAGAGTCGCTTCGACGCCGAAGATCCGTCGAACAAGGGCCGCTCCAAGATCGCCGCGCTGAAGAAGCTGGAGCTCGAGCTGGCGGTGGATCGCCCGCTCTTGGTGTTCCTCGGTGATCTCGGCCGTGAAGCGGGCGCGGACGCGCTGTTCGAGGCGTTGCCCGATATCCTCAAGCTCGATCTCGGAATGGTCGTGGCCAACACGGGCTCCCCGGCGGCAGCCGAGCGCTTCCAAGCCCTCGCGCGCGAGTACGCGGGCGACTTGACTTGCGTGCCGCGCGTCGATGAGCGCTTCTCGCGTCAGTTGTTTGCGGCGGCGGATCTGGCGTTGGTGCTGTCGGCGGGCGGGCCCGGCGGCAATCGCCAGCTGTTCGCGCAGCGCTATGGCGCCGTGCCAATCGCCTTCGCGACCGGTGGTTTGGTGGACGCGATCGTGGACGCGGACGTCGAGCTCGACACGGGCACGGGCTTCCTGTTCGATGCGCTCGACTCAGAAGCGCTGCTCGGGGCGCTTTCGCGGGCTTTTTCGGCCTATGGCAACCCCGCCTTCGCTCGCCTGCGACGGCGCGTGATGCGCCTGGATGTGGCTTGGGATCGCCCGGCCCGGCGCTACGCCCAGATGTACAGAAAACTAGCGCCGGTCTGAGGAGTCGCTGGCTCTGCTCAGTTCGAGCGCCCGAGCGAGCCAACGCACGCGCCAAACGATCGCGAACAGCACCGCCAGTTGATGCGCGCCGAAGGCGAGCGCGATCGCGCCGCTCGAAGGACTCGAAAGGTCCTGACGAGCCACGAGCCAGGCGGCCGTCAACGCGGCGAAGGCGCCGCCGGCGACGCTCGGGTACAGGCCGATC
>DATEPG010000428.1:0-22172 GCA_035273265.1 Polyangiaceae bacterium
TTTTCGGCGCTGCTCTCGCTGCTGCTCAAAAAGCAGCTGATCGCCGACTGGGAATTCGTCGAAGAATACAAAAAGGTCTAGCCCGCTCTCAGCCCCACTTGAGTGAGCTGCGTTGCGCGCGGAGCCAGGCCGACGGCTGGCTTCTGCCGGGCTCGCTCGGCTCTCCAGTTCGGGCCTTCGCGTCGTCGACTAGGCGGGCGGCAGTGGCAGCGGCAGCGCACAGTAGCCAGCGGGTCTCCGCGTCGATCGGGGGTTGGGCCAGCAGCTCGGTTAGATTTTGGGCGATGAAGCCGATGTCGTAGTTGCCCGCAGCGAAGTCGGGGTGCACCAGCACGCGCGACAAAAACGCCAGGTTCGTGCGAATACCGGCAATGGCATACTCGCCGAGTGCCCGCCGCATGCGCGAAAGCGCCTGGCCGCGGTCTTCACCCCAAACCGAGAGCTTGCCCAGCAGGGGATCGTAGGTCGAGCTCACCTGCGCACCTTCGAAGATCCCCGTGTCGTCCCGCACTCCGGGGCCACTGGCGCTGCGCAAGTGCGAGACTTTGCCAGGACTGGGCAAAAATCCAGTGCTCGGATCTTCGGCGTACAGCCGAACCTCGATGGCCGCTCCACGCCGTGTCACTTGATCGAACGAGAGCGGCTTCCCGTCCGCGATCAGCAGCATCTCTTTCACCAAATCCAGCCCGGTGACGAGTTCGGTGATGGGGTGTTCGACTTGCAGCCGGGTGTTCATCTCCAGAAAATAGAAGCCGCCGTCAGGCGCCAGCAGAAACTCGAATGTACCCGCAGAAAAATAGCCAATGGCCGCGGCGCCGCGCACGCTGACTTCAGCCATTTTTGCGAGCGTTTCCGGGCGGAGCACCGGGCAGGGCGTCTCTTCGATCACCTTTTGGTGGCGACGCTGAATCGAACAGTCGCGTTCGAACAAGGAAACGAGCCGCCCCTGCTGATCGCCGAGTACTTGGATCTCGACGTGGCGAGCGTTCTCGATTGCCTTCTCGATGTACACCGCATCGCTGCCAAACGCGCTCTTGGCTTCACTGCGGGTGCGCTCGAGTGCCGAGGCGAGCTCCGTCTCGCTGCGCACGAGCCGCATGCCCTTGCCGCCCCCGCCGTCAGTGGCCTTGACCAGTACGGGATAGCCGACGCGCAGCGCGGTAGCGCTGGCTTCGGACAAAGTACGCGCATCGCCGCCCGGGATCAACGGTACCCCGGATGCCTCCATCCGCGCGCGCGCGCGTTGCTTCGAGCCCATCGCCGCGATCGCGCTCGGCGGTGGCCCGATGAAGCACAGCCCCGCAGCCCAGCAAGCAGCGGCGAACTCCGAATTCTCGGAGAGGAAGCCGTAACCCGGGTGCAGTGCGTCGCAGCCAGCAGCGCGTGCGACTGAAATCAGTTGCTCGGCGTCCAGGTAGCCGAGTGGTGAGCGTAGCTCGACGGCGCGATCCGCGCTGCGCGTGTGTAGCGCGAAGCGATCCTCGGCCGTGTACACGGCTACCGATTCGAGCCTGAGCTCACGCAGTGTGCGCGAGATGCGCACCGAAATCTCGCCACGGTTTGCGATCAACACGCGCTTCATCGAGTCGCGGTCGATCATGCCCGAAATCTCGCGTCACTGCGAGAAGAGCCGGATTCTGTCGGAAATCAAGCCTGATACAGGAAGCGTCGACTCGAGACAGGTGCTTCGAGATCGCTCGGCGGTTCCGAATCACCGTGACGGCTCAGCTCTCGAACCACGCGCGCAGGAACACCCACCGCGAGTGTGTTGGCCGGTACGTCGCGCGTGACTACGGAGGCGGCGGCAACGATTGCACCCGCGCCGATGCGCACCCCCGGGAGAACCACCACTCGGGAAGCCAGCCACGCGCCGTCACCGATCTCGATGGCGCCGAACTTGCGCTGACCCGAGCGCATTTCTTCTGGGCCGACGCGGTGGTCCACCGTGAGCAGAGACACGTCGTGTCCGATGCGCACGCGACTGCCGATCTGCAGAGGCGCACCGATGTCGCAGTGAAGTGAGCCGCTGATCAAGGTAAACGTGCCGATCGAGATTTTTTCACAGGGGTTGCCCTCACCGGTAATCAAGATCGGGCCCTGCACGAGTGAGCTGCCCCCGATCGTCATCCCAGCGCGGCGCAGCAACGCGGTTCGCGTGCGGCCGAAGGTTTGTGAGGGAAAGTGCGCCGCGACTTGCGCCAAGACGCTGCGTGAGAGCAACGCCTCGACCTCCTCGAAAGCGACCCGCTTCAGACGCGGCCAGAGTAGGCTGAGCTCTTTCATTGGGTGCTCGCTTCGGAGTTCTGATGAGGTACGGGCCACTTGCGATGCCGCTGCAAATAGTTAGCTAAAGTGCTCTCGCGGATTTCGTGGACCACTGCCGCCGTGCCGATGGCCTCGGTTCGGGCCATAGCGCCACGGTATGACATTGTGGGGATAACTATCACACGTGCCTGTTGCGTAGGCAAGCTGCGGCCCGGAAGTCGACTCCTTCTGTCATTGCGGAATCAGAGCGCCGTCCAACGCCGGCTCGAACGAGTTCTCATCTCTATGCAAGGGCATGCATCGTTACTCACCGCTGACGCTCTACGCGCTTGACATTCTCGCGGCGCGCTGGCGGCTCGCGACTCTGCTCGAAACACAAAACGTCCATTCACGAAGCGTTGCAGCCGTTGCGAACATGCGTCGCGAGTTCGCGTGCTGCTGGAGCAGATGAGGGCGAGTGTGCGAGAATTACCGCATTTGCGTGCCCGTCGATACAAATAGTGGAGCGTGTTATCGTCCGTGCCATCTTGGGTTCGTCTCGCATTTTCATTGGGCTATCGTTTGCTTGCGTGTGCGCGGTCTCTGGCTGTGGGAACCTGATCGGCCTCGGGGGCTACAGCGTCGCGGATGACGTCGGCGACGGCGAAGGAGGAACCGGAAACGTTGCTGACAGTGGCGTTGCTGGTGGTAGCGCCGGGCAGGTGATGGGCGAGGGGGGAACCAGCGGCACTTCGGACGGCGATAGCGGTGCGGCAGGAGCCAGCGGTTCGACAGAACCCGGCGGTTCCGCGGGCATTGGCGGTTCCGGGGGTGTTGGCGCGTGGACAGGCACCAGCGGCACCGCTGGTAATGCTGGTGCAAGCGGGGCTTGCCCAAGCGGCTGCGACGACAGCAACGACTGTACTCGCGATAGTTGCGTGCTGGGCGCGTGCGCGCACGACCCTTTGGCTGTGGGTGAGGCCTGTGGCATTGCGCGCAGCTGCGACGCGCAGGCGGTTTGCGTACGCTGTCGTGATACTGCGCCCGGAACCGCTCAGGATGAGGGGTGCTCGCCGACCGCAAAAATTTGCCTGGGGACGGGTCTCGATGCCGCCTGTACGGGCTGCAGCATGCCGACCGACTGCAACGACGGTAACGAGTGCACGACTGAGGCCTGCACGGGCGGCAAATGCGTGTTTGGGACGGTGCCGGCTGGGAATGCCTGCAGCACGGGCGTGTGCAATGGCAGCGCCTCCAGCGAGAAGTGCGCGGCCTGTGTGGACAACGCCGCTGGCTCGACCCAGGACGCAGGCTGCACTTCAGGCAAGCCCGTGTGTGACGCGAGCGGCACGCCAACCTGCTACGAGTGCCTGAACGACAGCGATTGTGCGACGGACAACGAGCCTTGCACCGCAGAGAGGTGTACGAACCATGTTTGCTCGCATGTCGACATCTCCACGCAGACCACGCTGGTCGATGCTTCGGTCGGTAACGGCAGCTTCGAATTGGGTAGCAAGCCGGCGACCGGTTGGGCTGAAGACGGCGAGTATTGGATCACCCAGGACTGCGGCACGGCCGGCTGCACGCCAGGCAGCAACACTGGCCTGACCAAGGCCAGCGCGGGGAAATCCCTGGCCTGGCTGGGAGGCATTTTGGACGCCGGTATCGGTGACTTGAGCAAGACTCTCGTGCTGCCCGCCGGCGCGACGAAGCTGCGCATTCTGGCGGATACGAACTTCCAAACTCAGAGCCAGGTCGCTACGAACAAGGACTCCTTTCAGGTTCGCTTGATGGACGCCGATTACATCCAGATCGGCTCGCCCCTGCTGACCAAGACCAACGCGGACGCGCAAACGGGGTCTACTCACCCTTGGACGGCGAATGGCGTCGACGTGACGGCAGCCGTCTCGGCCCATGCGGGCAAGGTGGTGTCTGTTTCCTTTTGGTCCAGCTGCGATACCGCTTCAGTGACGGATTTCTACGTCGACAACGTTCGCATTGCGGTCACTACCTGCCAGTAGCAAAGGGAACCACCAATATTGCTCTTTAGCCGCAGGGCCGGCAACAATTGCCGAGCCCGCCTGGTCTTCCGCTGGTATATGCCGGCCGATGCGCGGGCCAGAAGAGGTCATCAGTGTCTCTGAGCTGGACCGGCGTCTGCGCCGTTCGGTCGAGGACGCTTCGAGTCGGGTTTGGGTCTATGGCGAAGTCAGTTCGCTCAAGCGAGCGCCAAGTGGGCACGTGTACTTTTGTCTCAAGGACGAGGCTGAGGACGCGATCATCGAGTGCGTGATGTATCGCTTCAACGCTCTACGTGCGCGTCGCTACCTGGACGAGGGTGCGCGCTTGCAGCTGATCGGCCAAGCCACGGTCTGGGCGCCGCGCGGCCGTTTGCAATTCGTGGTCAACGAGGTTCGCCCCGCAGGCCGCGGAGCGCTACTGGAGGCGCTCGAGCAGCTGAAGGAGCGCCTGCAAGCCGAAGGGCTGTTTGCCAACGAGCGGAAGCGTCCACTGCCGAGCGAACCGCACGTCGTTGGCGTCGTGACCAGCGCATCGGGCGCCGCGTTTCACGACATCGTGAGCGTCGCCTTTCGGCGTGGCGACCTGAAGATCGTACTCGCGGCGGCGTTGGTCCAGGGCGAAGGCGCGCCGGAGAGTCTGGTGCGGGCCCTGGACCTGATCGAGCAGTATCCCGGTTTGGACGTGGTGGTGATTGGTCGGGGCGGAGGTTCTGGCGAGGATCTGATGGCGTTCAACGACGAGCGTGTGGTGCGACGCATCGCACGTTTTCGCGTGCCCGTGGTGAGCGCCGTGGGCCACGAGATCGATTTCTCGCTCACCGATCTGGTCGCCGACGTGCGAGCCGCGACGCCCTCGCAAGCGGCCGAACTCGTGGTGCCCGAAGGTCGAGCACGCGCTGCTGCTTGGCAGCGCGCGCACGGCGCTCTGCAGCGCGCGACACTGGCTCGCATTCTGCGCTGGCGCGGCCAAATCGAACGCGCCCGTGCCCGGCTTTCCGATCCCCGCTTCATGATCGCCGAGCGCCAGCAAGAACTCGACGAGCTGACGACTGCCCTCGGTCGCCGGACGATCGAAGTGGTGAAGCAGCGCCGCGCGGCTCTCGAGCTCTTGACCCGACGCCTGTACACGCGTCACCCGCGCGCGGTGCTGGCCAACGCACGCGCGGATCTCGGCCCGCTCGAGCTGCGCTTGCAGCATGCGGCGCGGAGCCAGTTGGCCCGTTCCGAGGCGCGCTTGGCGGATGCCGCGACACGCCTGAACGGACTCTCGCCGCTCACCATTTTGGGCCGCGGCTACGCCATTGCCACGCGCGCGGATGGCCGCGCCGTTCGGGCTGCAGAAGACGTCGCGCTGGGTGACGAGTTGACATTGCGTCTGGGGCGCGGTCGCCTGCGAACTCGCGTAGAAGGACAGGAATCGTGAAATCTGCTACCGATAGCCGGCGTTTCGTACTGATTGGCCACCCGGTGGCGCACTCGTTGTCGCCCGTGATTCATCGCGCGGCCTATCGAGATCTGGGACTGCCCCATAGCTACGAGCTCGTCGACTGCCCCGACGAGGCCGCGGTGGTGAAAGTCATCGATGCTTTACGCAGCGGTGAGCTTGCAGGCGCCAACGTGACGATCCCTTGGAAGCGCCTGGCCTTGCAGCTGGCCGACATGGCTGCGCCATCGGTGCAGCGCGTCGGCGTTGCCAACGTGCTGGCGCGCGGAGCGGACGGCGCAATTGTCGCGCACAATACCGACGTGCCGGCGCTGGCCGAAGAATTTCAGCGCGTCTCGGGTTCGGTGCGCCGCGTGCTGATCATCGGCAACGGCGGCTCCGCGCCGGCGGTGGTCGCCGCGGCGCGGGACGCAGGTGCGGACCGGATCGCGCTCACCGCACGAAAGTTCGTGCCCTCCGTCCCAGAAGCGGAGTGGCCACACGCCGCGGAGTTCGTCGCGCAAGGGGTCTCGCCACTGGCTTGGCCCGAGAGCGACGCGCACGCCAAGTCACGGCTGCGTGAAGTGGTTGCGCGCGTCGATTTGATCGTCAATTGCACGAGCGCGGGGATGACGGGCGCGGACGATGGTCAGAAGTTGGCGGAAATAGTGCCTTGGGAGCATATCCCGCAGAGCGCGTTGGCTTACGACCTGATCTACAACCCAGCCGCCACGCCGTTTCTTCAGCGTGCGAAGAGCTGCGGTCTGGGCGCGGAAAATGGGCTCGGCATGCTGGTCGCACAAGCGGCTTTGGCCATCGAGCTCTGGCTATCGGCGTCACCTTCGCGCTCCGTGCTCTTGGCGGCGGCAGTTGCAGAGCTCGCCGCGCGAGGGCAGCGGTGAAGTCGCGCGAGGGGAAGCGAGGCGCACTCGAAGGTCCGTGGCCATTCATCGAAACGCACTCGGACCTACTGCCGGCCGAGCGCGAGTGGCTTCACACCAACGGCGCAGGCGCGTACTCGATGAGTACGATCGCGATGATGCATACGCGGCGCCATCACGGTGCTTTCATCGCCGCGCTGGCGCCGCCCCTGGGTCGGCACGTGATCATCAGCCACGCGGAGACGAACGTCACGGTAGACGACGATCGCCGCCGTGTTTATCGCTTGGCGACCCATCAGTTCCCGAACGTGGCCCCCACGCCGGGCTACCGCTTGCTGCAAAGCTTTTCTCAAGATCCCTTGCCGCGCTGGGTTTTTCGCTTGGGCGCTCACACGCTCGAGCGCACGATTTGCCTCGCACGCGGGCGGAACGCGATGATCATCGGCTACACCTGGCGCGGGCGCGTTCCGGCCCGAGTCAGCATGCGTCCGCTGATGCCGCTCAGGCCGGTCGAAGGTTTGATGGTCGAGCACGGCGCCATGAACCAGGTCGTGCTACTCCGCGGCGGCTCGGTCGAAGTGCAACCGATCTCCGAGCTGCCGCCGATCGCATTCAAGCACGACGGTGTGTTCATGGGGTCGCCCGATTGGTGGCGCCGCTTCGAGTATCTGGAAGACCGTCGCCTGGGCAATTCCTTTCAGGAAGACATGTGGACGCCAGGCGTATTCGAGCTGGTGCTCGAACCGAATCGTACGGCCTTCTTGGTGACCGCCGTCGGTGCGTTGCCGTCCGAGTCTCCCACCGATCTACAGGCCGAGGTCCGTGAAGCCTTGCTCGCGCAGGATCCCGGGCCTTCGCGCGTGCCGCGCGTGCGCCAGATGTTCGTGGCGGCGGAGCAGTTTTGTGCCGACGCGGTGAAGCACCCGGTGATCCTCGCGGGCTATCCCTGGCATGCCGTGTACACCCGGGACTTGGTGTTGTCGGTGGTGGGCCTGCACCTGGCGCGCGGACGCATGGATCTCGCACGTCGTGCGCTTGCGACCGTGCTCTCCGAACTACACTTCGGTCTCTTGCCCGAAACGCTGCTGACACCTGGAAAAAAACGCGCGAAACCGGTGCCGGATGCCACGCTTTGGCTATTCGAGGTGGCCCGTGAGCTGCGCTTGCGCCTACCTGCCAGCGACCCGTTGTTGAGGGAACAACTCTATCCAGCGCTGGTGCGCGCGTTTCTGCGTGTGCGCTCGCGGCGCAAGCGCTTCGTCTGGTTGACCGGTGAGGGCTTGGTGGCCAACGGCGCTTCGAGCGTCGCCTTGACCTGGATGGACGCGCACGTGGGGCCCGAGCTCGTCACGCCGCGCCGCGGCGTCGCGATCGAGCTCCAAGCTCTGTGGACCAAGGGTGCGGGAACGCTGGCCGGGTTGGCGCGTGAATACGGACACGAACGGCTTGCGGACTTGGCGGAACGCACCATGCACCGCGCGCGCGCTGCCTTTCGCGCCCGCTTCTGGTGCCATGAAACCGACTATCCGTACGACGTCGTGAGTGAAGCGCGAGACACCGCCGAGGCTTGGGCCGATCCGAGCATTCGTCCCAACGCGCTGATCGCCCTGGCCGTCGACCCAGAGCTGTTCGACGCCACGCAGACACGCGCGATTCTCGACCGCGTGCAGAGTGATTTGCTGACGCCGCGCGGGATCCGCAGTTTGTCGCCGAGCGACAACCGCTACATCGGTTTTTTTTCCGGGACCAGTGAGGAACGCGAGTTTTCCTACCATCAGGGCAGCACCTGGGCGCACCTACTCGGATTTTACGTGCGCGCCTCGCTGCAATTCTCGCCCGAAGACGAAGAGCTGCCTGGCGAATTGCGGACGCTGATCGAGGGCGCCGCGGAAAGCAACTTGCTGCTCGGGCAAGTGGCGCAGCTGACGGATGGCGAGAGCCCCTATCGCTCACGCGGCTGTCCCGCTCAGGCCGCGAGCGTCGCCGAGGTGTTGCGAGCGCTGGTCGTCGATTTGCGCTTGTGAGCGGCAGAAGCCTAAGCTGGCAGAGTGACGCGCTCACCGCTGCAAATCGGGCTGCTGTTCGGCGCGTTGCTGCTAGCGCCGAAGCTGGTTCAGGCCGATGATCTGGCAGACCATGCCGAACTCGAATTTTCGCTCGGCGCGGACGCCTACCAGCGCGCTGACTATAAGGTCGCGCTCGCGCACTTCTTGAGCTCGAACCGGCTCGTTCCGAACAAGAACGTGCTCTTCAACATCGCTCGCAGCTATGAGCAGTTGAAGTTTTACCCTGCTGCCTTTCGTTACTATTCACTGGCGCTCGAAAGCGAGAGCGCCAGCGAGGCGAAGGCCAGGATCAACACCGCCTTGAGCCAAATCAGGCAACACGTGATGGTGCTTCGAGTCACGACCAAGCCGGCAGGCGCCACCCTATATCTCGATCGCAAGGATCTCGGTGCCCGCGGCTCCAGTCCCGAGCTGCTCGGACTCGAGCCGCGCACTTACAAGTTGATCGCCGAGTACCCGGGCTACGAACCCGCCGTGGTCGACGTGCCCGCGACTGCGCCCGGACGAGAACTGGCTCTGGATCTGCAACTGAAGCCACTTCTCGGCGAAGTGTCGTTCACGGCCGAGGCCGGCACGCGCGTGAACGTCGACGGCGAGCCGGACCCTGCGGCGTGCCATGTGCCCTGCACCCGGTCCTTGCCCGTGGGGATCCACGTCGCGAGCTTTAGCCACGCGGGCTTCCACGTCGCGCAGCGAACGTTCACGGTGCGCGCGCACGAGCGCGAGCAAGTGTCGGTACGGCTCGAACCGCTGCTGGGCAGCGCGCTGATCAGCAGCGACGAACCGGGCGCGCTGGTGCAAATCGATGGCCGTGCGAGCGGGTTTACTCCGGCGATCATCAGCCTGCCAGTCGGGATGCACCGCGTCCATCTCGAGCTCAAGGGGTTTCGCCCGGAAGATCGACTGATCGGCGTGGCCTTGAACGGCGAGACACGCCTCGATGTCGTGCTTACGGAATCGGACGAGGTAGTCGCGGCATCGCGCGCCAGCGAACGAGTCGAAAACGCCCCGAGCTCGGTCACTCTGGTCAATGAACGTGAGCTGTCCGCGCTCGCGCCACCTACGATCGCCGAAGCCGTGCGCGGCGTGCCAGGCGTCTACGTATCGGACGATCGCAGCTACGTCACGCTCGGGGTACGAGGTCTCGGTCGACTCGGAAGCTACGGCAATCGCATCTTGGTCACGTACGACGGTCAGTCGATGAACGACAATTGGATCGGTTCCTCGTACGTCGGCTACGACGGACTCACCGATTTGGGTGACGTCCAGCGCATCGAGGTCGTGCGCGGCCCGGGCTCCGTGCTCTACGGCACGAACGCGCTCTCAGGAGTGGTCAACGTGGTTAGTCGTGACGTCGGCGCGACCGGTGTCTCTGCAGGCATCTCCACCAATCAGAGCGGCGTCGCACGCGCTCGCGTGCGGGGCGACGTCAAGTTCGGCAAAGAAGCGGGCGCGTGGGCGTCCGTCGCCCTTGGGCGTGGCAACGGCAGACAATTTTACTTCCCCGAATACGTTGGAAGCCCGGGCGCAGAAGACGGAGTCGCCCGCAACGTCGATGGTTTCCAGGCTGGCACCTTCCGCGGCCGCGTTTTCTGGAAGTTTTTGTCGCTTCAATGGTCGGCACACTCCTACCAAAAGCACCTGCCGACCGCCGAGTTCGGCACTCTGTTCGGTGATCCGCGAACCAAGCAGACCGACGGTAGAAGCTACGTCGAGCTGCGTGCCGAGCCACACCTTTCAGAGCGCGTGACGCTGCTCTCCCGATTGCACTGGAATCACTACACGTTCCGCGGCGAATACGCGCGTGATGCGGTAGATGACGGCGTCGAGGTCGACACCTACCGGGGCTCCTGGCTGGGGCTCGAACAGCGCGTGGAGTTCAAGCCAGTCGCTCGCGTGCGGCTGACGCTCGGCGGCGAAGGGCAGCTGCATTATCAGGTCGAGCAACACGGTCGCGACGACCGCGGCGCGTTCTTGGACGATACCGGTAGCCGTGGGCGCCCGTATCAGGTCGGCGCGCTGTACGCGCTCGCGGATCTCACCTTGAGTGCGCGCGCCCAGCTCCAGATCGGCGCACGCTTGGATGCTTACTCCACGTTTGGCTCGTCGTTGAACCCACGCGCCGCGCTGATCGTCAAGCCGTACGCGGCAGGCAATAGCAAGCTGATCCTGGGCAAGGCGTTTCGCGCGCCGAGCATTTACGAACTCTACTACAACGATGGCGGTCGCACTCAGGTGCAAAGCCCGAACTTGAACCCAGAATCGTCGTATTCCGTGGAGCTCGAGCACGCGCACCGCTTTTCTGCCAGCATGGTTGCTACGGCAACGGGCTACGCCAACTACGCTGCGCACCTCATCTCGTCCCTGGGCAACAGTGTCGCGGAGGATCCACTGCGCTACGAGAACGAGCGTTCGCCTTTGGTCGTGCTCGGCGGTGAGTTCGGCTTGCGTCGTGAGTTTCGTCAGGGGGCGATGTTCGCGCTCAGCTACGGCTTCTCGGTGCCGCGCTTCTTACAGACGAACAGCGCTGGCGATCTACTCTCGTTCTCCAGGGCCACGAACAAGCGCTCGGTGGCCAACGCGCCGATCCACCTGGCCTCGTTGAAAGGGGCGATTCCGATCCTCAACCGAGCTCTGACCTTCGGCTCGCGATTGACGGTAGAGGGACCGCGCTTCGACCGCTATGAAAACAGCAGCGATAGCGAACCGCAGGGCAAGACCGGGTCGGCAGTGATCCTCGATCTGGTGTTCAGCGGCGAGGAGCCTCGCTACGGCGTGCACTACGCCTTCGGCGTCTACAATGCGCTCGATTGGCGCTACAGCGTGCCCGTCAGCACCGAGTTCACGCAACGCAGCATCACTCAAGACGGTCGTTCCTTCATGGCCAGCTTGGACGTGAAGTTCTGAGGCGCGCAGGGTAAGCGCGTTTCGGTCGGGTCTCCTCGACTGGCCCCGCCACGGCTCATGAGCCCACTCAGCTGACGCAGCTCGTGTGCCAAGACCATCCGACCGCGGCTATCTGTTGCAAGAGTCTGGCTCGGAAATAGAGCACACTCGTTGGAAACCGTGCTGCTCAGCGCTGCATGAAAATGTCGCTGTCGGACTTGTCGGGCGCGCTGGATGGTTTCGTCGGGGCCGGCTTTTTGGCGGTGAGGGCAGGCGTGGGGATCACCGGCTCGGCTGTGAGCTCAGCCAACACTCGGGCGTCCTTCGTCGCAGCGCCCTGCACGATCGTGTACGGTAAATAGCCGGCCTTTCGTAGGCTGAAGGTGCGGACGGCCTCGAGCCGGGCGTCGATATTGAGTTGGATGGGAGTCACGCCGAGCAAGTGGTCTCCTTCGAAGACCTCGGCGCCCGCAGGGTTAGACTCGATCTGCAAGGAAAACGCCTGGCTCGCTGGCGCTGGCACGGAAACTGGTCGAGCCATGCTTGCCGTCGCCACCTGAGTTGCCTCGGGCTCGTGCGGCTCCGAATCACGTCCGGCCCACAACGAAAGCAAGAGCAGCAGCGCAGCCCCGACGCCGAGCGCCGTTCGGTGGCGCTGCAGTACGCTGCGAATGGAGGCAGGCGACGTAGAGCTGGGCGATAGCGCCTGGGGCGACGTCGCATCGTGCTTGGCTTGGCTGTCGCTCAGCGAGCCAATCAAACGCGGTCCCGAGCGCGTGAACACGGCACTGGCGAGTGTGCCGGTGTCCGGGTTTTTTGCGAACGCGACCGTAGAGCCAGTTCGAAGCTCGTCCAGTTGGAAGCCCAGCTCCGATGAAGAGCGAATCGTCGCGTCGTTCAAAACGCGGTTCTCTGGACGTCCCGTCCAAGGACCGAGGCGGGAGGCCAGCTCGCGCGCCGTCTGAAAGCGCTTGGCCGGGTCTTTTTCCAGACATTTGAGCACGATCGCTTCCACTTCGAGCGGCACCTCCGAACGCTTGAGCCGAAGGGCGGCAGGTGGATCGGCCGCGATCGACGCGCAGATGCCGGGCAGGGTCGTGCCCTCGAAGGCAGGCGAGCCCGACAGGAGTTCGTGAAGGATGAGTCCGAGCGACCAGATGTCGGTGCGATGGTCGACCGTTTTCGCGTCGCGTACCTGCTCCGGGGACATGTAGAAAGGCGTGCCCAGTACGCTGCGCTCGACGGTGAGGTCCGAGGACGCGCGCTCCTGCTCCGCGCCAGTGGTCTTCGAGATTCCGAAATCTAGAACCTTGACCAGCGGGCTGCCATCGCTGCGCTGGGTCAAAAACAAGTTCGACGGTTTCAGGTCACGATGCACGATGCCGTGGGCATGCGCGCAGGCGATGGCTTCAGCCGCCTGCCTGACATAGTCACACGCGCGCTCGATGATCAGCGGTCCCTGCTGGACCAGGGTGCGGGCTAGGTCCTGACCGCGCAAGAGCTCCATGATCATGAACGGCGCTCCGTTGGCCAGAGTGCCCACGTCGTACACACGTACGACGTGATCGGAAACGAGCGCGGCGGTGGCGCGTCCCTCGCGCAAGAAACGCTCGCGAGCTTCCTCTCGGCGCTCGTCTTCGTCGGACACGGTGAGCACTTTGATTGCCACCGGTTGACCGAGGTCGAGGTGCGTCGCGCTGAGTACGATGCCCATTCCGCCCGAACCGACCACGGAGTCGATCCGGTATTTCCCGACGATGACCTGCCCGACCTCGGGAATAGAGGCAGTTCCTTCGGATTCTGCGGGGTAGGCTGGCCTGATCATCGTTCGGACCGGGCGCGGGGGCGCTCGGATGCGAGCTCGAAATGTAACCTGGATGACTGCCACGCGGGAAGGGCGGGATGGTGAAAGTATGACGCAACGCGTGTCTTGTCGTCTTCCGGAGCGCAGCTTTCTGCCTATAGTGCTCGAGCCATGGCATCCCGGGACACGACCCCGCTCGGCTACCGCCGGATCGTCATTTTGCTGGTTTCGCTGGTCGTTGTCCCGTCGTCGCTGCTCCTTACGTCGGGCGTGGTGCTGATCTTCCTGGGCGAAGCTCGGCTCAACCTATTGATGGGGATCTTGGTGATGGCGCTCAGCGGGGCCGCCGTCACTGGCGTGGTGCTCGTGTGGGTTTTCGTGCGCCGGGAGGCAAATTTGTCACTCCTGCAGAGTGACTTCGTCTCGAAAGTTTCACACGAACTGCGCACCCCGCTGACGTCGATCCGCCTATTTACGGAAACCCTCGAACTGCGTCGCGGTGATACGGTCGCCGAACAGAAGTGTATCGATGGACTCGCCCGAGAGAGCACGCGCCTGCAAGAACTGATCGATCGCTTGCTCGATTGGGGCCGCATGGAAAGCGGGCGGCGTGAATTCACGTTTCGCGAGACCGATCTGAAATCGGTGATCTCCACCGCGCTGGAGGCCTTCGAGACGGTGCGCCAGCGCCGTTCGATCCAGCTGAACGTGAAGCTGCCTCCGGAATCGCTGCTGGTCAGTGCGGATCGCGGAGCGGTTTCCGACGCGCTCTTCAATCTGCTGACCAACGCCGACAAGTATGGCGGTGACCCGGTCAAGATCGATGTCTTCGTCACGTTCGACGAACGTGAGGCACGGCTTACCGTACGCGACAACGGTGCCGGAATTCCGGTTGCCGAGCACAAGCGCATCTTCCAGAAGTTCTATCGCTTGGACGATCGCCTATCTCGTCAACGCGAGGGGTCTGGGCTCGGGCTGGCGATCGTGAAGCACGTGATGAAGGCCCACCGCGGGCGAGTCGAGCTCGTTAGTCACCCCGGCAAGGGCAGCGAATTTTCGCTCGTCTTGCGCGTGGTCAAGCACTAGATCTGAGGAAATTCAAATGGTGGCCAGCGGCAAACGGCACATATTGGTCGTGGAGGACGACCCCAGCATCACGCTTGGACTGCAGATGAACCTGGAGGCCGAGGGCTACGAGGTGAGCATCGCGACTGACGGCGAAGACGGCCTGACTCGCGCGGTCTCCGCCAATGTCGACCTCGTGATCTTGGATGTCATGTTGCCGAAAATGAACGGCCTCGAAGTCGTCAAGGCGATCCGCAGCCAAGGCAACCACGTCCCGGTCGTGATGCTCAGCGCGCGCGGCGCCGAGATGGACAAAGTGATGGGTCTCGAACTCGGCGCGGAGGACTACATCACCAAACCCTTCAGCTTGGCGGAGCTTCTCGCGCGCGTGAAGGCGGTCTTGCGCCGTGACGGCATCGCGCGCCAGGCTCCCGAGCGGGTGGTCCGCGCGGGAGACCTGCAGATCGACTCTGGCCTGCGGCAGGTACTGAAGGGGGGCGAGCTCGTATCGCTGACGGCCACCGAGTTCGACGTGCTTTGGTGCTTGGTCGAAGCTTCTAGCCGCGTGCTGAGCCGAGAGGACATTTTGACACGCGTCTGGGGTGTTGGTCACCACGGGACCTTGCGCACGATCGACAATTTCCTGCTGCAATTGCGGACCAAGTTGGAGTCCGACCCCGCGGAACCCGAGCACTTGCTGACGGTGCGTGGGGTGGGTTACCGCTTCAAGCGCTAGCGCGGCTCTAAGTTTCGCAAGCTCCCGAGCCGTGCTACATCCCCGGCGCCTTGGACCAGAACCTCCTCCGCGCCTACTTTGCGACCGTCTACGAGCTGCCCACGGACGGCGGGCTGCTTCGCGTCTCGATGGACGGGGAAATCGTCAAAGATATCCAAACTCTGCCTCCGCTGCTTCGGTCGAAGTTCGCGCTCCTGACGGCCTATAACCCGCGCTCCATGTTGCTACCGCGGCGGGTGAACGATGGCCGTCACCAGGTCATGCGCGACTTACTCATCCTCGGCTGCTATCGGGTCGAGCATTGCGTCGGTTACGACGAAGAGCCGGAGGGGGTCTGGCGCGAGCCCGCCTGGTTGGTGCACGGGATCGAGCGCGATGAGGCGTTGAACTTTGGGCGTACATTTCGGCAGAACAGCATCCTGTACTGCCGCGACGCCAAGCCCGAGCTGATCGTCACCGACCCGACGTGCGACGAGATCGGCCGCACGTTCCCGGGAAACTGGCGCTTGCGCACGTAATCGCCGTGGTATCGTTGCCAGGTGTCTAGCGCGCTCGGCTCGCTGTCTGGTATCGCGCTGCGCGGCCGTCTCCTCGTCGTGATCCTGCTGCTCGGCTTGACGCTTCCGGTGTTCGCGCTCCGAAAGTTGTCGCGTGCCTACGCGGATGCTCTCGGTAGCGGGATCGCTGCTCGCCTCAGCGCGGTAGTCCCGACGCTTCGTCCTTCGATCGAGGAAGGTTGGGCTGAGGGGCAAGAGCAGCAAGAGGAGCAAGAGCAAGAAGAGCCGCAGTTCATGATTGCTCCGGGCGTACGGGGTGCGGCATTCGATGCCACGCGCACCGATCCACGTGTGCGTGCGCGTGCGCGCGCGACTCGGCCGTCGGGTATCCGCGTCTCGGCGGCCCAGGTTTTGGCTCTGGCGGCACGCCGTGCCATGCCCAGCGCCGTGTTCGTGAAAGCGACTGCACAACGCCCGGCTGGGTTGCGGCTGTCGGGCGTCTCGGCGCTGGGAATCGGCATCCAAGACGGCGACGTGTTGACCGAGGCGGCAGGTCAGAAAGCGTCATCGGTGGCAGCGGTCGTGGGCGTCGTGCTCGCGGCCCGCGCGCGCCAAGCCGCCGAGATTAGCGGCCGTTTCTATCGCGGCGGCGTGCCGTTCTTGCTCACCGTCGAGCAGCCCTACCCGAAGGTTCCCGTTCCGGGTTGACGGGCGGCCAGCGCGCGGCAAGATTGCGGTGTCATGTCGCGAACCGTTCAGTGCATCAAGCTGGGTCAAGAGTCCGAAGGTCTCGATAAGCCGCCGTTCAAGGGTGAGCTCGGGCAGAAAGTCTTCGACACCGTGTCTAAGACCGCCTGGCGGCAATGGCTGGAGCACTCGAAGATGCTGATCAACGAGTACCGCTTGGACGTCACCAGTGAGCAGGGCTCGCGCGTTTGGATGACCGAACTCGAGAAATTCTTCTGGGGTGACGGCGGCAACAAGCCAGCCGAATTCGTGGCTCCTACTGACGACCACGGCGGTCACGGCCACGGTGGCCACGGCCACGGCGGTCACGGCCACTAATCGAGGCCGACAAACCGGGTTTTCTCGAGCGACACGCCGGCAATGGCGGTCCTGGCGTTTTCGGGTTGGGGGGGCACAGCCCCAACCCGAAGTCATGTGTCGCTCTTAGGCCCCAGGTCCCCGGTCCGTTTGTGCTGACGTAGCGTCGCGCCGAATCGAGCATGATTCCCTATCCGACACCAGATCCTTCGCGGGTTTCGCTGAACCCGCCGCTCGCCGAGCGCGCCGGGCGCATCCTCGTCGTCGACCCGGACGAGCAACGTCGGACGCTCGTCCGCTCCATGCTCGATGCCGAGGGCTACCAGGCCGTGTACTTGTCCGACGGCGACGAGGCCTTGCGCCTGACCTCTGAGTACGAGCCCGACTTGATCCTGCTTGCCGTCGAACTTCCGCGTGGCAGCGGGCTCGAACTGTGCGGCCAGATACGGGCCAGCGATCCGCGCCGCCACTACCCGGTGTTGCTCTTGGGCAAGGATGACGAAGAACAGAGCGCCGCGCGTGGCTTGCTCGCCGGGGCCGACGACTTCATGGCGCATCCGATCCGCGAAGTCGAGCTGCGAGCGCGCGTCCGCGTGCAACTCCGGAACAAGCGCTTCTACGATGCGCTCGAGCGTCTGCGCGACGAGCGCGACAGCTTGCGTCGCGACGCCCAAATCGATCCGCT
Source organism: Polyangiaceae bacterium (assembly GCA_035273265.1). GTDB lineage: Bacteria > Myxococcota_A > Polyangia > Polyangiales > Polyangiaceae > PMG-095. Next base: position 17,353 of record DATEPG010000428.1, read on the forward strand.
GACGAACGTGCTCAATCGGCGTTCGCTCGAGGCCTCCATGCAGCAACGCTGTCAATTGCGAGAGCGTTTCGGTGTGCTGTTTCTGGACCTCGATCACTTCAAGCAGGTCAACGATCGCTTTGGGCACGATTGTGGAGATCGAGTGCTGATTGCGGTCGCCAACGTGATCAGAAGTGGCTTGCGCCCGGGCGACATCATTGGGCGCTACGGCGGCGAGGAGTTCGTGGCGATCGTCGCTGGCGCGGGCCCCGAGTCGGCGCGCTTGGTCGCCGAACGACTACGGCTAGCGGTGGAGGAGATGGTTCCGCCCTCGCCAGGGCCCAGCCGCGTGACGATTAGTATCGGTACGACCGTGTTCGACCCGCGGCAACTGGAAGAGACCCCTCAAGAGTTGGTGCATCGCGCAGATCTGGCGCTGTATGCCGCCAAACGCGGTGGAAGAAACCGCGTCGTCCTGGTGCCGCCCGGCGAAACGCTGCCCGAGCTCGAGGGCAAAGAGTCACTTCATCCGCCGCGCGCCTCGATTCCGACCCCGTCCGAAGCATCGATCTCGATCAATTGGGCAGGGCGGTCCGGATGACTCAGGCGAGCCGCAAGTCTTGTGAATTGAAGCCCATCAGATAGAGCAGCGTGTCCAGGCGCTCGTTGTGATTCAAGCTCATGTCGGCGACGTCTTGCAGCTTCTGCTTTGCGCGGAAGGCGATGCCTAGGCCCGCGGTCTGCAGCATCAAGATATCGTTGGCGCCATCGCCGATCGCCACCGTTTGCTCGAGGCGGCAGGTGTACAGCTGGGCCATGTCCTTCAGGATCTGAGCCTTGCGCTCACTGTCGACGATCGTGCCGCGCACGTTGCCGGTGAGTTTGCCGTCCAAGACCTCGAGCTCGTTGGCGAACGCGAAGTCGAGCCCAAAACGAGTTTTCAACTCGTCGACGAAAAAACTGAACCCGCCGCTGACCAGCCCGACGCAGAAGCCGAAGCTATGCAAAATCTTCACGAATCGGTCGGCGCCCGGGGTCAATTCGAAGCGGTCGATCAGTGAGCGGGCGCGTTCGAAAGGTAGGCCTTCGAGCAACTTCACCCGCTCGGCGAGCGACTGTTTGAAGTCGATTTCACCGCGCATCGCTCGGGCAGTGATGCCCGCGACCTGCTCTTTGCAGCCCGCCAACTCGGCCAGCTCATCGATCAGCTCGCCCTTCACGAAGGTCGAATCGACGTCCATACAGACCAGCCGCTTGCTGCGGCGGAACATGTCGTCGCGCTGGACCGCCAAGTCTACGCCGAGGCCCATGCTCAAACGCAACAGGTGGCCACGCAACTCACTCAACTCCGCCGCGCTCAGGGCAGTGCCAGCGGGCAAATCCACCGTCAGCTCTAGGCCATCCATTTGCTGATCGCCGAGCGAGCGGATCTCGCGGATGTTCATGGCGCGCTTGGCCATGAAGCTGGCGATCGAAGCCGTGGCCGCGCCGTTCCGCAGAGGTCCGAGCACGGTCACGACGAGTGAGTTCACCTCGCTGCGCGCCTCGTGCTCCGATTCGTTCAGGAGCGGTGCAACCTCGAACCGGAGTCCCATGTCCGTCGCCTCGAACAGCAACTTTCGGAGCGCGTTCGAGTCCCTCGGAATGTCGACGATCGCCGACAGCATCAAATAGCCGTGTAGTACCGACTGGCCGATGTTGATGAGCTGGGCGCTTTCGTCTTCGGCGATCACTTGGGCCAAGCGTGCGGTGACGCCGGGGCGGTCATTGCCCGCGATGTGCAAGACCACGCGATCCGGGTGCTGAGTCGTCGTCATTGGGGGGGCGTAAGCTAGCCTCGACTCCGCATTTTCGGAAGCGGCTTCGAGGGGACCATGTGGGCATTTCGAACGCGATTTAGCCCCGCGCGTTTGTGCTTGCAGTTGCCAAACCGGTGACCGAAGCTGCGAGTCCCAGCGTGAGATCCAAAGTTAGTTCGTGTACGTCGGCGCGAGTTTGGGGGCTCTGGTTCCTACGCATCGCACTCTGCTTTGCCATTGGACTGTTGGCCCCAGGGCGGGTGTGGGCTGAGGGCCCGGTGGGCAGCGCTTCGGTGGCATCTTCGCCGTCTTCGCCGCCCGCGCCGTTCTCGCCGCCCGCGCCCGTGGTTTCCGGACGACCTTTGCCGCCCGCAGCGTCATCCGCGCGGGTTTCCGCGGCGCCCGTCCCTTCCGCTTCCGAGGCGGCTCCCACTCCCGAACCGGCTCCCGTTCCCGAGCCCGAAGCGGTGGCCCCCGCGCCGCCAGCTCCTGCGGCCCCGACTCCAACGCTGGCGCCCGGCGCGCCGCCCAGCGCGAGTGCCGTGCCAGTGGCGCCGCCGTCCAGCGCTTCCGCAGCGCCGGCGCCCAGCGCTGCGGTTGTACATAGCTCGGTCCCCGCGGTCGTGCGCTTGGGTGATTCGCCGGTGTTCACGTTGCTCGTGGCTCGCGGCAACAAGCTCGCCGAAGTTCGCGCGCGCGATGCCAGCGACGCCCTCCAGCGCGCGTTCAAGGCCGACAAATCCGCGCCCATCACGCGCCAGGCCGAGGGCGAAATGGTGGTCGTGCGGATCGGCCAGGTCCCCATCGTCCAACTGACCGAAGCCGACGCCAACGCCGCGGGTGAGTCTTCACTCGACGTGTATGCCGCCGGCATCAGCGCCAAAATTCGTGAGGCGCTCGACTCCGAGGACAGACGAGCTGCGGTCGCGAAGAGCGTGTTCTCCGTCTCGCTTCTGGTCTTCTTCGGCTTGATCGCGTTCTATCTGATCCGAAAGCTCGGCGAATTTGCCGAGCGCGGGCGCGAATTTTTGGACACGCGCGCCGATCGCGATTTGTCCATCAAGGTGCAGCAGATCGAGTTCGTGCGCCCAGCCACGCTGCGCAGCAGCGCGGTGATGGCAGTCAGCCTCGGTAAGTGGCTCGGGCAAGCCGTGATTGCCTACGCTTGGCTGGTCGTCGCGCTGTCCTTGTTCGACGCCACGCGCAACTACACGCAGCGCTTGACCGGTTTCGTGGTCCTGCCCGTCTCGCAGCTGATGGAGCGCTTTGCAAGTGCGCTGCCGCTGTTGATCGTCGCGGTGATCGCCAGCCTGGCAGTGTTCGTGCTGGTGCGCTTCGTCGGTCTGTTCTTCGCCAGCGTGGCCCGGGGGGAAACGCCGCTGCCCTGGTTGCCTGCAGATCTCGCCGCGCCCACCAGCGTGCTGCTCCGCTCCGCGATCGTGGTGACGGCGCTGGTTTTTGCCGGACCAATCGTGACCGGTGATGCCAATGGTTCACTCGGTCGCTCGGGCGCGGTGATCTTGGTCGCCCTCGGCCTTTCCAGCACGCCGCTGCTGGCGTCCGGTGTCGTCGGCCTAACGGTGCTGTTCGGACGCCGGCTTCGGCTCGGAGAGTTTGCCGAAATGGGCGGGGTGATCGCGCGAATTTCGGCCATCAACCTGCTCGAGGTTCGGCTGCTTGACGCACACCGCGTCGAAACGCGCGTGCCGCACCTGTTGTCCTTGGTTCGGCCGCTGCGCGTGCTCGGCATGCACCCTCGGCTCAGCGTCGACATCGCGGTGGCGGCCGACGCAGCCCAAGATCAAGTGCGCGAAATCCTCAGTACCGCCGCTAAGAAGTGCGGCCAGGACGCGCGCCTGGATCTACTCAGGTTCGACGTGGATGGCGCGGTCTACCGGCTCAGCGCGCTGTGCAATTCGCTCGATGCTCGGCAGTCGATGGCCGAAGCGGCCATGAGCGACTTGACGTTTGCCGGGATCGCCCTTGGCCGTTTGCGTGCGGTGGCCGAGTGAACGCGATCGCTTTTCTGCTCGGCCTCTTGGTGCTCTCCTACGTGGGCAGCATCCTGGTTGGCGGTCGCACCATCCGCGGCTTCGGTTTGGCCTCGGGTGCCGAGTACCTCGTGCTCGGCTTCGTACTCGGCCCGCAGGTGCTGTCGGTGGTGGGCCGCTCCTTGGTCGAAGCATTTCAGCCCGTGGTGTTGGTTGGCGTCAGTTGGCTCGGCCTGGTACTCGGCGTGAGCTACCTGCGGGTCGGCGAGCGGCGCGTGCCCGCGCCCCACATCGCCCTAGGCATCGCGCTGTCTGCGCTCGTCAGCGCTTGCGTGTCGGCCACGGTGTTTTTCGGAGCCACTTACTTCTCGCCCTTGCCGCGCATCGAGGTGATCGCGTTCGCGGTAACGGCCGGCATCGTCTGCTCTGAGACCACCCGCCACAGCGTGCGTTGGGTCGTGGAGCGCTATGGCGCCAAGGGTCCGCTCGCCGATCTGGCGGCGGACACCGCGCGCGCCAGTGCGCTTTTTGCCGCGCTCTCGCTGGCCGCCGTCCATGCCTGGCTGCCGGGTGCGGCCTTGCCAACGTTTTCGGTGATCGAGCGCGTGCTGGTCTCGGTCGGCTTGGGCGTGGTGCTCGGTTTCACCGCGGCATTGCTGCTCGGCCGTGAATTCCGTCGCGACGAAAGTTGGGGCCTTCTGCTCGGCACTTCGTTGCTCGGTACCGGCGCTGCGGCGCGGCTCAACTTGTCCCCGATCACCACCACCTTCGCCATGGGCCTCACGCTCGCCCTCGTGTCTCGTCATCGCGTGGACATCAAAGCCATGGTTACTCCCACGGAGAAGCCCGTGCTGCTGCCCGTGGTGCTGCTCGCGGGCGCCAACGTCAACGTCAAGCTTCCCATGCCGCTCCTCGCGCTGGTGGCGGCGGCGCTGGTAGCGAAAATTCTGGGGCGCGTTTTGTGCGGGTCCTTACTCTCGGTCACGTCCAAGCCGGCCAACGGCGTGGGCCTGGAATTCGGCGGCAGCATGCTGTCCTGCGGCGCGCTGGG
>DATEPG010000429.1:0-3158 GCA_035273265.1 Polyangiaceae bacterium
ACCGTCCCGCACCTCTCGCCCCACCAAAAAACCGTGCTGGGCGTCGCGCGACCTGGCATCGCGCCGCTGAACCCGGGGCAGGCCAAGCCGGGTACACCGACGCCGGTCGCACTGGCAGAAGCCGCACCGGCCGCTTCTGGCGCTGCTTCACCGTTAGGTTCGCCGCCCGCCGCGAACGCCACCGGCGCGGCTGGCAACGCGAATCACTCGACACGTCCACAGGCCCCGGCGACGCGCCCGGGAGATCACGGTGCTCGGCCCAAGCGAGGGATCCCCGCGCTGGCTGCGGTGGCCATGGTTGGTGCTGCCGGCTTGTTCGCCGCCGCAGTGGTGGTTTGGCTTTTCTACCGTGGGCACGGTGCGATTGAAGCACGCGCGACGGCACTAGCGGACGGCAAGGAGCAGCTCGAGCTCAGCTGCGCGGCTTGCGAAGACGGCACGGTGGCGCGGCTCGACGCAGCCAATGCGACGTTCGCCAAGCACCAGGCGAGCCTGCCCTTGTCGCGACCGCTCAAGGTCGGCGAAAATCCGATGACGATCACGCTCGTCGAGCCGCGTGGCAAGCAGAGCTTCGTCGAGATCTCGGTGCCGGTGGCGTTCCGGGTGCGCGGCGACACCAGTGGGCTCGACGGGCCGACGCCCGAGCTGCGCGTGTTGATCAACGCTGTCGCGGGCTCGAGCGTTACCGTCGAAGGTAGGCCGGTCGCGCTCAACGCCGAAGGCGAAGGCCGTTACGTACTCGACGTGAGCGCGGAGGTCACCGGGCTCGACGGCTCGGTGAAGACGCTCGAGAGACGGCTGCCGTACGTCGTCACGCCACCGAACAGCCCATCGCAAACGGGCACGGTCAGCCTACAGGCTGGGATCACCCCGCTGGTGATCGACGCGCCTGGCCCGGCCGTGTTGCTCGAGACCTCGAATTTCGTGCTTGCGGGCCGCACCGGCAAGGCCGGCGCGCTGACGGTCAGCGACCGCCCGATCACGGTCGATCCGACGGGCCGCTTCGCTCAAATGATGAACGTGTCCGCGCCCGGCGAGACGACGATCATCATCCGCGCCACCAGCAAGGATACCGCGCCGCGCTTGTTCCCGCTGCGCGTGAAGCGCGTCGATAGCCTAGCGCGCGAAGCGGAGCGCGTGCGTCAACGTGCCACCAGCAACTACGCCGCGATCGCCGATCAAGCCGAAACCAAGCGCGGTTGGGCGGTCGCACTCGACGGCGTCAGCGTCGATGCGCGAACCGAAAACTACAACACCATGGTGGTGATGGACGTGCGCGGCGGCTGCGCGCACGCTCCCTGCCTGGCCCGCGTCACCTACGGCGCACCATTCAGCTTGTCCCCCGGCGACAAGTTCAGCGCCTTTGGCGAAGTGGTGGGCTTGGTCGATGGCCCGCGTTCCGGCAGCAAAATCCCCGAAATCCGCGCCGACTTCTTGATCAAGGCCACGAAGTGAAGCGCGCTTGGGCGGCGCCCTTCAGCCTGCTAGCCAGCTGTTTGGCTCTGCTCAGTACGCCCTCCAGCGCGCGTGACGCACAGCGGGTCCAGCGCCTCGTGGTTGGCCGGGGCTCCGCCTTGGCGGCTTGTGAGGGCATCGACTCGAGCAACGGCTTTCGCACGCGCAGCCCCTTTCCCGCCGCCCCAGAGCTGGCTTTTCGCACGCGCTTGACGGGCGGAATTGGGCAAGCCCCGGCCAGTGACGCACAAGGCAACCTGATCGTGGTCCACGCGGAGCCGCGCCTGTCGAAGCTCGATGCTCGAGGTCGAACGCTCTGGTCCGAACGACTGACCAGTGAAGCAAACTCGGCCCCGGTGTTGACCAGCGCGGGCGCGATCCTGATCGTCACCCGCGACGGGGAAGCGCTCTTCTACTCGAGCACCGGGAAACTTCGAGCCAAGCGCACGCTGCCATTGACCGATCCTCGACGCCGCAGCCTGACCATTCCGACCGGCAACGGCGGGGCCCTACTCGCGAGCGGCAGAGATTTGCTGGAACTCGACGAGCGCGGAGCGATCGTCCGGCAGCTGCACGCCAGCGGCACACTGAGCGCGATCGCGGAAGACAACGCAGCGCTGGTTCTGATCAGCGACAACGGCAGCGTGCAGCTTGCGCGCACGACCGGTGCTCTGGAACAGGTCGGCAGCTTCGGCGGCAGCGTGCCGGAAGGTGCCGCAGTCAGTGCCGGTAAAGTGTTCGCCATCGTCGACGGGCACAAATGGTGCGTGCTCGATCTGAGCACGGGGCAGGTCGTGACCTTGGCCAACGAGCCCAGCGTCGCGCTCACGGGTCCGTTCGCGCTGCTGGACGCGCCGTCGGCCGCGCTCGTGGCCGACGGTGGCTTCGTCTCCGTGCGCGCGAAGGACGGCGCAGAGAGCGCGCGGGTCGCTCTAAGCGCGGCCGGGCAAGGCTTCGATCCCGCTTTGCGCGGCTTGCGCCCGGCGCTCGTCGTTACCGATCCGCAAGGCGCAATCGCCGCAGTACGCAGCGGCAACGACGCGCTCATACTACGCGCCGGTGGCAACGCGCTGCGACTCGACGACACGAGCTGCCTCGATCCGTTTCGACCGACGCCCACGCCGAATGGCATCGTGTTCGCGTGTCGATCGGGTCAGCTGTTCGGTGTCAGTGGTAAAGCGCCGTGAAGGACAGCGTCGCCACCCCGAGCGACGCTTGGTAGACAACGTTGTCTTTGTCTTCACGGGTCACGCTGCCCATGAAGCGCAGCATGCCCCCGAGCGACCACTGCGTGCTGACCCACAGATCATAGCCGCCCCAGGCTTCTAGCCCGAGCCCGCCGCCCTCGAACCTCCGTCCGCTGTCCTTCACCTCGGCCACGCCGCTAGCGAGACCGAAGGCCCCACCGAAATGCAGGCCGCGCGCGGGGTCCGGAAAGACGTCGACGAAGAAGCCGAGCATGCCCGAACTGCCGGCCGTATCTCCGGACACGGAAGTGCCGTCGATGCTTCTTTTGGCGCTGCTCATCGCAAACCCGGAAAGCGCGCCGCCCATTGCCAGGCCTGGCGTGGGGGTGCCGCCAATCCACAGATCGAATGCGCCTGCTCCGCCGCCGAAGCTGTAGTCGCCGATGCTCTTCGAGTCGGAAGAGATCAGCGCCCCGGCCAAGCCAAGGCCGGCTGCCATCCGCAAATAAAAGCCAT
>DATEPG010000430.1:0-3103 GCA_035273265.1 Polyangiaceae bacterium
GTCCCCGCCTCGCTCGGCCGGGGTGCTTACGGCCTGGGCGTGATCGGCGCGTTCTAACGCGCTCATCGCCGAGCTCGATCGGAGCACCACAGACTACACCTCTGTTTCGTCGCCTCGCCGGCCTCTCGCAACGCGACGCCGAAGGCTTTGCCGCGCTGTGGCGTAGCTCGTGACCATCAACAATCAATCATGGCCAGCCGGCGCGTCTCGATCTCAGCACGAGCCTCGTTTCCAACCTCCCGCGAGTTCAGGCACGAGCAGCTGCACGGCCCCTGCCTCTGCAGCAACCAGACTGTCGAGTCGTTCGAGCAATGCGCTCGGGGCCACGTGCGGGGGAGCGCAAAGCTTGCCCATCACGACGCGATGTTCGACGTTTCGATGCGCGTCATGGTTCACCCGCCCAGCCTCCCAGCAGGTGTGACACAGCACATGGAACTGCTCGGTGTGGACGTACAGGAGGGCGTCTTCGGGTAGCTGCTTGGATAGCTCGCCGATTTGCTCGGATCGTCAGGCGGCGCCGCGTTCAAGTAGCGGATGTCGTGCAAGCGCTCGAACGCGCGCCCGAGGTTGCTGAGCACTTCGATGTCTGTCGGGTGAGCGTTTGCCAGGGTCCGGGCTGCGACGAGTCCGTTCTCCGCCTCGAACGCGCCCCGCCTCGTGAGATCGGACAAGACCCTTGCAGCCTCTCGCTCGCGAGCGACCTTCAAGAGTGGCTGAGACAAGCGCCACGCCTCTTCGAGATCGTCCCGCTCGACCTGTTCGAGCACAGCTTGTTTTATCTTCGCGATCTTGCCGTCGGACATTCTGAAGGGAGACAGCGGCATGGTGTGCAACGGTACCCCTAGCCAACCCCGAAAAGCCACTGAGTGCGAAACCACGCCCTGGTTGTCCTAGCCGTGACTCAGAGCTGCGCTGCAGCGCGTCGCAGCGCGTCGGGAATGTCGCTCGTGAGGGGCTCTCCGTGGCCGAACAAGAGGCACCGCACGTCAGCGCGTTCAGCTTGCGTCTCCAGCCAGGCGCGGAGTTGGGCGGTGCCGCGTACTTCGCGGAGGCGCACGGCGCGCGCGATGCCGAAGCTGCCACCCGGTGGCCCGAGTAGTCGGAAGAGCACGCTCGCGAGTCCAGGCGGCGGCGCGACGTTGCCCAGCGTTTCACAGACGCACAGCGCACGACCGCCCGGCAGGGGGATGTCGAGGACTACGTCTTCGTAGGTATTCCCGGGGAGTACGTAGGCTTGGACGCCGAATTCGGCCAACTCTGCGAGTCCGCCGTCCACTGCGACGTGCCGAACGCGCCCGGCGTCCGGAGCAAGCACGCGCAGGGCGGGGTAACGTGCTTTGTAGAATGCCGCGTCCATCTGGTGGCGGCGGTGCGGGATGACCATGACAGCGGGGCGCCCGAGCGCTTCGAGCAAACGCATGCCCTCTTCGTGCATGGCGATCGCGCTGTAAATTAGCAGCTCTCCGTGCCTGTTGCGCACGATGGTCATGTTGCGCGGGACGGGAAACTTCAGCGTGCCGATGATTTGCCAGAGGTTCTCTGCGCGCTCGATCGGCGGACCGTAGGGGTAGATGACGTGGGCCATTCGCGCCAGCATACTCGCCAACCTGGCCTCGCGCTCCGGACGCCAGTGTCGACGTCCGGAGCGCGAGGGCTTTTCAATCAGATGCTCGTGTCTTATTTGCGAATGGCGCGCGTGATCCAGTAAGTGCGCGGTTGGTCGTAGCCGAGCGGGCTTCCGAACGTCTCGTGCCAACGGATGAGGGCTTTTTTGAACTCCTCGCGGCGCGCGTCGTCGAGGTTCTGGGCCAGCGACTTCGTGGGACCGTAGTGATTTACCCACAGATCCCAGGCTTGTTCTCCGGAAGCGTACCGGAACTGGTTGGTCCCATCTTCGATGCGAACGTCGAAGTCACTGCCGAGTAGCTCGTGGAGCCGCTCGACCTTGCCCCAAGCGAACGGCGACGGAGGCGGAGGCGATGCAGGGGTTGGCAGAAACGGCTTCATCACTCCGAACATGGCAGCCACGTTGCTGTCATCCTTCCAGCTCGAGAGCACGACGCGACCACCCGGCTTGACGACCCGCGCGAGCTCCGACGCGGCCGCTTCCGGCTTGGAGGCAAACATGACTCCAAAGGTCGAGATGACCGCGTCCAGCTCACCGTCGCGGAACGCTAGGCGCTCTGCGTCGCCCGTTTGATACTCAATCGCGAGCTGCTGGCGTGAGGCGGCGGCTCGCGCGAACTCCAGCATCTGATCCGCGATGTCGACGCCGGTCACGCGGGCGCCGGGGCAGCGATGCGCGACGCTACGCGACGCCCATCCGGTGCCGGTTGCGAGGTCCAGGATGCGCTCGCCCGCCGTGGCCTGAAGCCGCTCTACCGCGTGCTCGATTGCATCGGCGATGCTTCGGCTGATTTCGTCGTAACGACCGGCAGGCGCGTTCCAGATCGACCGTGCGCGTTCATTGTGGGGTTGTATCGGGTTATTCATGGCACTGACCATGAGCGAGCAGCGTGTGACGAAGCGTGGAACCCAGCGTGGAAAATGCTTACGGCAAAGGGTGCGGACAGCGCGTTTGCGCGCTTTTCCGATGGATCCCACCGGCGTCAAGGACCACGATAGAGCACTGAATGTCCGCTCACCGGCTCGACTTGCGCCTGCTCGGCCCCGTGAAGGTCATTCGCGACGGTATCCCCGCGGAGCTACCGCGCTCGCGCAAGGTCCTGGCTTTGCTCGCCTACCTGGCCCTGGAGGGGGGCGACCAGTCACGCTCTCGGCTCTGTGACCTGCTCTGGGACGGGCCGAACGATCCGCGGGGCGAGCTTCGCTGGTGCTTGAGCAAGCTCCGTACGCTGGTCGACGACGAGCAGCGGCCGCGGCTGCTCGGGCGCGGCAACGCTCTGATCGCCTTGGATTTGTCCGGAGCCTTCGTTGACGCCCTGGAAGCCGAGCGCATGATCGCGCAGGGGGTTACCACCGTCGCGATCGATCGCCTCGTCGAGGTGCTCAACTGGTTCCGCGGCGACCTCCTGGAAGGTCTCGAAGTGGATGGTGGCCCCGAGCTGACGACCTGGTTGTCCAGCAGGCGACAGCGGTTTCG
>DATEPG010000431.1:0-4818 GCA_035273265.1 Polyangiaceae bacterium
GCCGCCGGGCCCAAAACCGCCGCTACCGACGGGGTAAACGGAGTCAGCGATGCACGCGCGCTCGACACGCTCTCGTCGACGATCGCGAGCAACTCGGGGAACGTGCCCAGCGGTCGCCAGTCTTCGAAGCCGTCACGCCAAACGAGCGACTCGCGATTCACCGAGCCGGATGCTGCCTTCGAGCGCAACTCACTCAACCGGATCGGACCGACGGGGACACCATTGATACCAACGAACCACTCGTCCGCCGGCATGCTCAGTGAATCGGGGCCTGCGCTCTCAGTGGCGCCGCCAACGGCGAGCGAGAAGGCGCCGGCAAGCGCACCCACATCCGCGATGCGCGTGCGCTCTTCTTCCTCTTCGACGACAAACGGGGTGGCGGAACGCCCGAAGGGCTTTTCGACGATGGTTGCGGGCTTCGCGGCAACGGCTGGCAAGGGAGTACCCGAGGCGCCTGGAATCGGTCGCGCGTCGCTCTTAGCGGCAAGCGGGGAGCTGGTTGGCGACGACGTCGGTTTCTGCGCTGACGATTTGGGCGGTGGCCCTTTGGGCGCGGCAGCGATCGGAGCCTTGGGGGCGGTTGGAGCAACCGCGGGCTTTGGCGCGGTGGGACGAGTAGCAGCAACGACCGGAATTTTCTTCACCTCGGGCCGCCGGACGGATGGCGAACTCGCCGCGGGCGCACCAGCGCCGGGCGCACTCTTGGCGGCCGGCGCGGGTCGGGGCGTACCGACCCCGGACGGTGGTGGAACGCTCGGCTCCAACTCGAGCGGGGACACGTCCACGGGAGGCGCGGCGGCAGAAGCGTCACTCATGACATCGGTCGGGGCGGGCGGAGGCTCACTCCCCGGAAGTGCGTCGCCCAGTCCGGGCACGCTCGAAACTTGGATCACATAGCCGCACTTACGGCACTTCATGCGAACGGAGCGACCCGCGACCTTCTCGTCGCCGATCTGGTACTTCGCTTTACAGCTGGGACAGAGGAACTTCATTCAGCTGAGCGCCGTTTCAAACAAACGGTCCGAGGTTTACGGAGATTAACCCGAGCACTGCCCAAGCGCGAAAGCTCTTTCACAGGAGGTTCAACAAGTGTTGTTTGATCGAGAGACGGGTCGGCTCGTCCGTGGCCAGAGTGAGCGCCCTTTCCCAACATTCCACGGCTTTATTTCGGAATCCGGCCTTCTGATAGAGAATGGCGAGGTTCTTTACGGCTGCAAAGTGGCGCGAGTTTATTTTGACGGCCGTTTCCAGCTCACTGATGGCGTCGTACACCTGCCCCTTCTTGCCGTACAGTAGGCCCAGATGGAAGTGTAGACGGTAGGCCAGCGGGTCGATAGCGACCCCTCTCGACAAGTGCGAAATCGCCTCGTCCAGCCGACCGGCTTTGTAGGCGGCGACACCAGCGTTGAGGGCCTCCTCCGCCTCGCCCGAGACGTCCGGGCGGTCCGGCTGGCCCTGGCCGGGACTGAGGCAGGCTTCGACCGCGGCGATCACCTCGGCGATCTTGAACGGTTTTTCGATGAAGTAGTCGACGCCGCAGGTCTGCTTGAGATCTTCGGCGTAACGCCAGCCGCGGTACACGGCGCTGACCATGATGATTGGGATCTGCCCGTAGCGCTGGCTGCCCTTGATACGTCGCGCGATTTCGAAGCCGTGCACTTCCGGAAGCATCGCGTCGAGCACGATCAGATCCGGCGCATACTCTTTGACCATGCGCAGCGCCTGGTGCCCGCGCTCTGCCTCCAGCACGCGATGCCCTTGGTGGGAAAGCAGCCGGCTCAGCATCTTCCGGATTTCGGCCTCGTCGTCGATGATTAGGACGGTCTTGGCGCCATTCGCCGGGGGCACGGGCGGCATGCCTTCTCCGGGTAGCTCCGTGACCACGCTCAGGTCGCGCGAAGTATCCCCGAACTCGCTCTCCTCGATGTCCTCCGAGCGCGAAATTTCCGACGCCGCGTCGTCGACTACCAGGCCCGGCGCCTCGAGGGAGCGACCGCCCTGGGCGGCGGAGGGCGACAGCGCGCCAAAATCGAGCGGGCCCGACGGCTCCGAATTGAGCGAGTTGCCGTCTCGGTCGAGGTTCAGTTTTTCCAGCACCTCTGCCGGGCATTTCGGTCCGACGTAGTAGACGTCTCCGCGTGCTTTCCGGCCATACGCCTCTTCGATCACCCGCGACAGCGCGGCGTCCAGCGCAACGTAGGGATAGACCTTCTTCCCCGTGACGAACTCCAGCTCGTCGATCACCTTCTTCTCGCGCGGATTGGCCATCGCGATGAACAGGCGATCGTCCCTGACCAACACCGGCAAGATCAGGTGCTTCTCGGCGATCTCGCGCGGCAACAGTTCGAGGTCGTCGAGCTTCAGGCAGATCTGCGTCAGATCGATGCCTGGGATCCCGTGCTGCTCGCTCAGCGCCTTGAGCGCGGTCACGTCGCTGATCGTGCCTTCAGCTGCGAGCCGCGACGCTAGCCGCTGACCCTTCTGCTCCGCGAGCGCACGATCCAGCTGCTCGGGAGTGAGCGCTCGCTGTCGCAGCAGGATTTTGCCGATCTGCTTCTTCTCGCTCATCCCAAACTTCGATTATCCACGAGACCCACGCCAATCTCGACGGAAAACGCCAAAAGGCCTCGTTCAAGCCGGCGATGCGCTCCAGTCTGCCAGCTTTTGCCGCGACCATTCGGCAAAATCGCCCCTTTGGATGGCGGCCCGCGCCGCCGCCATCAACCGCCCATAAAAGTGGAGGTTGTGCTGGCTGAGCAGGCTCAAGCCCAAGATTTCGCTCTGCAGGTACAAATGACGCAGGTAGGCGCGCGAGTAAGGGACGCGACACGCGCCGCACGCGCAGTCTTCTTCGAGCGGGCGAGGGTCATCCCGGTAGCGTGAATTCTTGATGGTGACTTTGCCAGCCCAGGTAAATACCTGGCCGTTTCGCGCGTTGCGCGTAGGAATCACGCAATCGAACATGTCGATGCCGCAGCCCACGGCGGTCAAGATATCGCTCGGCATGCCGACGCCCATCAGGTAGCGCGGGCGGTCCACGGGCAGCGCCGGCCCCACCTGCGCGAGCGCGCGGTACATCTCCGGAATCGGTTCACCGACGCTGAAGCCGCCGAGCGCCAGGCCGTCGAAGGGCAGCTTGGCCAGCGCCTCGATGTGAGAAAGCCGAAGCTCGACGTCCGTCCCTCCTTGCACGATGCCGAACACCCCTTGCTTCGGCGCGCGCGCTGCCAGGCAGCGCTCCGCCCAGCGCGTGGTGCGCTCGACGGCAGACACCAGCTCGGGGCGCGCTGAGCCGCCCGGCGGGCAGACGTCCAATTGCATGGCGATGTCGGAGCCCAGCAAGCCTTGCACGCGCATGGCTTCTTCGGGCGTGAGCAACATTTTCTTACCGTCCAAGTGCGAGGCGAACTCGAAGCCGTGTTCGGTGGCACGCATGTTCTTGGCCAGTGAAAACGCCTGGAATCCACCGGAATCGGTGACGATGGTGTGGGGCCAGCGGGCAAAGCCGTGCAGCCCCCCGAACTCGGCGATCAGCTCCGGGCCGGGGCGGACCCACAGGTGATAGGTGTTCATGATCTGCATCCGCGCGCCGGTCGCCAGCAGCTCCTCGACCGATACGCCCTTGACCACGGCCTGCGTACCGACGGGCATGAACGCGGGCGTGGGCACCTCGCCGTGCGGCGAAGTCAGCACGCCGGTCCGTGCCTGACCGCAGGTCTTGTCTATGCGAAGCGAGATCAAGCGCGCCTCTTCGGGATCCACATCGCATCTCCATAAGAAAGAAAACGGTAGCCAGCGGCCACCGCGTGTCGATAGGCCGCCATCACCGCATCGTAGCCAGCAAAGGCCGAAACCAAAGCCAAGAGCGTGCTCTCTGGCACGTGAAAATTGGTCAGCAAAGCATCCACGACCTGAAACTGGTAACCGGGTTGGATCAAGAGTCGCGTCTCGCCGTGCGTGACGCGCACTTGGCCGGGGCAATCGGGGTCGGCCGCGCTCTCCAGCGCCCGCACCACGGTCGTCCCCACGGCTACAATCGGCGCTTTCCGCTCGCGCGCCGCGCGCACTGCCCGGGCGAGTTCGACATCGACGGCGAACGTCTCGGCGTGCATCGGATGATCGTCCAAATCCTCGACCGTTACCGAACGGAAGGTTCCAAGGCCGATTTCGAGCTCGAGCCGCGCCAGCTCGACGCCCCGCTGCCGCAGTCGCTCGAACAACTGGGGCGTCAAATGAAGACCCGCGGTAGGTGCGGCCGCCGAGGCGGTGCGCTTGGCATACACCGTTTGATAGCGCTCGAGATCGCTGCCTTCGTCTGGGCGGCGCATGTAAGGAGGCAACGGGAGATGACCACGCTGGTCCAAGATCTGCTCGAAGTCCGCGCCGCGCGGGTCGACGGCGACGAGCAAGGTTGCGTCGGTCGATTTCTCGAGCACCTCGATCCGGACTTCGTCCCACTCGATGCGCGTGCCTACGCGCAACGGCTTGCTCGCGCGACCGATCGCTTCCCAGCGTTCTCGGCCGCCTTCGTCGATCGCCAAGCGACGGATGAAGAGCAACTCGATCCGGCCACCGCTCCCCTGCCTCGAGCCGAAGATGCGCGCACGTCGAACGCGCGTATCGTTCACGACCACGAGTGCCCCTTCGGGGATCAGCTGGGCGAGTTCGTCGACCCAGCCGTCTCGCAGCGTGTCGCTATCCAAGACCAAGAGCCGCGCGCCGTCACGACGCTCGGCCGGGTGCGCGGCAATCAGCGCCTCCGGCAGCTCGTAGTTCAGGTCCGCGGTTTTCACGCGCGGAAACAAGCAGATTTGACAG
>DATEPG010000432.1:0-5851 GCA_035273265.1 Polyangiaceae bacterium
CAGGCAGGCTTGGTCACGGACTGGGGGCACTACGCGACGCCTTGTGACGCCAACACGGACAACTACAATTGGTCTCGCGCCTTGTGGCGCATCAGTGTCGATGCCGCGTGGTTTGGCAATCGCACGGATCTGCCAGAAAACAAGCCTGGCTCGTCACGTCACTACTCATCTAACACTACTTAGTCACTTATTTCTGGACAAGTCCCCGCGAATTTGATCTACGGCTATGGGTGAAGCCGCAGCAATTGAAGAAGTTGGAGCGGGAGCTCGCAGAGTTCGTCGATAAACTCACCGCAGATCTTGGAAGGCCCGAGCGGCAGGACGCGTTGCGCTTGTACATGACGGGATTGCTCCTGGACGGCGAGCGCAAGAGCAGCTGCGCGTTTGGTCGATTCGGACGCGGAGATTGAGGGGATGCGGCAACGCTTGCAGCAAGCCGTTGTCGTGGCGCACTGGGACGATGGCGTCATGCGTTCGCGCCTCGCGAAACTGATCGACAAGGAGATGCCCGGGCTTGAAGTGATCGTCTTCGACGACACAGGATTCCCCAAGAAAGGCAGCAAATCGGCAGGGGTAGCGCGGCAGTACTCGGGAACGCTCGGTCGTACCGACAATTGCCAAGTCGCTACGAGTGTTCACCTGGCCGGCGAGAAAGGAAGCGTGTGTGTGGGCATGCAGCTCTACTTGTCAGAAGAGTGGATCGACGATGCCGAGCGCCGCCTCACCGCTGGCATCCCCGAAACCATCCAGTTCAAGCGCAAGTGGGAGATCGCAATCGACTTACTCGATCGTGCACTCGGTTGCGGCGTTCGCTCGCGCATTGCCCTCGCTGACGCGGGTTACGGCGATGCCGTCGCATTTCGTGACGCGCTACGAGAGCGCGAAATGCAATACATCGTCGGCGTGACCAGTACGCACTCGGTATGGCCGCCCGGGGCTGCCCCGAAGAAGCCCAAGCCCGGCGCGAACGGGCGCCCACCTACGCGCTTCGTCGATCCCAAGAACGAGCCGATCTCGATCCAAGCGTTGGCAGCGACTCTTCCGAAGTCCGCATTTCGTCGCGTGAGCTGGCGCGACGGCAGCTTCGGTCGGCAATCTTCAGTTCGCGTGTTTGCGCGTGCGTCCAGCCGAGCAGCACACCAAAGGGCGGCCCCCAGATGAAGAGCACTGGCTGATCTGCGAATGGCCCAAGGGCGAGCCGATTGCCAACCAAATTTCACCTCTCCTCATTGCCGGCAACCACATCCCTTCGTGAGCTAATTCGGCTCATGAAGCTCCGCTGGCGCGTTGAGCGGGACTATCAAGAATTGAAAGGCGAGATCGGTCTCGACCATTTCGAGGGGCGCACCTGGCGCGGTTTTCATCACCACGCCACGCTCTGCTCAGCGGCTCACGCGTTCCTCGCCTTGCGAAGAGCGCTTTTCCCCCCAGAGCAGAGTGAAATGGACGCTCGCGATGGTGCGACGCCATCTGCAAGCCGTGCTCCTGCGCCTGATCGGGTACTGCCCGCTCTGCCGCGGGCCGTTCGGCGTCCACGAACTGCCTCGCGGACCCTCCCGCATGTGATCAAGTAGTACTAAGTCGAGCATGCAAACCAAGGTCGACGCTATCCAGGACTTTTATGCGAACTTTCACCTGGGCAATCCACCCGAGCCAAACGCCACTCGTTTCTCGACGATCTGCCAGAATTTGACGCCAACGGGTACGGTCACTCGTTGTGACCCGGGTTTCGGACACAACTCGTACTTCGTGAATACTGCGCTGAGCGCGTTCGTAAGCGTGTTTGACGACGCTGGAAACACGACTCCTGCAATCCGGCGTGAAGCGTTGGAAGAGGCGGTCTCCACGACCGTCGAGAATGACCACTATTATCAAGAATCACTGGGGGTTTACACGATGCTGTTTTTGAGCGGGAACTTTCCAAATCCCATGCAGGTACCATGAGGGCAAACGAGTCGGACGCCGAGCTGCCCGTCCGACAGCTCACCGGTGCACTGGGGGCGCAACATGTCTCTACTCGGCGATCGTGCAGCAGGCGGAGAAAGCGGCAACGCCAACTGAGGCGTCAACAGCGGCGTACCACGAGCGGTGCTCGCCACAGGTGAGTCTTGGCGGCATCAGGTAGAACGCTCCACCAGCTCACGGCTGCTGTTTCCAAGTCGCTCCTGCCAAGCTGTGGCACCAAGTTTTACCGACACACGGATGCTTGGGCGCCGGGCGACGCGCTCGACCCGCAATCGCCGCAACCTCGCGGCCTCTTCGATGCTATACGGTGCCCCTCACCACTTCAGGCACGTAGGCAATTCGAAGCCAAGCCTGTTCTGCATTCCGCTGGAGGTTGATCATGCAAAGTCGGATTTCCGTGTGCCTCATCATGGCGTTGTCGGCGCTCATCGGATTCACGGCGTGTAAGAAGGGGGTCGATGCGCGTCACGACGACGCGGCGGCTTCCACCAGCCCAGCGAGCAATCCGGTGCAGATCGAAATGCGCGCGCTCCACGAGGGCGCGCGTGCTTGGGTCACCGCAGTTTCCTTCAATTCGCTGGACTCGATCCCGCCAACCATCGAGAAGATACACGCCGCGCGGAACGCGACGGAGGCGGCACTCGAGCAGGGCACGTACAAGCCGCCGCGCAACGGCGAACGGCTCGATGACTTCAAGCGCGCGGACGAAGCCTTTCACGCCGAGCTGGTGGCGTTTCTGGGCGCGGCCAAGGACAAGGATCTGGTGCGGACGACCCATCAACTCGGCGTCGTTCTGGATCGTTGTACCGATTGTCATCAGAAATTCCGGTTCTGAAGTTGGGCGGTAAGACCCTGTTCCGGCTGGCGAATGGCTAAGTCGGTCGATGATCGCGGCAAGAGGGGCCCGCTCGCGAGGCGCGACGATGGTGCACACTGCGGGTATGTAACTGACGGCAAACAAGCGAGCCGCGATGCATCGGGCGCACCGCGATCGACTCAGCCAATGGATGCAAGCGCTCAGCGCAAGCGTGAGTGGCGCGTCTGACACCCGGCGCGGTGCGGAATCGGATCCGAGCCGAGGCCGGATCGGTACTGCCGCAAGGGGCTTGCATCAGGTGCCAGTGCATGGCTTTAGTCGATGGTCACTTGCGTGACGTCCTCGCTGCGGTTATCCGTTCCGCACTAGCAAGGGCCCCCGCGGCGGTGCGGTGCGCTTCGGGGCCATCGTAGTATGCCGACACGGGTACGGGCTTTTGATCGCGAGCACGAATGTAGAGCGCCGCGTTTTCCTCGGCTAACGCAGCCGCGCAGGCGCCGTACACGCCGTCGGGGCCCTCCTCGCGCGCGTCGTGTCGGTCGAGAAGCCAGCGGATCTCGCGGATCAACGCGCGGTCAGGTGAAGGCACCATTAGAGACGTTAGCGCGGCATGCTCCATGCGCAGGCGCATCGCTGCCTCGAGTGGCGCGCCGAGACGTCGCTTGACGGCCGGGAGCAGCAGCTTTTCCTCGATGCCGATATGGCGGAGCAAGCCCGCCCGGAATGCAGCGAACGATTCGCCGTCGATTCCGTCGATGCCGTCGGCATCGGACCGGTCGAGTAGTTCGTGCAATCGTCGATGATCTTCGGTCAGGTAGTCCGTGATGGTCGACATGCAGTTGAATTATAGAGAAAATTGCGCGCCCGTCCTCGCACTTTGGGTCCGAGTACGACGAAAAAGCGGTCCTTCCGTGTGTCTCTGACGCTTACTCTTGGGCCTCAGCGCCGGATGCCAGCGAGCGTTGCGCATCCTCACCGGCTACGAAAGTAGGCAAGGTAGGCCGGCTGGGTCGCCGCGCGTCGTTGACGGCACGCTAACTAAATGTGCAGCGCTGCTCCTTCCGCCGCGAGCACCGCTTCGTGCATTATCTCTGACAGGGTCGGATGCGGAAAGATGGTGCGTGATAGCTCGCTATCGGTCAACTCACCGGTCTTGGCGACGGCATAGCCTTGGATCAACTCGGTGACCTCAGCGCCGACCAGATGCGCGCCCAACAGCTCGCCCGTGGTTGCATCGAATACCGTCTTGATTAGGCCGTCGGCCTCGCCGAGGGCAATGGCCTTCCCGTTCCCGAGGAACGGGAACCTGCCCACCTTGATTTTGCGGCCGGTCGCTTTCGCTTTCGCCTCGGTCAAGCCGACACTGGCGATCTGCGGCCAGCAATAGGTGCAGCCCGGCACATTGTTGGTGTCGAGTGGATGAACGCCCGGCACGCCCGCGATTTTCTCGGCCACAATCACGCCTTCGTGCATCGCCTTGTGAGCGAGCCAGGGGCCGCCGACCAGATCACCAATTGCCCACACGCCGTTCACTCCGGTTTCGCCGTACTCGCCCGCGACGACGTGAGTGCCGGCGACCTGGATGCCCGCCTGTTCCAGCCCGATATCCTCGACATTGCCGACAATGCCCGTGGCCAAGATCACTCGCTCCACGGTGACCTGCTCGGCTTTGCCCGACTTGTCCTTCAGGGTGCAGGTGACGCTGTCGGCGCCTCTCTTCAGTTCGGTGACTTCGGTGCCAGTCTTGAGCTTCATGCCCTGCTTGGTGAACGCCTTGGCGGCGAAGGCCGAAATCTCCTCGTCTTCCGCCGGCAGCACGCGGTCGAGAAGTTCCACCACTGTCACCTTGGCGCCCAAGGTCTGATAGAAGCTAGCAAACTCGATACCGATGGCACCTGAACCCACGACCAGCAAAGATTGTGGGAACCGGTCGGGCACCATCGCCTCGCGGTAAGTCCACACGAGCTTGCCGTCCGGCTCTAGTCCCGGAAAGGTGCGCGCCCGCGCGCCCGTGGCAAGCACGATATTTTTCGCCGTCACGCTGCTGGTCTGGCCGTCCTTGCTGACCGTCAGCTTGCCGTTGCCGGCCAGCTTCGCCTCGCCGGCTATGACCGTAATCTTATGCTTCTTCATCAGGAAGCTGACGCCATCCGACAGCTGCTTCGACACCGCCCGACTGCGCGCCACGATCTTCGCGATATCGAACTTGAAATTGTCGGCGCTGATTCCGAATTCGTCCAGCCGATGCACCAGGTGCCAGATCTCGCTGGAGCGCAGCAGTGCCTTCGTGGGAATGCAGCCCCAGTTCAGGCAGATGCCGCCCATGCGCTCGCGTTCCACGACGGCGGTCTTCAAGCCCAACTGGGCGCAGCGGATGGCGCAGACATAGCCGCCCGGTCCGCCGCCGACCACGCTCACGTCATACGATTCGCTCATAGCAACATGGAGGCCGGTTCCTCGATGAATTGCTTGAAGGTGGCCAGAAATTTAGCCCCGGTGCTGCCGTCCACCACTCGGTGATCGACGGACATCGTAACAGTCATCAGAGTTGCGACCTCGATCTTACCGTTCACGACGATCGGGCACGCCTCGCCCGCTCCCACCGCGAGGATGCAGCTCTGCGGCGGGTTGATAATGGCCGTAAAATTCTTGATGCCGAGCATACCGAGGTTGGAGACGGAAAACCCGCCCCCTTCATACTCACTCGGCTTGAGCTTCTTCTCCCGCGCGCGTGTTGCCAGGGATTTGATTTCGGCGGAGATCTCCACCAGACCCTTGGTCTGCGCCTGGAACACGATCGGCGTGATCAGACCGAAATCGAGCGCGACCGCCACGCCGACATTGGCCTCCTTGTGGTGCAGGATCGCGGTGTCCGTCCACGAAGCGTTCACGTCCCGGTGCTTCATCAGGGCCATTGCCGATGCCTTCACGATGAAGTCGTTGACCGACAGCTTGTAGGCGGGGATCTTGTCCTTGCGGCCCTCTCCGCCGTTAACGAGAGGTGCAGCGGTGTTCATTCTCTCGCGGGCCGCGAGTAGGGCGTCCAGGTTGCAGTCCACCGTCAGGTAG
>DATEPG010000433.1:0-31280 GCA_035273265.1 Polyangiaceae bacterium
GCCCGAGAGCTGACCGGGCTTGCGGTCTTTGGCGTGGCTGAGATTCACGAGCTCCACGTAGCGCTCGGTTCGAGCGCGCCTGGCCGCGACCGGTTCTCGAGCGAACACCTGATCGACGGCCAGGTGAATGTTCTCGAACACGGTCAACCAGGGCAAAAGCGAGTAGTTTTGAAAGACCACGCCGCGATCCGGACCCGGGCCGAGCACCGGCTTGCCGGCTACCTCGACGCTTCCGGAGTCTGGCTTGATGAGACCAGCCAAGAGCGACATGAGCGTCGTTTTACCTGAGCCCGAATAGCCGACGATGGCCACGAACTCGCCCTGCGCGACCTCGAGGTTCACGTCCTCGAGCACGTTCATTCGACCAGAGGCCGAATCGAAGCCCTTGCACACGGAGCGGAGCTCGACGAACGCTTTCATCCGGCCTTGAACCTCCGCTCGATGAGTCCCATGACTCGGTCGAGCGCAAAACCGACGACACCAATGGTGATGATGCACAAGATGATGTGCTCGTAGATCAGCGCGTTGTATTCCTGCCACAGGAAGCCGCCGACGCCTGGCGCGCCCGTGAGCATTTCGGCCGCGACAATCACCAACCAGGCGATGCCGAGGCTCAGCCGAAAGCCGGTGAACATATAGGGCAAGGCAGCTGGCAAGAGCACGCGGAACAAGGTCTTCCATCGCGAAAGCTGGAGAACCCGCGCGACGTTCAAATAGTCCTGGGGAATGGAGCGCACGCCGAGGGCGGTATTGAGCACCGTCGGCCACATCGAGCACATCGCGATCGTGAAGATGCCAGCGGGCTCGGGCTTCTGGAAAATGACCAACCCGAGCGGCAACCAGGCCAAAGGCGAGACCGGTCGCAAGATCTGAATGATCGGATCGAACGAGGTCGAGAACCACTTGGATACGCCGAGCAGTAGTCCGAGCGGTGTTCCGATCAGAATTGCGAGTGTGTAGCCCTTGGCCACGCGGATCAGCGAGTACCAAGTGAATCGCAAGATCCCTTGATCGAGCTCGCCGCGCTTTTCGAACGGCTCGAGAATGTAGGGTTTGCTCACCTCCCAAGTGCGGAACGGCGAAGGTAAAGCAGGCGCCCAACTGGAGCTGGTGAGCGCCCACCCTGCCACGACGCACAATATGCCCAGGAGCGGCAGAAAGAGCCCCTTCGAGAAACGAGCGGAAGCAATCTTCAACATTTGATTTCCCTGACTGCAAAGGCGCCGCTGTTTCGTGCGACGGATGCTCTGTCGTATCGCCTGGACATTCGATTCAACCCTTGAGAGATTTCACGGCGAATCCGGCCGCGTAGGCTTCCGGATTCTTGGGATCGAAGCGCACGCCGTCGAACAGCGTTTCGGGCTCTTCGCTGGCGCCGCCGTGGGCGTAGCCGAGCTCTTTCATGGCCTCCTCGTAGATATCGCCGCGCATCACCTGCTTGGCGACGCCCGCGTAGTCCGGCGCCCCCTCGACCATGCCCCAACGACGGAACTGCGACAGCCACCAGGTCGAGTACTTGGCCTGCGGATAGTTGCAGTTCCGCTTGCTGAAGATCATGTAGTTCTCGTCCTGCTTCTTGCGACCGTCGCCAAAGTCGTAGTCGCCCATCAATCGACCGAGGATGGCTGCCGGTGGACAGTTGATGTAGGTCGGCATGGAGACGAGCGAGGCCTGCTCGGGGCGGTTCTTCAGATCGTCGAGCCAGACGCTCGCTTCATGCAGCGCCTTCAGCACGGCCTTGACCGTCTTGGGGTTCTTTTGCGCGAATTCCTCGGTGAATGCGCAGACCTTCTCGGGATGATCTTTCCACATGTCCTGAGTGGTCGTGGCGGTGTAGCCGATGCCGTCGGCGACTGCGCGGGCATTCCAGGGTTCGCCGACACAGAAGCCGTCCATCTTGCCGACCTTCATGTTGGCGATCATCTGAGGCGGCGGAACCGTGACGAGTGCCACGTCTTTGTCGGGGTCGATGCCGCCCGAGGCCAAGAAGTAGCGCATCCACATGGCATGCGTGCCCGGCGGAAAGGTCATGGCGAACGTCATCGGCGTTCCTTTGGCCTTCGCCGCGTCCACCAGCGGTTTCAGTGCCTTGGGGTCGGCCGCCACTTTGCCCTTGAGCTCGGCCTTCATGGTGATCGCTTGACCGTTCCGGTTCAGCAACCAGGGAATGATCATCGGCTTCTTGGGCGAGCCCAAGAGACCCATGGTCGAGGCGATCGGCATGCCGAGCAACATGTGAGTTGCTTGAATGTCTCCGTTGGAGAGCGAATCGCGGATCGCCGCCCAGCTCGCGCCCTTGATGATCGTCGAGTTGATGCCGTACTTCTTGAATAGCCCCTTTTCGTGAGCGATCACGATCGGCGAGCAATCCGTCAGAGCGATCATGCCGAAGCGCAAGTCTGGCGTTTCTGGCTTGCTGGCGTCGCCGATCAGCGTCGGCATCCCGCTCGCGCTGGGGCTGGGAGCGGGCGCTGGGCTGGCCTTCGATTTGCTGCAGTTCGGCAGCGCTGCGAGCGCCGCCAAGCTGGCACCGGCACGGATGAAGTCACGTCGTGTTCGATTGTTGGTCATGGTTCTGCTCCTCTGCGACTCAGAATGAAAGCGGGAGATCGAGCTGCGCGATCTTGTAGTCGTTCTTCTTCATCGGATCGTCGATCGGCAACGCCAGCGCGATGCCCGGGCGGAACCAGACGGTCTCCGAAAACTTGAAGTGAAAGCGTGGACCGACCGCGAAGGTCGTGGTGTCGCGCAAGGTATCGGTCGGGTCGTTCTTGACCATGGTCGGCGTCGATAGCCAACGCTGATGCCGAATCTCGCCGCCCAGCGACAACACCGGCAACACGAAGTAGCCGACGTGCAGCCCGGTCGTGAAGTTCGTCCGCGAGTCATCGAGCGAATCTGGGCCGCGCACCTTGGTGAGCTGGAAGATCGTGGCTTCGACTTGAGCGGTGAAGCCGCCACGCACGAAGGCGAAGTCGATACCGGGGAAAATGGTCAGGTAATCGACCGCGAACATGGCGTTGTCCATGGCCGACCGCGTCAACGCGCCCACGCCGTTGGCTGCGGCCTTGTCCGTATTGGGATTGGTTCCGCCGCCCGAGCCAATCGGCACGGTGACGCCGAGAAACAGCCCGAGTTTGAAGTCTTTTCCTAGCTTGAAGCCGTACAGGCCACCGATTACGGGATTGAGAATACTGGTCGCGGACTTCGGTGCGGCGTCCGGAGGCGAGTTGTGAACGAAGCCGACCCGAGCGCTGACCGCCAAATTCGGGATGACCTTGTAGCTACCGAGCAGGGAAGTCACCTGAGCGGAGCCAGAATTGCCCGTGGAGGGGCTCTCGTAGAAGCCGAACGTGGTGTCGAGGCGCACGACGTTGCTCGGCGCAACCGGCCGAAGCTGCCACGGCAGCGAATACGGCGGTGGCTTCGGCTTGGCAGCGGCGGGCGGCGGTGCTTCCAGCGGAGCGGGCTCTGCTGCTGCCACCGCCGGCGGAGGAACTGCCTCGGCGGGCGGAGGAGCTGCCTCGACGGGCGCGGCAGCTGCCTCGACGGGTGCAGGCGCGGACGCGCTGGGCGGAGGCGCGACCTCATCCGCTCGAGCCGAACTCGTAAAGGTCACCCAAGCGCTCAGAAGCGATGCGTAAGCTGCCAGACGAGAAGCCGGGAATCGATGATTGAACATGTTCAGGGAGAGCTCCGGAGGACAAGCAATGAGGTAAGGGCGAAGGCGAGCAGGCACACGACCGCCTTCGAATCAGAGTGCGTGTTCGAGAAACCTGGGCGACTCATTCGAGGTCGCCGCTGCTCACGTCACCGCATCGTCATGCGATCTCTCTAGTGCAACCGATATGCCACGCGGCAAAAGCGCAACGAAGCGCGCTCGTCGCCAAGCGTGAAACCGCACAGAAATCGCCAGTTGCGAATGTGTCCGACAAATCTGTCGAAATGCGCCGGATCGAGGAACAAAATTGTCCGCGCACCAGCAGGTTTTGGGCGGGTTTCGAGATCCTCGAATGTCGGGATTTCGGCTACTCGATGCGACGACGCGAAACGAAACGATCGCGCGCTCGGCTCGCAGCGAGTGACGGAATTGTCTGATCGACTAACTTCGGATCTGCTCTTTGCCGATACCGAGCTTGCGGATCTTGTACCTGACGACCCGCACCGTGGTTTGAAGCGCGTGCGCCGCGGCCACGACACTTCCATCGGCGGCTTGCAGCGCTTCCTCGATCAACTGTCGTTCCAGGCGCTCGACCGCGGCTTGTAACGGTAGCCTCGCACCGACGATCGCCGACGTACGCAGGGCCATCGGCAGATCCGACTCTTGGATCACGGTCCCCGGACAGACCACGACGGCGCGCTCGATGACATTTTCCAGCTCGCGCACGTTGCCCGCAAACGGCTGCGCGAGCAGGTGCTGCATGGCCGCGCTCGAGATGCGCCCGACCTTTCGCTGGTGCTCGGCGCTAAATTTGTGCACGAAGAACTCGGCTAGGGCCGGAACATCGGTCAATCGTTCGCGCAGGGGCGGGAGCGTGATCGTAAACACGTTGATGCGATAGTAAAGGTCCTCTCGGAACGTCCCTTTGGCGATCGCGCCCTCGATGTCGACGTTGGTTGCCGCCACGATGCGGGCGTCCGAACGCAGCGTCTCCGTGCCACCCAGCCGTTCGAACTCGCGAAATTGCAGAGCGCGCAGCAGCTTGGCCTGGGTCGAAAGCGGTAGCTCTCCGATCTCGTCCAGAAACAAAGTGCCGCCTCCGGCAAGCTCGAATCGCCCCTTCTTGCGTGCATGGGCGCCCGTAAACGCGCCTCTTTCGTGGCCAAACAGCTCGGATTCGAAGAGCGACTCCGGGAGTGCGGCGCAGTTGACCTTGATGAATGGTTGCCCAGCGCGCGGCGAATTGAGATGGATCGCACGAGCCACCAACTCCTTGCCTGTCCCAGATTCACCACGCAGCAAGGTAGTGGCGCTGGTGCGAGCCACCTGGCTCACCTTCTCGTAAACTTCGCGCATCGCGGCGCTGTCGCCGATCATGTTGGCGTATTCGAAGGGCGTCGCCGAAAGGCCAAACGAGCCGGCATCGTGCGACCCGGCCTCGACCACGCGCCGCTGCTGGTGACTGCTCAGGGCCTTGCCGATCAGACCGGCCACGACATCCAAAGTGACGTGCCGCTCGCCGAAGCCATCGGGATCGCGCTGCCGAAAGTAAGCCCCGAGCACCCCGATGCAGCGCCCCAGGGCGGTTACGGGCACGGCAACCAGGTTCCAGCCCGCGTCCGACCAACGCGAAACGTCCGATATTTCCGACAAAGCCATCGCATCGTGGCGCAGCACGGGCACAATCACGGGCTGCGCGCTGGAAGCCACTCGCCCAGCAGCTCCCGCTGAGTAGCGGGGCCGAAAGGCGTCGGGATCGAGGCCATGGGAGGCATCGACGGTCAGCGAGCGAGTCTCCGCACGTGCCGAATAGATGACCGACCGGCCGGCGCCAATCCGCTCCAGGATGCGCAGCGCCGCGCCCAGCCGGGCAACGAGATTTCCCCCAGCAGCCAGCTCGCTGCCAATCTCAGCCAGCGCAATCAGTACTTCCGAGGAGAAATTTCGACGAGCGCGGCTCGGGGCAAGGTCGCCAACAACGGTAAGGCGGCTCGTCATTCTCAGCGCGAGTGTGCCACGCGGCCGGGCCCGTTCGGCGAGAGAATTTTGCGCAGACCCTCACTCCCTCATCTCCACAAAGGCTTCCCTAGGGCGCCATAGTGTCACTTTCTCAAGTTGAAACGCCGGCTCCGGCCTTCTTCGCGCAGTCGAGAACTTCACGCAATTTCGCGATCAGGGGGCCGGGCATCAGCGGTTTTTGAATGAAGCTGACGTCGGAGCTGAGAACGCCGTGGTGAAGGACGGCATCGTCGGTGTAGCCCGACATGAAGAGCACTTTCATACTGGGGCGGAGCGGAGCCAGGCGCTCCCAAAGCTCTCGCCCGCTCATCCGGGGCATCACGACGTCGGTGAGCAGCAAATGGATGACCTCCTTGTGCTGCTCGCAGATCAGCAGCGCATCGCCTCCCGTGGCTGCTTCCAGCACTTGGTAGCCGTTTCTGCGCAAGATTGCGGTAACCAGGGCCCGGACTTGCGCGTTGTCCTCGACCAGCAGCACCGTCTCCACACCGCGCAAGTTGACGGCCGCGGGGGAAGCCCGCTCGGGTTGGTGAGTGTTGGCGCCTGCGTTCAGCCGCGGAAGGTAGATCTTCAGCGTGGAACCACAGCCAACTTCGCTGGACACCGAAATACTCCCGCCGCTTTGCTTGACGATGCCGAACACCGTAGACAAACCGAGACCGGTACCTCGGCCCTTCTCTTTGGTCGTGAAGAATGGATCGAACATGCGCAGCTGCGTCGCGCTATCCATCCCCCTTCCAGTATCGCTCACGCTGAGCGTGACATATCGGCCCGGGCCCAGATCGATGTGCTCGGCGGCGCGGGTTTCATCGAGTATCAATTCAGCCGTCTCGATCGTTAGTTTGCCGCCGCGCGGCATCGCGTCCCGTGCATTCACCACCAGATTCAGGAGCACTTGCTCGATCTGACTGGGGTCTACGAACACGGCGCCGAGGTCTGGGGTCAAGTGCACCGCGAGCTCGATGTCCTCACCGATCAGGCGTTGCAGCATTTGCGTCATGGTCGAGATGGCGTCGTTGAGACTGATGATCTTCGGCTTTAGTACCTGCTGGCGGCTGAATGCCAAGAGCTGGTGAGTCAGATCGGCGGCGCGCTGGCCGGCTCGGGCCACTTGTTCCAGGTCGGCTCGCATCGGATCCGCGGCTTGCAGGCCGCCAAGCAGCAAATCGGCATAGCTGAGAATGACCGATAGGATATTGTTGAAGTCGTGCGCAATGCTGCCCGCGAGCGTTCCGACAGCCTCCATCTTCTGGGACTGCCGCAGCTGTGCTTCCGTCTGGCGAAGTGCCTCTTCCGCTCGTTCTCGATGGGCGGACTCTCGTTCAGCGACCCGGAGGGCGTGAGCGCCCGCCGCTTGTGCGCGGTTTCGCTCGGTTAGATCGAGCACGAAGGCGATGCCGCGCGAGGCATCGAGCAGAGCCACTCCGACCAGCACCGGTGCACGCGAGCCGTCCTTTCGGATGTACTCTTTCTCCCAGGGCGTGGCGACGCCGGTTCGTTCCAGTTGTGTGATGGCCAGGTCATCCAGGTGGCGCTGTTCCGGCGGCGTCATGTCGCTCCAGCGGATCCTGCCGGAGGTCAGCTCGGCCCGTGAAAATCCGACGATATCGAGGAATGCGTCGTTGGCCTCCTGAATGTTGCCGAGCGTGTCGGCGATGATGATGCCGATCAGTCCGGAGTCGGCGAGGTGTCCGAAGCGCGCCTCGCTCGCGAGCAGTGCTTCGGCGGCTTGCTTGCGTTCCGTGATGTCCCGAACATAGGCAGTAAACATCGGCACGCCGTTGGAGAGCGTCGGGACCACGGCCAGCTCGACCGGGAACTCACTGCCGTCTGCCCGCAACGCTGGAAGTTCCAAGCGTTTGCCGAGAATGGGACCGACTCCGGTGGCCCGGTATCGCTCGATCCCCGCCAAGTGCTGCGCCCGGAGCCGAGCTGGCACGAGCAAGTCGACCAGCGGTTTGCCCAGGGCGGAAGCGCGCGAATAGCCGAAGGTTCTCTCCGCCGCCGGATTGAACTCCGTGATCAGACCCGCGTGGTCCATGGTCACGATGCTGTCGAGCGCAGCCTCCAAGATCGCGCCCTTGCGGGCTTCGCTGTCCCGGAGAGCGCGCTCGACGTTGTTGCGCTCGGAAATGTCCTGAACCACCGCGATGAAGTACTCGGGGGCGCCCGTCTCGTTGCGCACCAGGGAGACCGTGAGTTCGACCCAGACCAGCGCGCCGTCCCGGCGGATATAGCGCTTTTCCAGCGCGTAGGTGGCAAGTTCGCCGACCAGCATTCTTCTGACGAACTCGAGATCGGCCTGCAAATCGGCGGCGTAGGTGATGTCCTGAAAAGATTGTTCGAGCAGCTCGAGGCGCGTGTAGCCCACGATCTCGCACAGGCGCTGGTTGACATTGAGCCACTGCCCGTTTGGAGCGACGTGAGCAACACCGACGGCCGCTTGCTCGAAGGTGGCACGGAATCGCTGCTCGCTCTGCTGCAAGGCCTCGCTGGCGATTCGCAGCTCGAGCTCGGCCGTGACGTCCCTGAAGCTGAGCGCGATGTGTGAGATCTGCCCGTCGGCCGCGGGTAAGGGAAACAGCGTGACCTCGATGCCGATACGGCGACGCTCATGGGCCTGCAGCTGAGGCAATGCGTACCAGTGCTGTGGAGCGCGTACCGTCTCCCCTGCGAAGGCACGGCGAACGAGCTCGAGGAACCCTTGCCGTTCGAGCAGGTCGTCCTCCAGCACGTTGTACCCGGGAGCGGGCGCCGAACCGAAGAGCTGCTGAAAGGCACGGTTGACCAGCAGGCAGGATCCATCCGCACGATAGATCTGGGTGGCCACCGGTAGCTGCTCGAACAAGCCCGAAAGCAGGCCTCGCGCCTCGTCCATCGACCCCAACTCGGACTTTGTGCTCTTCAGCGAGGCGCTCACAATCCTCCTCGGCGCGCCGGGGTCAAACTCCTCACGTAACTCGCGGCGGCCGCTCTTACTAGGCTAGTCGCTCTGGCCTGGCGACGCCATCAGGCGCTCGGGCCGGCATGGCGGGCGTTGCCTGTTGCAATAACGCCTCGCCATTCCGGCCAGCCATCACTCGGCTGCGGCTCGTTCCAGCGCCTTGGCCAGCGGTTCGTCGTCCGCACCGAGCAGGGCGTCGAGTTCTGCTTCACCGCGGTCGACCTTACCTTTGTGCCTGCGGCGCGCGAACCAGTCGAGCACGTCGTCGACGAAGCTGTGGAACACCGGCACCGCCAGCAACGTGAGCAGCAGCGAGAGCGTTTGGCCGCCAACGACGATGCTAGCCGTAGCCTTGTTGAAGCCAGAGCCGATGCCCGACGAAAGCAACAGCGGAGCCATGCCGGCCACGAAGGCGATGGTCGTCATCAAGATCGGGCGGAGCCGGTCGCGATTGGCCTGCATCAACGAGTCGTAACGGCTTCGGCCGAGGCGACGCAGGTGATTCGTATGATCCACCTGCAGAATGCTGTTCTTCTTCACGACGCCGAAGAGCACGAGCAGACCGAGCATCGAGAACATGTTGATGCTCTGGTTGAAGAGCTTGAGGCTCATGAACGCGAACGGCACGGTGAGCGGCAGCGAGACGAGGATGATCACCGGATAGAGCCACGACTCGAACTGAGCCGCGAGGATCAGGTACATGAAGACGAACGCCATGCTGAGCGCAAGCACGAAGCCGGCAGCCGTTTCGGCCTGGGACTTCGAACGTCCCGTCGGACGCAGCTGGTACATGGCGCCGAGTTCGAGGCCTTTGAACTCTTTGGCGATGATGGCGCTGACATCGTTGTCGCCGGCACCCGCGGCTGCATTGGCCAAGATCGTGATCTGGCGCTCGCGCGCATAGCGAGCGATGCGCGACGGACCCACGCCGCGTTGCCAATTGACCACGGAGCTGAGCGGCACGCTGCCGTATTTCGACGACGGCACACTCATCAGCGAGAGCGCGTTTTGGTCAGTACGATACTGCTCGTCCGCGCGAATGCGGATCTCATACTCGTTGCCGTTCTCGGGAAAAGTCGAGGCCTTCACGCCTGCCACCAGCATTTGCAGGGTGCTGGCCACGTTGGCCACGCTGACGCCCAGATCGGCGGCGCGATCGCGATCGATCGTCACCCGCACCTCGGGGCGTCCGGGGATGTTGGTGGTGTCGACATCGACCGCCTTGCCGCTCTTCTTGAGCGCCTGGGTGATGATGCCCGCGCCCTTTTCGAGCTCTGCGAAATTGGGTCCCGAAAGGATGTACTGCACGCCCTGCGTGTTCGAACCGACGGCAAAATCCGGCACCTCTGCGATGTTGATGCGCAGCTCCTTGGGCATGTTCGGGATCACCAGCTCGCGCGCCCGATCCATCAACTGAAACTGCGTCGAGGCGCGCTGACCAGGGTCCACGAGATCGACGTACAGCTGCGCGTAGTTGCGCGTGATCTGATCGTCCTCCGCGACGGTGATCAAGATGTGGGTAACGCCCGGCAACTTGCGTAGCAGCGCGCTCGCGCGGTCGGCGATGAGCAAGGTCTCCTCCGCGCTGGTCCCCTCGGGCGCGCGGATCGTGACCTGAAATTTGGCTTTGTCGTCGAGCGGCAAGAAGGAGCCGGGCAGTGACTTGGCCACTGGAACGCACGAGCCCATGACCGCCGCACAGGCGAGCGCGACCACCCAGCGGCGCTTGAGCGAGAACGCAAGCATGGACATGTACACGCGCTCGATCGGCCGATAGAAGAAGTCGACCAGTCGGCTCAGCCCACCGCCATGTTGATTGCCGAGCAATAGCCGCGCGGACATCATCGGCGTGAGCGAGAAGCTCACGATCAGCGAGACGCCGATCGAGAACGCCATCGTATAACCAAAGCTCTTCAAGAAGCGGCCGGGAATGCCGCCGATGAACGCCACGGGGATGAACACCGCCATCAAAGACAGCGTCGTCGCCAGCACGGCAAAGCCGATTTCCTTGGTGGCGAGCACCGACGCTGGGAACGGCTTCATGCCCTTCTCGTCGATGAAGCGAATGATGTTCTCGAGCACCACGATCGCGTCATCGATCACGATGCCGACCGCGAGCGCGAGCGCGAGCAGAGTGATGTTGTTCAGCGTGTAGCCTTGCAGCCACATCAAGCCGAAGGTACCGATCACGGAGATCGGGATCGAGAGCGCGGCGATCAACGTACTGCGACCATTGCCGAGGAAGATCAAGACGACGGCCGCAGCCAGCAGCGCGCCGACGATCAGATGTTCGATCACCGAGCTGACGCTGGTACGAATCGACTGTGAGTTGTCGCGAATGACCTTGAGCTCCATGCCCGGCGGCAACGACTGGCTCAGGCTCGCGATGCGCTTCTGAATGTTGTCGACGACCTCGATCGTATTGGTACCGGCTTGCTTGACGATCGAGAGCACGACGACCTCTTCGCCGTCGTAGCGGGCGAGGCTCTCGATCGCCTCTTGGTCGTCGACCACACGGGCCACGTCCGAAAGCCGCAAAATGCGACCATCCTTGGCGCGCATGACCAGCCGCCCCACGGCGTCTACCGAGGTGACCCGGCCGTCGATGCGCAGCGTGACGCTCTCCGGACCGGTCTCCAAGTTGCCGCCCGGCGTCATCAAGTTCTGCTGCTGCAGCGTGTGCATCACGTCGATGGCCGTGAGGCCCGCGGCGCGTAGCGCGAGCGGATCCATGCGCACGTGGATCTGCCGCTCGCGACCGCCGATCAGCGTGACCTTGCCGACGCCGAGGATGGTCTCCAGCTGACGCCGCACTTTTTTGTCGGCGACCTCGGTCAGGTCGCGCATGCTCTGGCCCTTGCCGCGCACGCCGAGGTAGAGCACCGGAGCCGCGCTCGGCTCGACCTTGCTGATGATCGGTTGTTCGATACCGCTCGGCAGCTCACGCAGGACGGTGTTCACCTTGTCGCGCACCTCTTGGGCCGCGACATTGGTGTCCTTGTCCAACTTGAACATGATCACGACCTGCGAGACGCCTTCGCTCGATACCGAGTTGAGGTCGTCCACACCCGAGATCTGATTGACCGCGCCTTCGATCTTGTCGGTGACGTCGGTCTCGATCTCTTCCGGCGCCGCGCCCGGGAGCTGCGTGGTGATGACCACCACCGGCACGTCCACGTTCGGGAACTGATCGACGCCGAGGCCGCGGTAGCCAACGGTACCGAGCACCAAAATCACCAACATGAGCACCGATGCCAGCACCGGTCTCTGAACGCAGACTCTTGCTAACCATTGCATGGGAGGGCGTTCCTTTCGCTCGCTCGGTCGCTATCACTCAGGTTCGCCATGAGCTCGGTCATTTCACGCGCTGCCCGTTCTTGAGTTCGGGACTGTAGCTTGCGACCACTTGCTCTCCGGCCACCACGCCGCGCCGAACGGACAAGCGGCCTTCGACCTCAGGACCAACCTGCAACACCCGCTGCACGAGCACGCCGCCCTGCACGACGAACACGTTGAGCTTGCCGTTGGCCTGGAAGCCCGCGGCTTTCGGAATCGAGGGCAGCGTTTCTTTACCGACCGTGAGCTCGACGTCGGCGAACATGCCGGGCAAGAGTTTGTGCTCGGGGTTCTTGACGCTCGCCTCGACCAGCACGTCGCGGGTCTCGCGCACGGCGCCGGAGATGTGCGAAACCGTGCCAGAAAACAGCTGGGTACCGTAGGCCGCCACGCGAAATCCCATATTTTGTCCTACTTGAACGTCTGGGTAGTTCTGCTCGGGTAAGCTGAACTCGAGCCGCAGGTCGGCCACTTGAGCCAAAGAGGCGACGCGGGTCGACGCCTGCACATACTCGCCCACCTGAATGTAGCGATCCGTGATGACACCGGCGAACGGCGAACGGATCCTGCCGTCACCGACGTTCTTGGCGGCGATGTTTTGGCGCGCCTCGGCCGCCTCACGATTGAGCGGGGCCGTCTTGCACTTGGCCGTCACCTGATCGTACTCGAGTTCGGTCACCGTGTTGCTCGCCTTGAGCCGCTCGTAGCGATCGCAATCCGTGCGGTTGATGGCTTCCTGTGTCTTCGAGGTTTGCACGGCGACGCGTGCTTCGGCGAGTGCCAGCGCCGCGCCAGTCACGTCGACCTGTGCGATCAGCTCACCTTTGGCCACGCGCTGCCCACGCTCGATCTTGACGCTCAAGACGCGCCCGGCGACGTTCGCGGCCAAATCGGTTTCCCGCTCACCGCGCAGCGTGCCGGTGAGCCGCAGCGTGCGCGGCGTTTCGATGTTCGTTACCACATCGGTCGCGACCGCGACGGCGGGCGCGGCGGGCGCGGGCGCGGCGTCTGTCTTGCGTTTGCAGCCCGGCGCTGCCACGGCAACGACGACCAGCGAGGCAGACAGCGTGAGCCCAGCAAAGTGAGGGAAGAGGCGGCGAAGTGTGATGGACATGGCGTTCAACGGGGTGCCGGCGCGGCGGCGGGTGCGGGTGGTGCGGGTGCAGGCACGGATGCGTCTGCGGGTACGGATGCGTCGCTGGGTGCGACCGGCGGCTGTGGGCCGAGGTCCTTGGCCGCAACGAAAGCCTGCGCAGACGCCTCGACGCGCGGAGGCTTGCCGGCCGCAAGGCGCAAGACCACGCGCGAGTAGAGCAGGTCGGCGTCGGCCTGGATGCGCGAAGCCTGGGCCTGGAAAGCGTCGCGTTGCGTTTGGGTGACGTCCAATTGCGTGAGCGCACCCGACTGGTAACGGGCGAGCGCGAGCTCTTCTGCGCGGAGCGCGGCCTGGGCTTGGGCACGCGCCGAAGCGCTCTTCACGATCCCGGTACGCACGCGCTCGAAGGCATCGAAGATGTCGTCCTCGACACCGCGCCGCGCGCGTTCGGAGCGCACTTTCTGTGCGTCAGCGGCGCTAGCCTGAGCTTGTGCGGTCGAGTACGCGCTGTAGTCGAGCCGCCACGAGAGCACACCTTGCACCATGTAGGCGCTGGTACGGCCGGTAAAGCCGGTGGCGTTGGTGATGCGCTCCTGGGCGTTCGCCGAGAGAGTCGGCAAAAGAGCAAACGCGGCGGCCTTTTTGGCTGAGGTCGCCGCACGGCCGAGTTCGGCCTGAATGCGATCGCTGGGTGTATCCTTGTTCGAGAGCCAGGTGCTGAGCGGAGCTTCGGGATGCAAATCATCCACCGGATACTCGACGACCGGAGTGGGCGCGATGCCCGAGACCGTCTCCAGGTTGCGGCCAGCGGTGATGCCGATCAGCTCAGCCTGAGCCCTATCCTGCTTGCTCTGCTCGAGGTTCGCGCGCGCTCGCTCGCGGTCGAGCTCGGTGGCGACGCCGATTTCGTGGCGTGTGCTGACGAAGGCGAGGTTGTCTTCAGCGATCTTCTGGCTGCGCTCGGCAGCCTGAACGAGCGCAGCACTTCCGACGTAAGCATAATAGGCGCGTGCGACCACGCGCTGAACGTCATTCTGTGAAAGCTCGAGCTGCGCGCTCGAGGCCTTCGCTAGGTGCCGCGCCTGCCCCACGCGCTGGTAATTGGCGAGATCAATCAGGGGCACGTCGAGCTGAAGGAACAGATCGAGCTGATTCTGCGGGGTGATCGTGAGCCCGTTCATCGACAAGGGCCCGGGAGGGATCACGGCCGCGTACTGGTTGCGCGTGTACACGCCGCGTGCCGACAATGAAGGCAGCAGCCGACCGAACACCGACTCCTTCTCCCAGTTCCGCTGCTCGACCGTGGCGAGCTGCTCGCGCACTTCGTAGCTATTGGTGCGAGCCGCCTCGAGGAACGTCTCGAGCGGCTGAGTCGCGCTGGCCTGGCCGGTCGCCAGCAGCAATGCCGCGGCCGAAGAGATTCGTAAGCTGGAACTCAATAAATGGCGGCGAACGGCTGTCCATCGTCGGGGGGTCATCGGGCTCACTCTCTGCTCTTGGTTCTGCGTAGGCGCCGGGGG
Source organism: Polyangiaceae bacterium (assembly GCA_035273265.1). GTDB lineage: Bacteria > Myxococcota_A > Polyangia > Polyangiales > Polyangiaceae > PMG-095. The sequence continues at coordinate 14,577 of DATEPG010000433.1, forward strand.
TCACGATCACGCGATCACGATCGTGCGGCGAAGCGTGCGTTGCGAGGCGGCGGCGCTTCGATAGCGACGGCGCCGTTCATGAGTAGATCGGCTAGGCCGCGCACGAACACGCCTTCCGGCATGAGCGTACTATCACCCTCTTCCAGCAGGATGCGCGTCAGCACGAAATGGTGCACCGAGCCGAGTAGCGTCCGGGCGAGCACTTCTGAATCCATCTGCCTGAGCTCGCCCCGTTGCATTTGTGACTCGAAGTAGCCGCCGAGCGCTTTCAGAATGTCCCGCAACTTCGAGCGCTTTTTGTCGAACAGGAGCCCGGTGCACGGCTGCGGGTTCGACCACGACATCATCATGATGGGCAGCGCCACCCGCCCGACCTCGACGAGCATCGTTGCGAGCCGAATGATCGCCTCGCGTGGTTCGACCCCGGCTTGCTCCTGGAGCTCTTCGACGGCCTTGAGCACGCGCCGCGGCGCCTCTTCCTGGTCGAAGTCCATGGCGGCACTGAACAGTCCCTCCTTCGACTTGAAGCGGTGAAAGAGCACGCCCTCCGAGACACCGGCGCGCTCGGCCACCTCGAGCGTCGTCGCTCGGATCCCCTGCTCCAGAAACACATCACGCGCCACGCCGAGCAGGCGCTCGGAGTCGATGCTAGGGGGGCGGCCACGTCGAGCGCCGATCGGCGCAGGGGCAGGGGCAGGCAAATTTCCGCGAGAGCGGGTCACAGCGAATTAATGAGGCCTCACTCAATAACGTCAAGCCCTCTCCCTGTCGAATTGCGACCCTGAGCGTTAGTTCAGGTATAAAATCGTCAGGGCGGGTGGTTCGAGGGACCCGCCTCTGACACTGCGCTGGTCAGCGGGCTTTCGTCGTGCCGACACCGCGGAGCACGGGGGCAAGACCCAACTCGAGGCGCAGGCGCTCGAAGTTCCACGCTTCCGCTACGGGCGTACCCTGGGCTTGCTGCTCCATCTCGTCGATCAGCGCCTCCACTTGCTCGAGCCCCTCAGGGGCCGCCGCTCGGCGACGCGGCGTCTCGCCGTTCAACGCGGGGTGCGGCTGATCGGGCCACGCTGCGCAAAACTCACGGAGGTGATCGAGCAAAACGGCCCGCGCGAACTCCTGCGGAAATTTGGTAGTCGGCTCGTCGTCGCACGAGAGCACCGCATCCCAGCGAAGTACCGTTCCGGATTGCGGTTGAGAGCTCGGCCCCCCGCTCGAGTCAGCGTCTTCCGCGAGCGCGCTCAACGTTCGTTTCCTACTTGTCTCCATGGATCCTCCCGAGTCGTCTCGATGCTCAATCCCAATACGGGCAACCCACAACTCTTTACGAAAACTAGCAGCGCCGCGCTACTGTCCCGAAAGCCAGTTGGCGGTGACGCGCAAGTAGCAGGCGGATCTCGCCAGAGGCCAAGCCCTGATATCCGGCAATCCGCACGATTTCCCAAGCGAGCAATCTGCAAGAAACCTGGCGAGTGTCCGGCGACACTCGAATTGCCGCATGTTTCCGAGTGTTGCTTGGCACGCTCGGTTGGCGCGGGACATTGGCTGGGCAAGGAGCGAAATCCGCCCCACACTTCGTCAACGGCCGATGCTCTCCTCCGAAGTGCTCCAAGACGGACCTATCTTGCTCTACGACGGAAACTGCGGCGTATGCAGCCAAGCCGTGCAGTGGGTGCTGGCGCATGAGCGCCCGCATTCGTTGCGCTTCGCCCCAATCGAGAGCCCGATCGGCAGCGAGCTACGCGCGCTCGCCGGCGTACCTGCTGACGTCGACTCCCTGCTCTGGACCGAACTCCGCGACGGCCGCGTGCGCGCCGACATCTTTTCGTCGGCTCTGCTACGGGTGCTCAGTTACGTCGGCGGACCATGGCGGCTTTTGAGCGCGCTACGCTTCGTCCCCGCGTTCCTGCGCGACGCAGGCTATCGGGCATTCGCCAAGGTGCGCTATCGAATCCGCGCTCCCGCGTGCCTCGTGCCGACCGGCGAAGAGCGAGCGCGCTTCCTGGGCTCGCTCGGCCAGGCAGCGGCCTAGCCGCTAAAGACGCTCATCCGACAGCGCCTCAGGGCTTCACTCGATAACTCGCAAGAACGGGACGCTCGCTGGCGGCTATTTTCGCCACAATGTGCAGCGGGCCGAAGCAGTTTCGAGCATGCAAGAGATTGTGCGCTCGGCAAAGCAAACGGATGTTCCGAGCCTCGGTCGCGCCAAACCGTGCCAAGGGCTGGACGTGGTCGAACTCGAGCAGTGCCCGCGCATCACAGCGCCGCCCCTCCGCCGAAACGAACGCGCACCGACCGTGGTCGCGATGGTGAACTTCTCGCCGCACTGCCACGGCCACGTAACGCCCACGTTTGCCAACGGGCATGGGTGCAGAATTCGGCACGAATGCCGGAGCTTCTGAATTCGCCGGGAAAAGCGAAGCGCTCGATCGCGACGACCGCGAAGCTTGTTCGACGGCTGCCACGGGTACCACCGGTACTACGCGCACGGGCAAACGCCGGATCTGCTCCCGCACATCCGGCCGCGGAAACCGCGCAGCGAGCAATTCCTCGATCTGTCGCCGAGTCTTGCCCCGACACGCCTCAAACAGCTCACCCGCGTTTCCCGCGCTCAAGTGCGGCGCGAGCGCGCACAAAGCACACAAGTGCAATTCGCCGCGACTCACCCGCTCGAACACTTCCGGAAATCGTCGACACACCCGCGCCGCCGCAACGCGGCGGCCAGCCGTGCCTTCACTCATTCCCAACGCTTCGACACAATAGGTAAAGAGCGATGAAAACCCCAGCTCCAGGTGCAGCATGCGCTCTTCCAGCTCCGCGGGCGAGCAAGTGATACGCGCAGCAACGCGCTCGACGTTGCCGCGCCACACCCTGTGTGCGCGAATCACCTGCGAGCACGCACCAAAGCTGCCGAGACGCTCCAGTCGAACCAACACTCCCTCAGCGGCGAGCCTGGAAAGCCCGCGTTCTACGACGAAGCTCACGCACGGAAGCGAACTCCACCCGGTGAAGTTCGAGACAGCTTGAGCACGCACGCTGCCGAGACGCTCCAGTCGAACCAACACTCCCTCGGCGAGTATGGAGTGGCGCGTCAGTCGGCACGTGAACCGACGGCAAGTCGCTGCGACAGGATGCAACGCTCAGCACCCGAGCGTTGCGCCGGGTGTTCGTTTCGGATCGCCTCAGCCTTCGCCGCCCGTAGACGGTGGGACGTTCGGAGCTTCACTTGCTGGCGGAGCGACTGGCTGCGCTGCGGGCACTAGGGGCCTCGCGAATGCGGGTTTTGGCTGAGTCTTCCAAAAGCCGCCGCTGGAGAAACTGAGCCAACCCCAACGCAGCCAGCCCAACAGCGAAACGGCCAACCAAAGCGCCCATGCCAACATGACCCCGCGGTAGGCAAGCATCGGCACCGAGAGCACGTAGGGCTGGTCGGCGATGGCAGCCGTGCGATCGTCGAACCATTGCAGGAGCTCGGTAGAGGAGCCGTTGCCTTGGATTTGCATGTTGGGCGTTCCCATCAGGCCCTGCTGCACCGCGTACACGAGGATCACCAGTGCCGTCAGGGTCCAGCCGACCAGCGCCAATTGCCCCAGGTCGAAAAGGTACGGGCGCTGTGCGGGGTGCGCGCGGCGGAAGCCGAGCGCGACCAACCAACCGATGACCAAAGCCGCAGCGGGCAGCGGGATTTGCGAGAGGCCGATGGCGAGCAGCATCCACTCGTAGCGCTTGAGTGGCACCCAAGTGATTCGTCCGAGGCCAACCGCCACCAGCACGAGCACCAAGAGCAGGCTCCAAAACAGCACGGCTGGTCCCAGTCTCGGACCGCGCAGGAACAGCACCCAGCGTGAATCCGACAGGCGAATGCTGGTGCTGGCGTTCACGGTTTTGGTGCCAAAGTCCACGGCCGGAACGCTGAACGAGGCGCTAATCCCTTGCGGCAAGCGAAACGAGAGCGCGACATTTTGCAAGCCGGGTACGACCGCGAGGGTAACGTTTCGGCCTTGTTGGCGCAGCGGTTGCGGGGAGCCGTTGACCGTGACGGACTCCAGCGCAGCTCCCTCCGGCAAGCGCAGCACGTGCTCGCCGCCACGGCTCGAGCGCAAGCTGAAAGCGAGGGTCGCGTCGGTCGCACGCAGTCCGGGGCGCAGCTCGTAGCTGCTGCTGTCGATGGTCAGAGTTTGACCGCTGATGCCCGCCGGTCGCAACAAGTTGACCGCCACGGTCTCGCCCGGCCAAGGTCGCCACTCGGGCATCCGCGCCGAGGCTTGCCCGTGAACGACCGGCACGCCTTGCAGCGTAGCGTGCCAAATCGGGCTCAAATCTAGCCGCCAAACCTCGATCCAACCGTTCACCTTGGGCGCCACCAGCGTCACGGGCGAGCGCTGTTCGAGCACCGATTGCCAGCTCACTTCCGTGGCGTCGGGCGCCATGTTGACCAGGACCTTGCCTTGCGCGATGCGCACGTCCGGCGTGGTGACCGATTCACCGGACAGCAGCGGCACCTCGAGCACGACCGCGCTGCCCACCGGAGTCACGCGTAGGATGCGCGTGCTCACCTGCCAGTTGAGTCCGATCTGGAGCGTGCGTTCGACGCGCACGAAAGGCGGCAGCGTGCCAGCCGCGAGCGCGGCGCCCTTGCCGCTGCCTTCGCTGACCGCGCGCGTAAGCTGCAAATGATCATCGGCCAAGCCGTCTTCGTGCACGCCTTCGAGCGACCAGCCCTCGACGTTGAACTGAACGTGATGCGGCTTCATGGGCAGAGCGATCTGCAGCGATTCTCGGCCAGGCAGGGCACCCTCGACGCTGACATCGTGCGCGCCGGGGGAAAGCCGCAACCAGAGTTGTCCGTCTGCCGAGCGCAGCAGTCCCTGAGCCGGCTTGCCGTCGACCAACACTCGCTCGGGCAACCATTGTTCCGCGCCGCCCGGGAGCGGTACGGCAGTGGTCGCGCTCACTTCGATTGCGAGCCGTGCACGTAGCAGATTGGCGTGCACATCGAGCAGCATGCGCGAGCTAGACGCGCAGGTCGGCGCACAGTCCGGCTTGGCCAGCAGCCGCCCTTTGTATTGCTCGAGCAGTGAGTCACTGGGAATTTCCGCGCGCGCTGCGGGGGCCAACGTGAAGACCAAAGCCAGCGCCGCCAACGCGGCCGCGGGGCGTCCGAAGCCTGGCAGGCGCGCGGTGCCGAAGGGCAGCAGCCGAGCGAACAGCAGAGTCAGCAACACGGCGCGCAGCAAAGCGAGCAGCAGATTGACCGGCGGCGATAGGAAGTAGAAGTGCAGCCGCTGCGTGCGCTCGACCGGTCCGCTGAAGGTGATACTGGTGGTCGACCAATGCCACTTGGGCAGACCCGGCCCAGTTTGGACCATCGCGTTCGGGTCGTAGGCGTCCTTGAACTGCCGATAGCTTGCGCTCGCGGACTGCTTCGATGACCCGGGCCTCCCGAGGCCGCCGATCGCCGGCAGGCCGGCGCTGGACGGCGGACGCGCGGCGGAAAGTTCCTCCTGCTGTTCACGCTGCGCGCCATCGCGCGCTTCCATCGGCGCCGCGGCGACTGCTGAGTCGGCTGGTGGTGGCGGAGCCAGCTCGCTTTTGGCGTCGAAGAGATCTCCGCCTCGGACCATCGAACTGCCGCCCGCTTCGTTGTCTGCGAGCGCCGGATAGATCCCTTCGCGAACGTGCTGCACGACGAACGGCAGTGTGTTGAGTAGCAAGATCAAGAGCGCGCCCAAACGCACGACCGTGCACGCCACGCGCGCTCTGCCGGCCGGGATGACGCGCGCCAGCGCTTCACTTGCGAGTGCCGCGGCCCACAACCAACGCGCCGCGTCGGTCTCTGGAAACACGAGCGTGAACGTCAAACAGGCGAGCGCACCCCAGGCGCGACCAAACAGCTTCGCGAACGACAGCGAGAGCACGAGCACCAGGAACAACTCGAGCAATGTCCAGTGTCGGATCCAGGTACCCGGCACCTCGTCGGCGCCGGAGGCGTGAAACAGCCGAAAACCCGGCGGGATGTGCAGCGTGGAGGAGACTTCGTGAAAGTCGTGATCGTAGCCGACGGCAGGGATGTTGCGTGCATCGCCAGTGATGCGGCTGTCCGCGGACACGGAGAGCTGCCCTTGGCGAACCTCGACGCCCGCCTTGTTCGGGTCTTTTTCCAAGTGAGTGATGAACTGATCCTTGCCGTCGATAGCTACACGACCGAGCACCGTCGGCGGTTGCATCTCGAGGCGAGTCGCGCGCTGCAACGTGCCAGTGATGGTGTCGTTCGCCGTGTAGCCTGCGCCGTCGAAGTCGAGCCAGAGCGTCCGCGAGAGCGAGAGGCGATCCGGTTCGGGCTCTACATCACCGCGGCGCTTCTCGACGAGACGCATCTTGTCGCCCAAGGCCATCGCGTAGCTCGGCAGTGACTTCCAAGCCTCGGGCAGCAACGTTTGCTGCGGATCGATCGCACGCACGCCGTCCACCGAGGTCAGGCGCAGCGCGTTTTTGGCCTCGAACACCCAAACCTCCTCGCCATCACGCCAGGGGCCGTCCGGGGTCGGTCGCGTCAGCTCCGTGACTGGGCCCTCGCTGCGCGCCGTTACCTCGATCGTCCAAGTGCCGGGGCGGGCTTGCACGCGTAGACGCGTGTCGGGCTCGATGCGCGCCGGCAAGTCGCTGGTGATCGACATGGGCGTGAAGCCCGCAGGCAATGCTTTCCCCAGGACCAGCTCGCGGCTCTTGCCGGAAACATTGAGCACTACCCGCGTCGTGAGCAAGAGCGGTACATCGTCCGTGACTCGGCGATGAACCACGACCTCGAGCCGCTCCCCTTCGGTCTCGACGCTGGTCTTCTGCAAAAAGACGCGGCCCGACTGATCGCGGCGCGGCTCGCCCACGCGCGCCCCGTCCAATAGCAAGGAGACGATGCCCGTCTCGACTGGCACCTGTAGCGAATCCGGCAGGGAGTCCCAAGCGAACACACCGACGATGGTGTGCTCGCCTGGCGCGAGCTCGACACTCGGCACGCCCCGTTGCTCCACCACGACCAGCTTTTTGCCGCCCTCCGTCACGTTCAACGGCCAACGAATGGCATCGCCGGGCAGCGGGATCCAGGCACGTGCGTCCAAATGCCAGCGCTGCTCGAAGCCTCCGCCCTTTTCGCCCAAGCTGAGCGAAAGCGCCGTCGGCCAGGCGCAATGCACGACGTCCAGCGAGCCTTGCATGGACGGACACAGCTCGTTCGGCTTGTCCGCGAGCACCCAAGACGTCCAAGGTCGCAACGGCTCGGGCGCCTGTTTGGGGTCGAGTCGCTCCGCACGCGCGTCGAACGACAGCAGCAGCAATAGGAGGCCGACTGCCAGCGGCAACACGACCCAACCCCAAAATCGGCTCATGGTGGCTAGCGTACCAGCCCGCGCGCCAAAAAAGACGAACGGCCGGAAGGCCGCGTTTTGGGCAAAGAAGCCGGGAAATGCCGGTTAATCGCAGGAGATGCGAACGCTCAACTGGCGGCCACCGGCTTTGATCGCCTCACACGCTTTGCCCACGATGGCCAGATGGCGCGCGTCCTGCAACAGGTAGCCATCGGCGACACCGTACTGGAGCTGCTCGCCATCCAGATGCACCCGAGCGCGGCTCACCTCGTTCGACGTGACGTCGCGCTGCAAGCGCACTTCACAGAGCGGGATCCGATTCAGGAGTTCGGACAGCTGCACCGTGAGCCCCAGCACGTTATCACTCGCTTGGAAGGGCTGAGCGGCATCGGCATCGACGCCCCAGACCGCGTCGATCGGTCGACCTTTGCCGGCGTTGGCCAGCTCCTGCAAATTCTGCCCGGCAATGCCATTGGAGATGCCGAGCACATACAAGTCGATGCCAGATTCGTAGGCTCGTTGCGCGGCAGCCACGGCTTGCGGTTGGCCTTCGTCGGGGTTCGGCTGCGCACAGGTGTCCGGATTGCCGTCGGTGACCAGGAGGATCGAGCGTGGCCCCCGGCTAGGGGTCATTTCCAGCTCCGAAACGACCTGTTGCAGTGCATCCCCCGTGGGCGTGTCCCCTTGCGGCCGCAGGCTGCGGTAAAGCATGTTCAGCGCGGCATAGTTGCGCGTCTGCGCTTGGACCTGATTCAGGATCGGGCAGTTATTGCCAAAGGAGGTGAAGAACGCGATCCCGAAGCGAACGCTGGCTTCGAACTGCTTCACGACGCCGTACGTCGGATCGAACAACGCATCCCCAACGAGCGACCAACGGGTAGCCGGGCTCTGCTCATCTGGATAGCGAAAGCGCATGCTGAGCGATTGGTCGACCACCAGCGTGAGCGCCGGACGCAGCTCGTCAATGGCAACGCTGACAGCCTCACAGGCTGGGGCCGCGCCTCCTTGAGCGGGCGCACCCGCAACAGACGGCGCTCCCGCAACAGACCGTGCTCCCGCAACAGACGGTGCTCCCGCAACAGACGGCGCTCCTGCGCTCCCCGCCGGGGGATTGGCTCGAGATCCCGCGCCGCCTAGCGGGCTCTGGTCGAGCAGATCGACCGACGACCGCGCGCCACAGCCGGTGAGTGATGCGGCTCCGAGTCCGCAGCCGAGCAGCAACGACCCGAGCAGCAGGCGATGTACTCTGTACAGCGGACGGTGCGTCGGTTCGAGCATGGCGGTGTGCCCCCAAAAAACTAAACTGCAGCGCCCGCCAGCATTACCACGTCCGAAAGGCCTCTGAAACGAATCACTGCCGATGCAATGGCGAAACCCGAGTTGATTCCGCTCGGCCGCAAAAACAATGGACCTGGTTCAATGGCACTGATTCAAAAGCGAGCAGCATCACCCATGAGGAGCTCCGATCGTGACGTGGCCGGCGCGTGCCTGCTGCTGTTCTTGGCGGCGGGCTGCACAGAAAATTCAGCGCGCTCGAGCTCGGGCAGCCGCGCGAACTCACTAGCGAACAGCGCTGACACGGGGCAAGCGCGCCCAGTCGACCATTCCGTACGCGGTCTGATCGTCGTACTTGGTTCGTCCACCTCAGCCGGCACGGGCCCCAAACAGCCAAAGAATGCTTGGGTGTGGCGGTACAAGGCACGCTTGGCGGAACGATTTCCGAACGTTACGCTCGTGAATTTGGCCATGGGAGGACAATCGACGTTCGAGCTCCAAGCCACCGGCTATGTGCCCCCGCCGAATCGCCCCGCGCCGGCGATTGGCAGGAACATCACCGCCGCACTCGCGTTGAACCCGAACGCCATCATCGTCAACCTGCCGAGCAACGACCAAGCCAACGATTACCCGCTCGCCGAGCAGCTAGCGAACTACGATCGGATCGCAACCTCGACGACGGGCGCTGGCGTACCGCTCTGGATCAGCACGACCCAACCGCGAAATTTCAACGACTCGGGCCAACTCGACGAGCTAATGCGCGCGCGAGACGCAATTACCAAGAAATTCGCGCCGCGCACACTCGACTTCTGGACGCCGTTTGCCGCGCCCAATGGCTTCATCAAACCAAGCTACGACTCCGGTGACGGCACCCACCTCAACGACGCAGCCCACGCAATCTTGGCCAGCATCGTAGAAGCCGCTCACATCCCAGAACAAGCCTCGGCCCGGGACTAGCCGCCTAGGTCCCTCTCCTGCCCGTGCCGGACAGGCAGAGAGTTTTTTGATGGTCACCCATCCCGTCTCAGCCTGCACAGCCTTCGGCGTCCAAGGGCGGAACCTAGCGCAACGCGAGCTGCGCTGCGGGATCGCGATCGCCCCTTCTCCACGATGCGCAGGCAGGCACGGCTCAGGTGCTGCCGAGGGCCGCGCGTTCGGCTAGAGCGATGGCGCCGGCGATGCCGGAGCGCGTGCCGAGAAGTGGCGGAACCACGTATTGGTCCATGTGTTCCGTGAGCTGGTCGGCTTGGACGTAGCCTGCGAGCGAGCGGGTGAGATGGTGGCGAACGAGGGGGAAGAGCGCGCTGACCTGCATCACGCCGCCACCGAGGATCAGGCGTTCGGGCGAGAGCACGAGTACCAGGCTGGTCAGAGCGGACGCGATGTAGCGCGCTTCGAGATCCCAGGCGGGGTGATCGGCAGGCAATGATTCGGCGGGCTTTCCCCAGCGGCGTTCCAGCGCGGGCCCGGAGGCGAGGCCTTCCCAACAGCGCCCGCCGTGAAATGGGCAGTCACCAGAGAAGGCGAGATCATCCGGCTCGCGCGGGACGAGGAGGTGGCCCATTTCCGGGTGCACCAAGCCGTGCGCGAGCTGACCGCCGACCAACGCGCCGCCACCGATACCGGTACCGATCGTGATGTAGATCGCCGTATCGAGAGTTCGCGCCGCTCCCCAGCGAGATTCGCCGAGGATGGCCGCGTTGACGTCGGTATCGAAGCCGATGGGCACCGAAAGCGCTCGGCGCAGTGGCCCCACGATGTCGGCGTTGGTCCAGCCGAGCTTTGGCGTGCTGGTGACATGACCGTAGCGTCGCGCCTCGCTGCGCAACTCGATCGGACCAAAGCAGCCGATTCCCAAAGCATCGATCTTGGCTTGTGAGCCAAAAAACTCGATGCACCGATCGAGGGTTTCTTGGGGGCTTTTGGTCGGAAAGCGGACCTCTGCGCTCAGATCTGCGGGCCCAGTCCCGACCGCGCAGACGAACTTGGTTCCGCCGGCTTCGATCGCTCCGTACGCCGCCATCTGCCTTGGATCAGCGCGGCATCCGAATCACGAACAAGGCCACCAAGACTGCCAGCACTACGACGGTGATCAAGGTCACCCTCAGGCGACGCGCGGTCACCGCGCGCGCAACGCTGGGGTGCGTCACCTCGGCCATCGTAACTAGGCCCCGCGTGTCGCTGGTCGGCTGGTTGCCGAGAGTGGGCGGCTCCGAGAGCGAAAAGCCTTCCTGCGGAACGTTGTCCGTTTCGTCATCGGGATCGTCCGATGCGGGGGGCGCGTCCGATGCGGGGGGCGCATCCGATGCGGTCGCCGCCTCTGGCGGATCCGGAGTAGCCGGCGGTTCGGAAGCAAACGATGGCAAAGGTGGAGAGCCGGCCACCGGCGCTGCCGGTGCCGGTGCCGGTTTACTCGGCGCGTCCGGCGGAGGCGGTTGCGTCCGCTGCGCGAACATCCGCTCGAATTCGAGCGCCTCTTTCGGGATTTGGCCGATCACGGTTCGCTCGTCGTGAACCGACGTGTCGTCCCCGAACCTCGAGCGCGTGACCATGGTCTGGTCGTCCTCACGCATCGCGGAAGGCAGCGGTGCCCAGGCCGGGGCAGCCACGGGCGCATTCTTAGGTGCCGACGCGGGCGAGCGGTCTCGGCCGGGCGCGAGCGATTGCGGCATGGCAGCCACGATCGACTCGTCGCGACGAGGCAAGGGATAGCTGGCCATCGGTTTGTGGGACGCGACCTCGGCGTCCGACATGTTCCTGCCATCGACGACGATCGCCGTAGTGCAGTGCTTGCAGGTAATGCGAACCAACTTGCCGCGCACCTTCGCGTCGTTGACCGAATACTGCGCCGAGCAAGAATTGCAGACGATAATCAAAGCGACGTCTTCGCTTTCTCCGTTTTACGGGGGGCGCTAGCGGGATCCACCCCAACTAGGGTTACCACACGACACCGAGCGTGTCGTAACAACTAGCGAGCGCGCCGACCATAGCCACAAAACCGGCCCAATTTTGTGGCGCTCTGGCACAGGCGGGAAACTCGGGCGACAACTCAGGGTCGCCCAATCCCTCCCGCGCTGCAAGAACCCACAGTGTCTCACCGACACGCGCCCTGAACGACCCAGCGCCCGCTTCGTGTAGGACACGCTGCGATTGAGCTCTACACGGTCTATCCTCAGTCCCTGAATTCAGCTGCCAGTCAGGTATTCTTGGAGCTCGCTGCGTGCTCGTCGGCCTTTTCGGCCGCCGCTTTGCGCTGGTGGCGATGTTCAGCTTCTTCGACCGAGTGGGAACACAAGAGGTCGATCTCGCGCTTCGCCATGCGGGCCAAGGTTTCGTAGTGGGTGTGCAACGCACGGAGCTCGCTCTCGCTGAGCGATTCGACATCGATCAAGCGGTTGCTGGCGCCCTTCATGGCGGCGACGATTTCGTTCAGCTTGAGGTGCAACGCGAGTGAGTCTTTGTTCTGCGAGCGCTGGATCAGGAACACCATCAAGAACGTCACGATGGTCGTGCCGGTGTTGATCACGAGTTGCCAGGTGTCCGAGTAGTGAAAGAGCGGACCGGTCAGCACCCAGAGCAGAACGATGGACGCCGAGAGCGCAAACGCGCTCGTGCTACCCGCCCAATCCGTTACCCGACGAGCCGCGTTCTCGAGCACGCGCTCGAAGCCCGATTGGCCCGGGCGCCTCGATGGCTTGTGTTTTGCTGGCATGCTCGGCTCTAGCAGAAAGCATGCCGATGGTCGTTGGTCGCTCGGCCCTCGGCCATGCGTCGTCTGCCGGCGAGCGCAGCGGGGCAGAGACGACCTGGAGCGAGGGCCGCTGCTGCTGGGGCACGGTGGACCTGCGACAACTCGCGAAAGTCCAGAACCGCCAGCAGAGCGGCAGTCGCCGACTCCGCATCATCCGCGGAGTCGTCAGAACGGTCAATCCGCGTGGTAGACTAGGCTGTCTTTGGTTTCCTTCACGAACAGCATGCCGATCACGAAGGTGAGGCTGGCGATGATGATGGGATACCAAAGCCCGCTGTAGATGTTGCCCTGGGCGGCGACGATCGAGAAGGAGATCGCCGGCAAGAAGCCACCGAACCAACCGTTGCCGATGTGGTACGGCAAACTCATCGAGGTGTAGCGAATACGGGTGGGGAACATCTCCACGAGCATGGCCGCGATCGGCCCGTACACCATGGTCACGTAGATGACCATGATCGTGAGAATCAACACGAGCATGAGCCAGTTTCCAGAGAACGCCTCGATCGGATCGGCCTTCGCGGGATAACCCGCCGCGGTCAGTGCCCCGCGGACTTCTTTCTCGAAGCGAGCCTTCTCGTCCTTGGCGTTGGGCGCCGTGCCGTCGTAGCCGACAACGGCCTTCTCGCCGATTTTCACCGTCGCTGGGGTTCCGACCGGGCCGTCGACCTTGTCGTAGTTGACGCCAGCGTTTGCGAGCCAGGTGCGCGAGGTATCGCAGGGCGTGGTGAACTTCGCCGTACCCGTCAAATTCAGCACCAAATTGCAGTCTTCAGGCGCCGCGACCACGGTTACGGGAGCCTTCTCGATTGCCGCCTGCAGCTTGGGATTGGCGAACGAGGTGAGCGCGTGAAACAGCGGGAAGTAAGTGAGAGCGGCGATGATGCAGCCGGCCATGATCACCGGCTTACGGCCGACGCGATCCGAGAGTGAGCCGAAGATCACGAAGAAGGGCGTGCCCAAGATCAGGGACACGGCGATCAGCACGTTGGCGGTCGGACCATCCACCTTGAGGAAGGTTTGTAGGAAGTACAGGGCGTAAAACTGACCGGTGTACCAGACCACGGCTTGACCCGCGGTCAGGCCGAGCAGCGCCAAGATCACGATCTTCAAGTTCTTCCACTCACCGAAGGACTCCTTCAGCGGCGCCTTGGACACTTTGCCTTCGGCCTTGATCTTGAGGAACGCGGGGGACTCGGAGAGCTTGACGCGGATCCAGACGGAGACGAGCAAGAGCAGGCCCGAGCAGGCAAACGGGAACCGCCAAGCGCCCCACTCCTGAGCGAACGACTTTTCGCCTTCGGGCGTGAACGCGCCACCACCGGCGTAGAAGCGGGCACCCAAGATGACCATCAGGGCGAGCATCAAACCGACCGTGGCAGTGGTCTGAATCCAGCTCGTGTACAGGCCGCGGCGACCGTTGGGGGCGTGCTCGGCCACGTACGTCGCGGCTCCACCGTATTCACCGCCCAGCGCCAGCCCTTGCAGCAAGCGCAGCATGATCAAGATCACCGGAGCCATGATGCCCAGGGTCTTGTAGCCGGGCAAAAAGGCGAGCGCGAAGGTCGAGATGCCCATGATCAAGATGGTGACCAAGAACGTGTATTTACGTCCGACGAGATCACCGAGCCGACCGAAAACGAGAGCGCCAAACGGGCGCACCGCAAAGCCTGCAGCGAACGCCAGCAGCGTGAAGATGTTGCGCGTGGCCTCGTCGAGCGGAGCGAAGAACTGCGCGCCGATGATCGCAGTCAGTACGCCGAATAGGTAAAAATCATACCATTCGAAGATTGTGCCGAGAGAAGAAGCGAAGATCACTCGCTTCTCGTCGCCACTCATCGGGCGCACTGCATCAGTATTTGCCATCTGGACTACTCCTTCGTTACCCTAAAATTTAGTTCGCGGATTGAGCGCCCGACAGGCATCCCACGACGCCGTGAGTGCAAGATCGCTGGAGGTCGCGAAACCCGGGCCGCACCAAGCACTCACTGCAATAGCTGATTTTCAGACTCGCTACTACCAGCATGAAAAAACACTCAGCGCATTTCGGACGTTGATACTGGTAAGTCAGCGCAGGGGCAGAAGTGCTTGCAGCATGCCCACTCTCGAAACATCCCCGAGCCAATTTTCCAGCCGACTGCGTCCCTAGCAGTTAGCGCACCGCGCTGGTCACAAGCTTGCTGTGACCCGTGGACTTCGATGCTCGTATGTCGAGCGCGACTCGCTCAGGTGAAAGGAAGAGACGACCTGCCGCGCAGGCTGCTTTTGCTGGGGCACAATGGACCGGCGACGGATTCGCCCGAGTCAGAACCACCAGCAAAAGCGGTCGTCTCTTCCGCGACTCAACAGCTCAGTAGAAGTACAGCTGCCCCTGCAGCTGGAACTGATTGTAGCTGTGCGAGTCGCCCATGTTGGGCTTGGCGTTGATGTTCGTGAAGAACGCCTTCAGGTTGACGTTGTGAGCGTACGGGAACCAGGCGACACCGCCGCCGATACGCGTGTTGGCAGCGTCGCTGTCAGCGATATTTTGTTGCTCGAATTTGACGATCGGCGCGATCGGAAAGGCGTCGAAGCGATAGCCGGCCTCGGCCATGATCGCCGTCTGGTTCGCCAGCGCGGGATTGGTGAAGCCGCCACCGTTCCACTTGCTGAAGTTCACCTGAGCGGTCACCCCACCTGGGCCGGCGGGCATGTCGAGGAAGCCGTCCACCGCCCAGTGCACGTAGTCGCTCTGCATGTCGAGGGCCGCACCGACAGAGGCCACCTTCTTCTTGCCGAGGTAGGTACCGGCGTAAAAGAAGCCCGTTTCCGCGTCCAAGAGGTTGATCTGCACGCGGCCGGCGAAGCGGAACATGTTTTGGGAGGCAACCTCACCAGTGGTATCAGGCGGCACGGCAGCGACGCCCGGCCTGCGCAGACCTTGGTAAAGACCGGCGCGGTATTCGATCAGATTGTCGAGCAGCAAGCCGCGGACTTGGACGCCGGTATCGCGGCCGTTCACGGGGAACGTTGCATTGGGACCGGTGTTGAACGAGGCCGTGTGGTTGAATGAGTTCGCGAAATAGTCCAAGCCCAAGAGCGTGCCGGCGCCCTGAAGTGCGTTGTGAGCGCCTGGCGTCAGCATGTAGCCGACGTCGAACTTGACCATGTCCTCGTAGGCCTTCCAGGTCATGAACGCGTCCTGGACGGCCATGCCGATGCCGCCTTTCGCGCCGCTTCCGGCGGCGCCCCCTTGGATGTCGCTCTTGAACAGGTTGGGCGAGTCGGTGTCGAAGAAGTATTCGAAGTTTTTGAACAGTGTGCCGCCGATCAGCAAACGCGTGCGTCGCAGGAACAGGTTGTTCGAGCTGCCCTCGGCACCGGCGTTGTCGCTGCCAATGTTTTCGAATTGGGGCTGCAAGAGCAAGCCCACCTTCAGGCTGGCGCTGCCGTTCTTGGACTCGATCTTGAGCGATTCGAAAGCGGTCGGAGGAGCGGCGTCCGGTGCGGGCGCTACGGGCATCGGAGTGGCCTCGTGCGCGATTGGCGGTGCGGCAGGTGCGGCTGCGGCTCCGGTCACGTCCGGCTCCGTCTTCGCCTCAGGGGGCACGGTCGGGGCCGGGGTCGGCGCAGCAGGCGCCGTCGTATTGGGGGCATCCGCCGCAACCTGCGCAAATGCCGTTGCCGTGTAACCGAAGGCGGCAATCATACTCAACGCACAAACCTGAATTTTACGTCCCATAATCGAATCCACCTTGCTTGGCGCGCGCCAACCTGCGCGCAGAAAATTAAGCCCGTTGAACTTAGCCGGCGCACAGTCGTGCGCTTCGTTCGCTGGCGAAGGCTCGCCAGCGACGGTTCCTCTGCCAGACAGCTTTTTTACTCGACCCTGGCACGCGCAGCCAAAATTATGGCTTTTGTGCACCCTCAGCGTGTGTTTTCGTTAACGCAACCGCGCACTCAACGGGGGGACTCTCTCATGAGGGCTTAGGATTGGCAATACGTCTGCCGAATCGTCGACGAGCCACTGAAGGCGCATGCCTGAGCGTTCAGCGACTGTTTGCCGCCGCTAGCTGTTCGTCGATTTTGCGCTGACTTTTGCGGTGCAGAGCCACACATCGATCACTGCGAGCCGAAGGCCGAACGACGCAATGACTAGTTCGCGCTGGGTCAAAGCGCGCACGACCGCGCCGATCTCCGCGTCGACGCGCGGCAACGCCACATGGATAGTCGGCTGCCTCGTGCCGTGTCAAACGCCGCTCGGCAGCGTGATTCACGCCTGCCAGTGCGAGCGAAGATTTGGCGCTGGGCAGAAAATGGTCGAACGTCCGGACGTTGCTG